>JANOBO010000046.1:0-11989 GCA_031411695.1 Verrucomicrobiaceae bacterium
CCGAGAGTGACGAAGTCGCTGCCGCCATTGTCCTCCTCGTGCAGCTCAAAGGCGTAGAGATCGGTGACCTGCACATCGATGGCGGTGGTGCTGAAATAGAGGCCGCTGAAAAACTGATTGCGCGCATCGCCGTCGTCCAGCCAGTCGCTCAGGTTAAACTAGCCCCTCTCAGCGCGCACGACACAGGAGGTGAAGACAACGAGCCACCATTTGTCCGAAGCGTAATGCAGCTTCACCGCATCAAAGGTCTGGCTGACGTTCCTCCACGGTGAGCGGCTGATCAGACGGCCATCGCCATAGTTCATTTCCTGCCGGCCGATGCTCGCGCTGAGATGCGAGGGCTCGCCGAGTTCGACAAACGCCTGGCGCAGATCAAACGCATCATCACCCTCCGCACCGAGCTGGGCTGGGATGTTTGGACGGTCGCTGAAGAACTCGCGCGCATCCTGGCCTTCGATGTGGAGGCGGAACGATGAGGACGGCTTCCAATTCCCCCCGAGCCGCAAGCGGCTCAGCAGCCACACGTCATCGGTCAGGGCGTCCGCGCTGCTGTTGAAATCAAAGTTGTTTTCCCTCCACTCGCCGCGCAGGCGCGCCTCGAGACTGAAAGTGAGAGTCTCCTCCGACGGGGTGACAACGGAGTCAGCGACCTTTGCGCCCGCCTCACAAAGAAGCGGCACGCAGAGCGAGAGGCAGGGGACGATGCGGGAGAGGCGGAGCATGACGGCCGATCCATAAGCAGGTCCCGATGCGATCAAAAATAGACATTTGCTATCGCACTCATGCCGGATGGGTATAAGGGAGCGCGCATGGACTTGAGACATCTGCGGTACTTTCAAGCAGTGGCCGAGGAGCTGAGCTTCTCGCGCGCGGCACGCCGTCTCCACATCGCCCAGCCGGCTTTGAGCCGCGCGATTCAGGAGATCGAGCGTGAGCTGAACGCCGTGCTGATCGAGCGCAACCGCCGCACCGTGCGCCTCACGCCTGCCGGGTCGGTGTTGCTGCACGAGACGGCCGTGACACTGGAGCGGCTGGCGGAATCGATCCGCCGCGTGCAGCGGACTGCGGCGGGAGAAGAAGGCGAGCTGCGCCTCGGCTACATCGGACCGCCGACGCAGCCGTTTCTCGGGCGGTTGCTGCATGAATACCGGAAACGCTTTCCGAGAGTCGCCGTGCATCTCGAGGAGCGCACGCCGGAGCGCGTGTGGGAGATGGTGGCCAAAGGCAGGCTGTCCGTCGCAATCACGCGGCCCGTGCTTTCGAATCACGCGCTGGGTCTGCGCACGATGCTGCTGCGAAACGAGCGGCTCTGCGCCGTGCTGCCCGCAAAGCATCGCCTCGCGGTGAAGAAGTCGCTGGCGTGGAAAGCGCTGAAGCACGAGCCGCTGATCATCCTCGCGCGCCGCGAAGGCGTGGGGCTGCACGATGAGATCATCGCCGCGTGTCGCGCCGCTGGATTCACGCCAGCGTTCGCCCACACGCCGAGCCTGGTCGGCACCGTGCTCAGTTACGTCGAGGCAGGCGCGGGCATCGGCATCATCTCCGAAGGCGTCTCGCCCAATGCTGCGGACACGTACCTGCGCGTGGTGCCGCTGACGCCTGCGCACACCGTGCCGCTCGTCATCGTTTGGTCCGATGAGCGGGATGATCCACCGACCGTGGCCTTTAGAGATCTGATGCGAGAGTGGCAGCGCAAAGGGATGCTTTGGGCGGAGCGGTCAGGCGCGTAAACGAGGAGCCCCTTTCTCAAGTGGCTTTAGCGGACTGGATCGACGAGGCGCAAGAGCGCGCGGCTGGGGCTCGTAGAAAGAGCCTGTGATTTCCCTTTTGAAAACCAACTGCGCCGGCATGGCGCGCCGTGATTTCCTCCAGCTTGGATTTGGTGCCATCGGTGGTGTGACGTTCTCGGACATTCTGGCGATGCGTGCGCAGGCCGCCGCAGCGCGCGGGAAGGTGAGTCCCGAGCAGATGAACTGCATTCTGGTCTGGCTCGATGGCGGGCCGTCGCATTACGAGACGTTCGATCCGAAGCCGGACGCGCCAAAGGAGATCCGCGGTGAGTTCAAGTCCATCCCGACCTCTGTGCCTGGCGTGCATTTCTGCGAGACGATGCCGCTGCTGGCGAAGAGCTTCGACAAGTTCAGTGTCGTGCGCTCGATCTGCCACAAGGACCCGAATCACGGCGGCGGGAACCATTACATGATGACGGGCTCGCCGACGCCGGTGCCGGTTGGCTGCGGCGCGTTTGTGAGTTTTCATCCGTCCATCGGGTCGGTGGTGTCCGCGCAACGGGGGCTGCGGAATGGATTGCCCGGCTACATGTCGATGCCCAGCGTGTCGCGCTCGGGCGGGCCGAACTTCCTCGGCGCGCAGCACGCGCCTTTCGTGGTGGGCGGCAATCCGAGCGACAAATCTTTCCGGGTGCGCGATGTGGCGATCCCGCGCGACATCAGCGAAGGCCGCGCGATGAGCCGCAACGCCTTGCGCGCGACGCTCGATGACATGAAGCGCATCACCGACAAGGCGGCGGAGGATCCGACCGTGGGCTTCGACGAGTTTTACAAACAGGGCATGGAACTGGTGACATCGCCGACTGCGCAGGCGGCGTTTGATTTGGGCAAAGAGCCCGAGGCCACGCGCAAAATGTACGGCGACAATGATTTCGGCCAGCGGCTGCTCCTCGCGCGTCGTCTCGCGGAAGTCGGCGTGTCTTTCTCCGTGGTCTATTGGGGCGGCTGGGATCATCACCGGAACATCTTCAATCTCTTCAAAAAGGAGAGCTATGCCGAGAAGCTCGACAAAGGTCTGAGCGGCCTGATCAACGACCTCGACCAGCGCGGCATGCTCGGGAGCACGCTGGTCATCTGCCTGGGTGAGTTCGGCCGCACGCCAAAAGTGAACAAAGACTCCGGCCGCGATCACTGGCCGGGCGCGATGAGCGTGCTGATGGCCGGCGGCGGAATCCCCGGCGGACAGATCGTCGGCGCGACGGACCCAAAGGGCTACTATGCGGCGGAGAACATCTACTCGCCGGAGGACTTTGCCGTGTCTCTTTACACCAAGCTCGGCATCGACCCGCACCAAGTGTTGCACACGACCACAGGCCGGCCTGTTCAGATCGTCAGCGGCGGCAAGCCGATCAAGGAGTTGTTTGCGTGAAGTTTACCGGCGTCCGCCCAAAGTTGCCTGACGGCGGGGCTCCAATGAATGGCCGCCGCGCGTTTGGGTTGCTCCTATGCTGGAGCTTTTGCGCTGTGCTTTTTGCGGCGGAGCCGACGCTCACGCATTTGTTTCCTGCCGGTGGAAAACAAGGCACCACTTTTCCGATCACGCTGGGTGGAAAAGTTTCCAGTGACGGGGCGGGCGTTTGGATTTCCGGGGAAGGCGTCACGATCTCGCCTCCGGATGCGAAAGGAAATGCGACGGCAACCCTCGCGCTGGACGCGGTCACAGGGCTGCGGCTGGTGCGCGTGGTGACTGCGGAAGGTGCTTCGTTGCCGCGTTGGTTCAGCGTGGGAGTGCTCCCGGAGATGGCGGAGAAGGAGGCAAACGACGCGCTGGGGGCGGGTCAGAAACTCGACCGACTGCCGGTGTGCGTGAACGGCGTGCTGGCGAAGGCCGGCGACATCGACGGCTTCACGTTTCACGCCGAGGCCGGGCGCACCATCATCGCCGCCGTTGAGGCCTATGCGCTGGGATCGCCTGTGGATGCGGTGCTTGGCTTGTTTGACGAGCATGGCACCCGCGTGGCCAGCGCGCACGATGGACGGAATCTCGATCCGTTTTTGGCGCGTCGGATCGAGAAGACCGGCAGCTACACCGTGCAGATCTCGGGCTTCGATCATCCTCCACGCGCCGACGTGCGCTTCACTGGAGGTGCCACGGTGGTGTATCGGATCAGCCTGACGACGGAGCCGGTCGTCACCCAATTGCTCCCCGCCGTGCTGCCTGCCGGTGTGAAACAGCAGGTGGAGTTGCGCGGCTTCAATCTCGAGAAGATCGATCCCGCTTTCGAGATCGACGGCGCGCGATCCGTTTCAGGTGATGGGATCTCGCTGCTGCAACTCCCCAAGTGGTCCATCGGCCCGATGCAGATGCGGGTGTCGCCGACGATCCCCGTAGTGGAGAAGGAGCCTGACAACACGGTGACCGAAGCCTTTTTTGTGGGCCTCCCGTGCGTGGCTGGCGGCACGATTAGCGTCGGGGGTGATGTGGACCGCTATGCGTTTCAGGCGAAGAAGGGCGAGCGGCTCACGGTGCGCGTGCGGTCGAAGGAACTTGGCATGCCGCTCGATGCGGCGCTGCGCATCGAGTCCGCTGAGGGGAAGGTTCTCGCCAGCAATGACGACCAAGGCGATCTGCCAGATCCACTGACAGCCTTCGTCGCGGCGGCAGACGGCACCTATCAGGCAGTGGTGTCGGATCTCTTCAACAAAGGTGGTGATCTCCACAGTTACGTCATCGAGATCGGCCCTGACCGGCCAGACCTTCAGGTGGTGCTCACCAGCAAGGACGCCATCGTCATCGCGGCAGGGGCCACGAGCGAGATCACCGCGAAAGTGACGCGTCTGGGCGGAGTGACCGGACCCTTGGTCGCCTGCCTTGAAGGGCTCCCGCCGGGTGTGCTGGCGGAGAGCGCGCTGGTGGATGAGAAGAAAGGCGAGGTGAAGATCAGCGTGACGGCCAGCGCCACCGCGCCGTCAGCGAGCTGCCCGATCAGGTGTGCGGTCTTCGCAAAAGAAGCCAAGCCGCTCTTGCACCGCACCGCGCGCTTTGCGCTGCGCGGAGAAGCCAGACGCGGAACGTCGTTGGTCGATGAGAGCGATCAAATCTGGCTAACGGTCGTCCCCGCAAAGCCGGAGCAGGCGAAAAAGTCAGCACTGCCCGTGCTCGGCGCTCCGGCGAAGTAGGCGGGCGCATCCCGCCTCGCGACCCGTCAAACCCAGCGTTCGTCCCCGGACGACTGCACGCCTCACACCCTTCGCTGCAGCGGGCATCATCAAAAAAAATGCGTGCCGTGACGGACTCGCCCGATGCACTCAAGGCGGCGGCTGCGGCTTGGAGATGATCACCTGACGAACCTGCACGCCGGGCAGGTCCGTGGCGTTCAAGGTCAGCGTCAGGTCCTCATTCTTCACGTCGTCTTTGACACGAATTTTTCCAAGCCGGATAAACCGGAACTGGTCGGGCGCGGTGGTGCCGCGTGCCTCGCTGAGGATTTCACTCGTCTCGTCTCCTGCGAGAGCGGCTGAGATGGAGGCGCTGCCTTTGAAGGGCGGGTATGCGCACACGATGCTGATGTCGTAGCTGCCCGCCTCCAGTGACGCCAGAGTCCAGCGCGCTTTTCCGATCGTAAGCGTCGCTCCGAGGACAGCCGGACCCTTTGCCGTGTCAGGCCTGAGCACCAGTACTGCTCCCGGCGGGGGCCGCCCTCCGGGCCCCGCGCCCGGACGTTGGTCTTGCGGCTGCGTGGAACTGGCGGACCGGAGATCGACGATGCCACCACTTGCGATGATTTTCTCCACGCGCTCCTGCTCGGCCTGAATCGCCGGTCTCTCGGGTGGCGGCGCGGTCACGGAGAGCTGCTGGAGTTTCGCGACGTAGCCGCTGAGGAGCGGTGCCTGGATTTTCCGCAGGCCCGATTGGTACGTCGCCTCGTAGTCGCCCAGCTTGGAGGAGGCTGATGACGACTCCGACTGCGCACATGCGGCCGTGTGCATGAGGAGAAGCCAAACGCAGGTGATGGAGGGCCGCGTCATGTTATCGAGCCTCCTCCGCGCGGAATGACCACGCGCCGGGCGCGGGCCTGCGCTTCGCGGCCTTTTGCTCGTGCTCGGTCAGCAGCCGCATCATGCCGGTCTCGATGGTTGGCTTGTGCTCCGAGCCGGGCGGCAGTGCCACGGCGGCCAGCCCACGGTCCACGAGCACGGTTTGAAAAAGGCCGAGATCATCGAGAAACACGAGCGCTGGCGCGGCCTCGTCCGCCGCGATCTTTTTACTGCGCACCAGCAACCGAAGCGGCCTGTCCTCAAGATAGCCGAGCGTGAACTCCCGGGCCATGCGGCCGACGGCGAGAGCCTCATCCTCCTCGATCTTGAAATGTTTCATCGCCATCTGCAGCGCATCCTTGTCCTCCGGCTCGGGCGGCGGCGAACGGACCCAGGCGAGCCTCACCCAAAACTGCCGTCCACCATGCTCGATCCTGAAGCGGTCCCCCGTGTTCGCCGCGTCAACGACGAGCTGCGCGCCGACGAGATCCTCGAAACCGTCGAGCCCGCTCCCGACGCCGGATGCCGGCCGTTTCCGCGCCGATGCGGTGCCGATGACTGCCGTGGCATTGGCGGCGGCACGCTTTTGCTCGGCCTCGATTTCTTCCAGCAGGTCGCGGTCCTTCGAGACGGACGGCTGCGCGGCAAGTGTCCGCAGACGCGCCTGATAATCCACGATCAGCGGAGCGCGCGCGGCGGAGAACTGCTTGGTGAAAAGCTGCTTCAATGTTTCGACATCCTTCACTCCGGTGGCTGCCAGTGCGGTGCTGGCGATGGGCGCGGGGCTCTTGTCATCCGCGGGCACGAGCCGGATGTCGCGGATGCGCACCGTGTTCGCCGCATAACTTTGCATCGCCTCGAGCCGCAGTGTGATGGATGCGCGCGAGATCACCAAGGGCTCGGTTCCGGCAGCTGTGAAGGTCGCTGGATCTTTGGATCGGTTCAGTTCGAGCAGCCGTGTGTTCGCGGTCGCGGTGGCGAGCACGGAAACCTCGGAGATCTTGAACTTCGCCACCTCGACCGGCGTGAAGCGCGAGGGTAGTGACGGCTCGCCATTGGCCGGTGCTCTTGCGTCTCCGAGCACATAGGACAATTGAACGGCGTACCGCCCCGGCGTGAGCTTTTGCATCGTCCACTCCGCATAGCTCCCGGCGGTGCGCCAGCCTGTGAGACCATCGCCTTCCAGGACGACGGAGCTGCTGGTTCTGGCCACTGCGGCGGGCATGGCGATGCCGGGGCTGGCTGCGGGCTGCGGCGCGGCCGCCATGCTGGAGTCCACTTCCTTTCGTCTCGCCTGAACGCGCATGGCATCTTCGTAATCGCCGTTCGCCGCGAGTTCGTCCTCCAGCTTCGTCAGTGCGTTGGTGAACTGCTCGGTGAGTTGCCGTGAGCCAGCGACGACCTGGGAAAGAAACTCCGCGCGCGCGGCAGTCAGCGCGGGTGGTTCAGGCGGCGGACCCTGGGCGTGGCTGTCTGACGCGATGCCGCAAAGGAGCGCCGCCAGCAGAGTGAGCGTTGGAGTCCAAATGGCCATCGTCAGCGATTCGCCGGCACCAGTTTCACGAAGTAGAGGCGCATCAGATTTGATTTCAAGACCGTGCGCGCGGTGATGGTGAGATTGCCCGCGCCATTGGTGACCTTGAGCGTGCCGAAGTTTTTCTCAGCCGGTCCTTTCAATGTGGTATCCGCCGCTCCGCTCATTGAGAAAATTTGCTCACCGATGGTGAGTGTTCCGCCCTCCAGTGCATCGCACGAGTAGCGCACCAGCACCTCATAGCCGCCTGGCGGCAGGTCGGGCAGCCTCCATGTGGCGGAGGCGCCGGGCTTGCTCCAGTTCGTGAGCGCGCCGCTGCCGGGCTCGCGCGTCACGCCGGAGAGGCTTGCTTGCTCTGGCATCAGCACCACCTGATCCGGCAGCAGCGCCGCGCGGAGACTCTCCGCGCGTGTTTTCAAAAGCAGTGATTCCTTCCCGATGCGCGCGATCTCCCTCTCGATGCCCTGACGCTCATCCCGCGCAGCGATAGCTCCATTGTAATCGTGTGCCGCCGTGCAGCGCCTTTCCAGCGCGGCGAGTTCCGAGGCATACTGGCGGAGGGCGGGGGAGCCAGCCTGCAAAATGGACAGCTCATGCGTGGTGCGCATCGCCGCCAGTTCGGTGCGTGGGCTGCCGCGCCCGAAGCCTGTCGCGAGCACACACAGGGCTGCCGCACATGCGCGAGAGCTGCGGGGCAGCCATATGGATGATGAGACACTCACTCGACGAACACGAAGAACCCGCGGGAGGAGAATGCAGGCTCCGGCACACGAGGAAATCATCATATCGGAACGACATCGGCTCACAAGTTCAACTATCGAAAGAAAGCTCGCCGCAATGGCACCGCTTCAAAAAAACACATCCTGGGCTCCCGGCGCTCCACCAGCCATGGGGATGGAGTCAAGGCGCCGCGCGACTTCGGCGGGATGGGCCCCAGGCCCCGCGCTGGATGAAGGCTTCCAGCCTCGACCGGACGCCCGGAGGAGGCCAGCGGCTGGAAGATCCGCGCATGGTCAGGTCGGGAGCCCGGCCTCTGGGAATGGCCGTGCCCAACACAGTGGCAGCCGACGTAAAGAGGCCGGGGAAGACTCTGAGCACGGCGATCGGCTCGGAGAGCAGCGTGCAGCGGGGGGGGCGTCGCGGGCTGGCGCGCGGGCGAAAAGTCGTTTCTTTTTTGCCTGTCCTATGTTGCATTGGCGGCGCGACTCACACCCTGCATGGACACAAAGCTTCGTGACCTCATCGACAACCGGAAAATGTGCCGAGCGCTGGTGGAGGAGATCAGCCACTTGTTGCCGGGGAGCAAATCGGGACTGGACGCACTCTTTACGGAGACGGTGGCAAACCATGATTCACCTGCCTTTTTGTATCTCGTGCTCGCAGCGCTGACGCACGGCCGGCCGGTTGACTCCAGGCATTTGATCGGGGGCGCGCCGCTTCTGGGACATCAAGACTGGCTTTGCCACACAGCATGGAAGATGACGGGTGATGTGGCGGAAAACCTCGTTCAGGCGACGCGCCGAACCATAATGACCCGGGAACAGGCAGCGACCTCGCTCCTGATCGCGGGGCAATGGAGCATCGAGCACCGGGAGGGCAGGCCGCCTGAGGCGCTGATCAGCCTGGCGCGGACAATGGCACGCTCCACGGAGGGAAATCTCACGCAGATCAGCTATCTTTGGACCTTGGCGGCAATCCTGAAGGATGCGGATCTGCAGGCGGTGATGCGTTCCGCGCATCCGAGCCATAGTGGCGAGGCATTTGTTGAAAAGGCGGTGGCGGTAGGCCGTCTGGCCCTTGTGGGATGCCACCGCGATTTGTTGGAGGCCATCCCCGAGAAGCCGGATAACCTCGTCGCCTGCGGCCCGCATGTGCGACGCACCATGCCGCGCATCGGCAGGAACGATCCATGCCATTGTGGCAGCGGCCAGAAATACAAACGATGCTGCGTGGACAAGGACCAGAACCGGATGCGGCATTCCTCAGTGTTCGCGGGCAACACCCGCACCCATGGGCGCGCGGACCCGGAAACCCACCTTACGGAGACGATCCTCGCCGGCATGAGATCGGTTGAGTTGGCGCGGCTCGATGTGACCAAGATTCCCTCCAGGCTTTTGCCCGCCTACTTCCAGGCTCTCGAATCCAGACTACTTCTGGATGAGGCCGCCACGGCTTTTGAAAAACTTGGGTGCGATTCGGACGATCTCCAGGCGGCATGGCATCTGCTCATTCAGACCGTCGGCATGGAGGAGCGGCTCGAGGTCGCACGGCGGATGGTCAGGGTGCAGTATCCGGACGGCGGCGTGCCGGGAGACCTCTGCTTCCGCGTGCGCCTGCTTCTCGCCAGCGACGATCCGTCGCTCCACTTGAAGTTGATCGAGGAAGAAGCCAAGAAGGCGTTGACGGCCAATGATGATCGGGTGTCGATGGAGTTTGCCTATTCCGTCCTTCACTCCTCGAACAAGGCGCTCGGCATCCACTGCGCGCGGAGCGTGATTCCGGTGATCGGCAAGGAGCTCGCGTCGAAGCTGCTTCATCTGGTGGAGGTGGCGCGAGACCGGACGAATCTCCCCCCGGATGAGCCCTTCGCAGACATCTTGGAAAAGCGTTTTACCGAGGAGGTGGCGCACGATGGGAAGGATGCCGGTGAACTGCGCAAAGCCAGAGGCCTGCTGGAGGCGAAAGCGGCCGAGGTCAACGAGTTGAAAGAATCTGTGGAGAAGCTGCGGCGCGAGATCCGATTGCAGGAGAAAAAGATGCGCGCCGCGGCACCAACGTCGTCGGCGCCTGGAGATTCAGAGGAACTCAAGGCGCTGCGCGAAAAGTTGAAGACGTTCAAGGCATCCATCACCGAGGGGAACAAGGAGCGCGCGGCCTACCGCCGCAAACTGGGGGAGGCTTTTGCTGACGTGGAGGCCCTGCGCACGGGGCAGGCAGCCGCCGCGACAGCGCCGGTCGCCATCGCGGTGGATGCGGAAGACGCGCTGCTGCTGTCTGGTGACATCGATGGCAACCAGCCGCCGCGCCCCATCGAGTTTCCCCGCCGCTTCCACGACACACTCCAGCATCTCCCCCGGCAGATCGGGCGAGCGGCGCTCACCCTCATCGGGCGGATTGCGGCGGGTGATCCCGCCGCATTAGCTGGAGCGATCCGCCTGAAGGCCGCGCCCGATGTGATGCGCGTGCGCGTCGGGCAGGATCATCGGATGCTCTTCCGGCTTCTCCCACACAGCGTGGAACTCGTCGATCTCATCAACCGTCGCGATCTGGAGCGGCGCATCGAATCGCTATGAGGTGCGGTGATCAACTGAGGCGTTCCCGGCTTGAGCGGGATGCGTGAATAGGGCGGAAGCCCGGAACCCTCGGGCCGTTGTCAGGCTGGTAGCCTGACCTGAACTGCCGCAATCGTACCCCCTGGGACGAAGGCCGCGGGCGTGAGAGTCTGGCGAAGGTCTGCTTCGCCGCGACTGATGCTGGAGACCCAACTCACGATGCGGCGCACGGCGTGGCGGTGGTTCCAGGTGATGCAGGAGATGGGTGGATCGCAGTGGGAGAAGGCGAGGCTGTCATCAGTGCTGATGATGGAGACATCGGCCGGCACGCGCAGGCCGCGGGCGAGGAGGAACTGCATGGCAGCAACAAAGTAAGGCACCTCATCCACGATCAGCGCGGTGGGCGGTGTGGTGCGGAAGAGCGAGTGGAGGCATTCGCGGAACCCCGCGTTGGTTTCTTTCCAGTCGGGCAGATTGAAGTCGCTGACGTTACAGCCACTGCTACGCAGGGTTTCGAGGAAGACGGTCTCGCTGAGGCCTGGCATCGGCAGGCGACGGATTTTTCGGCAGAGCAGGACAATGCGACGATGCCCCAGCGCGATGAGTTGGCGGGTCGCTTCGGCGACGGCGGGTGGCTTGTCGGGCGAGACGGCAGCGATCTTGATGCCGATGCGGTGCCCAAACAACGCAAAGGCTGGCACGGGCTGGCTGGCGAACCATTCGAGGACATCGCGCGAGGCGGCGCAGATGATCCAGGCATCCGCTTTTGTCTGCCGCACGAACGCTGCGACCCGCTTCGGATCGAAGCGCAGGATGCCGAGTGATTTGGGCGCGGTGAAAACGGTATGCCCTGCGCTGCTGAGGGCGTGGGTGATCTCCAGATGCAGCTCGGTCTTTGGATCATTTTTGAGATCATGGACGAGCAAAGCGATGCGCAGGGCGCGTGACCGAGTGCGGTGGCGGGCATTGATCAGCCGCTTGCGGCCCGCGCCTTGCGGCAGGAGCAGGCCGGTCTTCTCAAGCTGTCGCAACGCGGCTTCAACGGTCTTGTTATTGACGCCCAATTCATCGGCGAGCTGGTGCTTTCCAGGCAGCGTGTCCCTCCAGCGCCCGCTCAGAATCTCAGCGCGCAGGTGCTCGGCGACTTGGTCGCTGATGGTCAGGAAGCTGGGTGTGCTCATGGTGCGCAGCTTGGCCTTTTCCTGGCCAGGCAGCAAATGACAATTGCATTGTGAACCGCGCAGCGGCGGGTCAAGATCGGGCCGAATTTCCCGATCCACAAAAACCACCCAGAGCGATGAAGGCAAACATCCGCAGACATCTTCAATCATCCATTGCCGCCTGGTTGGCGCTGTTGGCCTGCCTGCTCGGCATCAGCGCGGCACAGGCCGTGACCATCGATGCCATTTACTTTG
>JANOBO010000047.1:0-23144 GCA_031411695.1 Verrucomicrobiaceae bacterium
TCCGCCGTGGGTTACCAGCCCACGCTCGCCGCTGAAATGGGCGCGATGCAGGAACGCATCACCTCCACGAAGAGCGGGTCGATCACCTCCTTCCAGGCCGTTTACGTTCCTGCGGATGACCTTACCGACCCCGCTCCGGCCAACACCTTCGCCCACCTTGACTCCACTGTCGTGCTTGAGCGCTCTCTCGCCGAGCTGGGCATCTACCCCGCAGTCGATCCTCTCTCCTCCGTGTCCAAGGCTCTCGCGCCCGACATCGTGGGCGAAGAGCACTACCGCGTCGCGCGCGGCGTGCAGCGCGTGCTTCAGCGCTACAAGGATCTTCAAGACATCATCGCCATCCTCGGCATGGACGAGTTGAGCGATGACGACAAGCTCACTGTCTTCCGCGCCCGTAAACTTCAGCGTTTCCTCAGCCAGCCCTTCACCGTCGCCGAAATCTTCACCGGCACCAAAGGCGAGTATGTCTCCATCAAAGACACCGTCCGCGGCTTTGCCGAGATCCTCGATGGCAAGCACGACAGCGTGCCGGAAGCCAACTTCTACATGAAGGGTGGGATCGACTCCGTGAAGAAAGAGTAGCTTCGCAATGACGAACGCAGCATGACGACTGACGAATTCAATTCCGCTCCCGCCATGATCCGCCGCTCAACCATTCGTCCCTCGTCATTCGTCAATTAGGATTTTACCGCCATGCCTCTCCGCCTCGAAATAGTCACCCCCGAAGCCCGCATCTTCTCCGATGATGTGGACAGCGTCGTGCTTCCCGGTGCCGAGGGTGAGATGGGAGTGCTGTCCGCGCACGCGAATCTCGTGACGACATTGAAGCCGGGAGAACTTGTTTACACGAAGGGTGGGAAGAGCACTCCGTTGGCCGTCGGTGAAGGCTTGGTTGAGGTCACGGGCACCACTACCCGTGTGCTCACCGACATGGCGATCGGCGTCGCCGACATCGACGAGAAAGCAGTCGAGGCCGCCCTCGAGCGCGCCAGACACGCCCTGGAAAACATCAAGCCCGGCACCGACAACGAAGAAGTCGCAGCCGTCACGGCCATGATCCAGCGCAGCGCCGCGCAGCTTCACGTGAAGCGGAAGCGCCACACGCTGTAAAGGGGTGCAACCGGCCCGGTTGCAGCACAGAAGTGGCGCAGCCCGCAGGGTTGCACAGGCAAACAGACCCGGTCGCGGCCCCTCCAGCATCGCGGATTTATCTTCGTGTCTTTCAGGAAGTGTCTTCGACTTAACTGCTTGACGCGCAGGATTCCGTTCAGGCAGAATCTCCCGCATGAGAAGACTTGCCACCGCCGCCGCAGCTCTCGCGCTGATCAGTGTCAGTTTGTTCTTCGGACTCAGGCTTGCGGATCGGGCACCGCAGTCACATGTCGCTGGAGCGGGGGCGAAACCAAGCTCAACGCAAGCTGCATCGACGCGCGCCGCAAAAACTCTGCTTCCCGCACCGGCAGCCGCTTTGGGCACCTCGTCCACAAATCAGGCGGCGAACGCCGAAGAACACGATGCAATTGCCGACCAAGCCGAAATCGCGCGGTGCAAGCAGATCGACATTGAGCACATGACTTTGATCTACAAGGGCATCATGGCTTACCACAAAAAGTACGGTCACTATCCCGAGCAGCTCTCGCAGTTGGCGCCAGAGTTCGTGACCACCGATGTGCTCAGCAGCCCAAGGAAGAAGGCGGACGTGTCCAATGGCTCCTTCTCCGCAGAACACGCGGACCCTGGCGTCGCCAAGCCTTCGTATGCATTCGAGTTCAGCAACGTCGAGTTTCGCGACGGACGCACCTTTGCCGAGATCAAGGAGATCCAACGAACGGAGTGGGGCGACGTGGTGCCGATGCTACGCTCCTTCGCTTACGACAAGGTCATCAACGTGAGCTGTCGGGGCGATGTGTATGAAACTCAGCTCAACTGGGAGTGGGACACCGCCACACTCGATCTCGCGGAGCAGTATGGCTGGGGTCCGGGGCTGACTGTTGGAGAGATGGTCAAAGTGCGCGTGCTCAGGCCGGATGGTTCTCCTGCGGCGGGCGCCCAAGTGTGGGCGGACGGGCGCAACTATTCCTTCGATCTGCCCAATCGACCCTTTACTGCGGACGACGACGGGTGGGCGGCCATTCCCATCGGCGTTGACACAGATCGCACCGCGCTCGTGCTACGCGCCGAGGTGCCTGGCTATGCGTCTCCCACGAACCGCAGCGATCTTGGCGACCTGCCACAGGGACGCTCACTCACCCTCGCTCCATCGCAGCGCATCGGCGGCACTGCAATGTCCGCCGACGGCAGGTCGATGCCGCATGCGCGTGTGTTTCTTCAGCAGACAACCGCCCAAGGTGCGACTGCGGGATTCTCAAGCCCACCCATGATCAGCGTCGTCGCTGATGCGCAGGGGCGATGGTCGGCTCACGTGCATCCGGATGAGATCGCGGGTCTTGCGGCCATGATCGGTGAGCCGGCAGGCGCTCCTTTCAAGCACATCGGCGCGGGAGCACCGCTCAATGCATCTGCGGCGAAGGCCGGCAATGCAGTCGTGACGGAAGCGCGCACAAAGTGAGATGGCTGTCAGGCGGGCAACGGGATTGCGGCCACTCAGTCCGCCCTGCGGCCGCGTGCTCCTCGCTCAATGTGCCGCCGATGGCATACTGCCATTGACGAGATGGAGCCATCGCTCTACACGCACACATGGATCTCACGGACAAATGGCTCGGCGACATTGCCGGCTGGCAGGTGCTCAAGTCGGCGAGAAGCCTGCTGGAGAGAGGTCTGGTCACGGAGGTGCGCCGTGAAGGTGACTCCCTGCGCGGCCTTGTCACGGAGGGGCCAAAGCGATTTCAATCCGGCCTGCTCATCCGCACACGGACAGATGTGACAAACCTCTGCACTTGTCCTGCATCAAGGAGCAGCGGCATCATGTGCGCACACTCGGTCGCCGTCGCCTTGGGCACCCTGCGGCCGGCCGCCACTCCTCCACCAGTCCGGCAAGCGCAACCTTCAAAGCACGAGTCGGAAACCCATGCTCTAAAAGCTGTGATCCCCGCGCCGCTGCCGCCGCCGGGACGCTTCACATTCTTCCTGCCCGACAATCTCCTCGACGCAACTTTCAAGGGACAGGCTGCTGTGTTCATGCGGTTCGAACCGGGCAGGGGAGAGGCATCCGATGGTGGCATCGCCGCGTGGTTGCGCACTCAGGGACTGAAGCCAGGCACGATGCCGTTGATGCTCACACGCGGCGATCTTGCCAAGCTCTTTGTCGCCCTCGGCACGCATCATGGAGTGTTTTCAGGCAAGCCGTCGCAGGCCGCGCCTGCCGATGAGCAGCGGCTGGCGGTCATCGATGCACCGACCCGTCTGCCTGTGCTGGCGACCGAAGATGGCGACGATGTGATTTTCTCCCTCGACAGCACTTCGGTGAAGCGCGTGGCAAATGAATGGTGCTTCTGTTCCGCCACGCGCACGTTCTTCGCGGTCGCATCGCCGAACGACGACACGCGCCAGCTCATCAAAGGCATCTTTGAAGACAAGTCGGCATCGCGCCCGCTGTCCTGGCTGGTGAAGAATCGCGCGGCGCTCGATGAGGCGATGCAGTTGCGGCTCGCGGGCACGCATTTGTCGCTCTTGCATCTCGTGCCGTTGCCTTGCGAGTTCGAGCTGCAGCTCGATGGCTCCATGCAAGCGGTCGAGGTCAGACTCTTCGTCACGTTCAATCAGATGCGCTGGCTGGCGATGGACGGCACGCCTGACGAAGTGAATGGCGTCCGCTTTCCCCTTGATGCCACCGCTCACATCGGCCGCTTCTACTCGCGAAACATGGAGCGCGAACGCGGAGCCACCGAGCGGCTGTTCGATCTCGGCTTCCAGCCGGTCAGCAGCACGATGTGGCGGATGCAAGGCGCGGACAAAGTCGCGCGCTTCTACGCCAGCGACCTGCCGCGCCTCCAACGCATCTTCAAGATCGACGAGTCCCAGCGCTGGCGCACGGCCACGCGCAGCGTGATGCGCGTGACGCCGAAGGTGCTGGAGCCGCAGGGCGAAGAGCCGAAGCAAGGCCACGACTGGCTCTCACTCGACATCGCCTACGAGGCGTCCGACGGCTTTCGCATCAGCCGCAGCGAGGTGATGCAGCTCATCCGCACTGGCCGGCGCGGCATGACCGGGAAGGACGGCAGGCAATACCTGCTCGACTCCGACGCCTGCGAGGAATTTGAAGAGAGCCTGCGCGATCTCGACAGCGTGATGACGCCCGACGGGGTTCGCGTGCGGGCGGACAAGGCGCAGTTTCTTTTCGCCGCTGATGACGAAACCTTCGCCGCGCGGCAAGCCGCGTCGTGGCAAAGCGAAGCGTGGATCAAAGAGCAGCTCCCGGATCTCGCGGTGCTGCTGCGGCCGTATCAGCTCGACGGCATCCGCTGGCTCGAAGCCTCCGCACGCGGCGCCAAGGCCGGCCTCCTCGCCGATGACATGGGCCTCGGCAAAACAATTCAAGCCATCGCGTTGGTCAGGCTGCTCAGAGCCGAAGACGCGGAAACCGAAAAGCGCGGAGCCACTGAGTTGCCCAATCTCTCCGCGTCTCCCCCTCTCCCCCTCTCCCCGTCTTCCTCATCTCCCGCCCTCATCGTCTGCCCAAAGTCTCTCATCGCAAACTGGGAGCGCGAGTTCGAGCGCTTTGCTCCCACGCTCAAGGTGCTCGCGATTCACGGCGCGGATCGTCATGAGAACTTCGCGCGGCTCGCTGACTACGACGCCGTCATCACGACGTATCAGCTCGTCGTGCGCGACCTCGTGCAACATCGCAAGCAGACATACGCCGCGCTGATTCTCGATGAAGCCTCGCAGATCCGAAATCCCGACACCGAAGCCGCAAAGGCCTTGCGCGCGGTGAACGCTGACTGCCGCTTTGCTCTCACCGGAACGCCTGTGGAGAATGGCGTGCGCGATCTCTGGAGCATCTACCATTTCCTTCTGCCCGGCTATCTCGGCGGCAAGGACAGTTTCAAGGAGCGCTTTGAGAAGCCGCTGAATAGCGGCGTCACCACGCCCGAAGCGCGCAAGACCTCGGAGCGACTGCGCAAGCTGGTGCGACCGTACTTTCTGCGACGCACCAAGAAGGAGGTGCTCAAGGATTTGCCCGAGAAGATCGAGCAGGTGCTGTGGTGTGATCTCTCAAAGCCGCAGATGGAAGTGTATCGTCGCGTGCTCGAAGAAGGCCTCGCAGAAGTGCGCGATGCGCGCCGCCGCAGTGGTCAGGGGGGCGCGAAGATGACGATGTTCACCGTGCTGCTGCGCTTGCGCCAAGTGTGCTGCGATTTGCGCATGACCGGCATCAGCGAGACCACGCTCGCGCAGCTCAGCAGCGAAGACCTCAGCGGCAAGCTCGCCGTGTGGCGCGACCGACTTGACGAAATCATGGCCGGTGGCGGCAAGGTCATCGTCTTCAGCCAGTTCGTGAAGTTCCTGCATCTCCTGCGCGATGAGCTGGGCAAAGACAAGATCGACCACTGCTACCTCGACGGCCAAAGCAACGACCGCGGCGCGCAGGTGGACCGCTTTCAAACGGACGCCAGTGCGCGCGTGTTCCTCATCAGCCTCAAGGCCGGCGGTTACGGACTCAACCTCACCGCCGCCGATCACGTCATGCTCATGGATCCATGGTGGAATCCGGCGGTCGAAGCGCAGGCCATCGACCGAGCGCATCGACTGGGGCAGGAGCGGGTCGTCACCGCTTTGCGGCTCGTCACACGCGGGACGGTCGAGGAAAAAATCCTCAAGCTTCAGTCGCACAAGCGCGGCATCATCGAAGCCACGCTGGATGACGGCTCGCCGATGATGACCGGACTGACGGAAGAGGATTTGGAGCAAGTGTTGGAGGCGAGGTAGTGGTGCAATGCAGCAGTGCTGATGAATGTGCAGCTAGGGCTTCCAGCCGTTGGCCGCTGATTCAGTCAGGGCTGGAAGCCCTGACTACGCCCTGTCAGATTCGTTGCCTGATCGTCGCACTTCCGTACGTTGCCACCCCATGACCCAGATCTTGCCGCCATCCAGTCGCCGCCGTTTTCTAATCACAGCTTCATCAGCGTCGCTGATTTCAGTCTTGCGCGCGCAGACGCCGCAGCCCCGTCGCATTCTGCTGAGATCATCCTGGCAGACGGTGAACATCGGCGACATCGCACACACGCCTGGCGTGCTTGCGTTGCTGGAGAAGCATCTGCCAGATGTCGAAGTGCGGCTTTGGCCGAGCAAGGTGGACAATGGTGTGGAGGAGATGTTGCTGAGGCGCTTCCCGAAGCTTGAGATCGTCAAGGGCCCGCAGGCACTGAAGAGCGCGTTTCGCGATTGCGATTTTCTTCTGCACGGCTCCGGCCCCTCGCTTGTGGCGGAGAAGGATGTGGTGAGGTGGAGCAAGGAAACGGGGAAGCCATACGGCGTGTATGGCATCACGCTGCCATCGACCAGCTCCACCGCGACAAAGGCCACGCCAGACGGCGTCATCTCGAAAACCGTCGAGGTGCTGAGCGGCGGAAAGTTCGCCTTCTTCCGCGACTCCGTTTCACTCCAGCTCGCAAAGGACAAAGGCTGCGCCTGCCCTATCATGGAGTTCGGACCCGACGGCGCCTTCGCCACCGACCTGCGCGATGACGACAAGGCCGTCGCCTTTCTCAAAGAGCAAGGATTGGAGGAAGGGAAGTTCCTCTGCTGCATCCCGCGCCTGCGTTACACGCCCTACTGGACCATTCCGGAGAAGAAGGCCGCGATGGACCAGACGAAACATGCGCGCAACGAGGCGATGAAGGAGCACGATCTCGGGCCGCTGCGCGAGGCCATCGTCGAGGTCATCCGACAGACTGCGATGAAGGTGCTGATTTGTCCCGAGGACCAGACGCAGATGACTGTGGGCAAGGAGATGCTCTTCGACAAACTGCCCGAAGACGTGAAGGCGAAAGCCGTGTGGCGTCCGAACTACTGGCTCACAGGCGAAGCGCTCAGCACCTATGTGCGCAGCGCCGGACTCTTCGGCGCTGAGATGCACAGCCCCATCATGTGCATTGGCAACGGCATCCCCGCCATCGTCTGCCGCTGGGCCGAGCAGACGAGCAAAGGCATGATGTGGCGCGACATCGGTCTCGACGACTGGCTCTTCGATCTCGACAAGGAGGACGAACTCAAGCGCGTCGTCCCCGCCGTGATCGCCATGGCCAAAGATCCCGCCGCCGCGAAAGCCAAGGCGGCCAAGGCGCGTGAGTTCGTCGAAAAGCGTCAGCGCGAGACGATGGCGGTGGTGAAGACGACTGCGAATGCGTAGAACGATCCTTCGAGGTCGTGCATCCGTCGCGTGGGCTTCGAGTCCGTGTCCATTCCGCGTGCGTTTTTCGAAATCGATCCGGAAGGATCGTTCTACTACCTGCTGAATTCCCGCGCAGACATTCCTTGCTCCGCCGTCGTGAAAGGCGGAAAGAACACAGTTATCGCCCCCGTCCAGTTCCCTCTCACACACCGTTCATTTTACAGCTCTCCATGTCAGATTCCGAAGCCGCCGCCGCACTCGTTCAAGGTTACAACCGACTCAAGACAGCCCTCGCCAAGCGCATCGTCGGCCAGGAGGCGGTGATCGAGCAGGTCTTCATCGCCCTCGCAGCCGGCGGGCACAGTTTGCTCGAAGGCGTGCCGGGCCTCGCGAAGACGCTGCTCGTGAAGTCGCTGGCTGACGCGATGCATCTGAGCTTCCGCCGCGTGCAGTTCACGCCGGACCTCATGCCTGCCGACATCACCGGCACCGAGATCATTCAGGAAGACTCTGAGACTGGCCGACGCAAACTCACCTTCCAGCAAGGCCCCATTTTCGCGCAGATCACTCTCGCCGATGAAATCAACCGCACTCCACCGAAGACGCAGGCCGCGCTGCTCGAGGCGATGCAGGAGAAGCATGTCACAGTGGGCCAGGACACTTATGAACTGCCGAAGCCCTTCTTCGTGCTCGCCACGCAAAATCCCATCGAGCAAGAAGGCACCTATCCGCTGCCCGAGGCGCAGAAGGACCGCTTCCTCTTCCTCATCAAGATCGAATACCCCACGCGCGATGATGAGCGCGAGATCATCAACCGCACCACCGGCAGCGAGACAACAACGATCGAACCCGTCCTCACCGCCGAAGAACTTCAGGCCGCGCACACGCTGTCCCGTCGCGTGCCCGTGCCGGATCACGTCACTGATTTTGTCCTCGATCTGATCCGCGCCACGCGTCCCAATGAACCCGGTGCATCCGACTACGTGAAGCAAATGATCGGCTGGGGCGCGGGCCCGCGCGCCAGCCAGCAGATCGTCCTCGCCAGCAAAGTGCGCGCTCTGCTCCGCGGCCGCACCCACGTCACCCTCGACGACATCGAAGCCCTCGCGCTGCCTGTGCTTCGTCATCGCATCGTTCCGACTTTCCACGCGGAGGCGGAGGGGCTGACGGTCGATATGATCGTCACCGAACTGCTCAAGCAGACAAACAAAGGCGCTGCACGCGTTTTGTAACGTGATAATCTTTTAGGGCCCTTGCATGCCATGAGCCAGATCACCATCGACACTGCGCAGCTGAAGCAAATCGTCGAAACCGCCGTGGAAGACGTGTTCCGTCGTCACGGCGAGGTCATTCGCAGCCAAGTGGACGAAGAGATCGAGGACTTGTTGCTGGCGCGCTTGGTGGATCAAGCTTGCGAAGCGCGCGACGACCGCATTCCGGGCGAGGAATTCCTTTCACGACTCAAGGCTAGCTTGTGAAATTTGAGGCTACCAAACGCTTTGCCAAAGATGTGGAGTCGTTGCGCGATGCGGATCTGCTAAGGCGGTTGGGTGATGTTCTCACGGAGATTGGCGCGCAACCGACGCTTTCGACTGTCTCGAACGTGAAGTCCATGAAGGCGAGCCGTCACCACTTTCGCATTCGCGTGGGTGAATACCGGCTAGGATGTCGGATCGAGGGAGACACACTCGTGCTTGCCCGCTTTCTGCACAGAAAAGACATATACCGAGAGTTCCCTTGACCCACCCATGGCCACCCTGACCGACATCCTCCACCCCGAAGACATCTCGAGCCTGCAGCACCTGCAGCTCTTCGCGCGCACGGTGGTCGAGGGCTTCACGACGGGCCTTCACGCCTCGCCGCACAAAGGATTCAGCGTCGAGTTCCGCCAGCATCGCCCGTATGTGCAGGGCGACGAGATCAAGCGGCTCGATTGGAAAATCTTCGGCCGCTCCGACCGCTTCTACATTCGCGAATACGACGAGGAGACAAACCTGCGCGCCACTCTCGTGCTCGATGCCAGCGGCTCGATGGACTACCGAGGAACCAAGGGCATCCACAAGTTCGACTACGCGCGGAAGCTTGCCGCCTCCATCGCCTACCTGCTGATGTCGCAGCAAGATGCCGTGGGTCTCGTCACGTTTGATTCGAAGCTCCGCGAATTCATCCCGAACCGGACACGCATCACGCATCTGCATCATCTGCTCGATGCGATGGTGAAGACCAAGCCCGGCAGAGAAACCGGACTCGCGACAGTCGTCGAATCCCTCGCCATGCGGCTGAAAAGACGCGGCCTCGTCATCCTCATCTCCGATTTGTTTGACGACGCCACCGCCCTGCTGCGCGCAATCGGCGTGCTGCGGAAGAAGGGCCACGAGATCATGGTCTTCCAGCTCTGGGATCGTGATGAACTCGATTTCCCCTTCGGCAACTGGTCCCGGTTCGAAAACCTCGAGAACGACGAAGACTTCCTCCTCCTCGATCCCTCCGTCATCCGCCAACGCTACATGTCTGTGCTGGACGACTGGCGCAAAGCCATGAACGAGGGCCTGCGCAAACACGAGGTCGATGTCGTGCCGATAACGACAGACGAGCCGCACACAGAGGCTTTGCGGAAGTATCTGGCATTGAGGATGAGGAGGTGATGAAATGACGATTGACGAATGTGGAATGACGAAAGGAAGAGTCATTTGGCCGGATAATGATGAGCCGCACTCGGTTCCGTCGTCCGTGCTCCGTCATTCGTCATCGGCCCCCGCTGCCAGCTCCCCGCTCCCGCGCGTCGCCCCATGACCTTCCTCAACGCCATTCTCCTCGCGGGCGCTGCGGCCTTTCTCATTCCGCTGCTCATCCACCTGCTGAATAAGCGGCGGGTGCAGACGGTGCGGTGGGGCGCGATGCACTTGCTGCATGAGGTGCTGCGGCAAAAGAAGCGGCGGTTGCAGATCGAGCAGTGGCTGCTGCTGCTCACGCGAATCGCGATCCCCATTGTGCTCGCGCTGTGTCTCGCCCGTCCGGTGATGTCGGCTCTGCGGCAGATTCCCGGTTTTGGGAAAACCTCGGCGGCGATCTTGCTGGATGACTCGTTCTCGATGCGCGCACCGAGTGCGGCTGGCTCGGCGACGGTGCAGGCGCGACAGGATATTCAACGGATAATCGACAATCTCCCGCGCGGCTCGGATGCGCAGGTCATTCTCGCTGGGGGCACACCGCGCAAACTGATGGATCAATCCACCAGCGCGCTCGATCTCATTCCGAAACAACTCGCCGATGTGGCGTCGCAGTCAGGACCCGTGAGCGCCAACGAGCTTTTCCAAACGGCAGGCGCGACGCTTCAGAAAGCGCCGAACGCCGCGCGCGAGATCATTGTGATCAGCGACTTCCAGGAGTCCGACTGGAAAGCAATCGCCGATGGCGCATCGCTGCCAGCGCTTGAGACATTGACCAGGCAGGAGCCAAAGCCGCAGGTCACATTCTATCGCGTCCCCACGGAGCTGAGCGAGAACCTCAGCATCGCCTCCGCCGAACTCTCGGCACTCGTCGCAGCGGAGACGCAGCCGGTCGGCTTGCGAGTGCGCGTGCAGAATCACGGCAAGCGCCCATGGCAGGATGTGGCCGTGCATCTCGAGGCCGATGGCGCGCGTCTTCGCACCGCGCGCGTGTCCGTGCCGCCGGATGGCGAGGCATCGCTATCGTTCACTCATGCGTTCGAGAAAGTTGGCGATCACACGCTGGCCGTTCGCATTGAGGGCGATTCGTTCCCCGAGGACAACGCCTTCTTCTCCGTGATTCAGGTCCGCAATCAGCTCAACACGCTCCTCGTCGACGGTGATCCCAGCAACGAACCGCTCGCAGGCTCCGCAGACTTTCTCGAGATCGCGCTCACGCCGCATCAATCAGCGTCCGCATCGCTCAAGGATCTGGTCCGCACTAGCAAGGCGGATGTGAAAAGGCTGCGCGACGAGGATCTTCGCGGGAAGGAGGTGATCGTGCTCGCCAACGTCGAGCGCTTCAACCGCATCACCGAGCTCGACCGCTTTGTCAAAGACGGCGGCGGCCTGCTCATCTTCGCCGGACCGAAGTGCGACATCGACTGGTACAACCGCGAGTTCTTCAAGAATGGCCAGGGCTTGTTCCCCTGCGCGGTGAAGGGCTACGGCCGCATCGAGAGCACCGAGAATCCGGCGCGCGTCCTCCAGCAGCGGCTCTCTCATCCCTCCACGGCTTACTTCAACGATCCCCGAAGCGGACGCCTCCAAGACGCTGAGTTTCTTCACTGGTTTCAGTTCGCGCCCGCCGACGACAAAACCCAAACGCTCCTCTCGCTGGATCGCGGCGTGCCGTTGATCGTCGAGAAAAAAGTCGGTCGCGGTCGCGTCATCGCCGTTGCCACCACTGCGAGTCCCGAGTGGTCGAATCTGCCGTTGCAGCCCTTCTTCGTGCCGCTCGCGCAACGCCTTGTCACCTACCTCGCGACGCAAAGCACCACGCCAGCGTGGCAGTTCGTCGGCGCGCCGTTGCAGATCAATTTGAAAAAGGAGCAGGCCGATGTCGATTACACGCTCACCGATTCCATCGGCAAAGCCGACGACTACAAATCCCTCCGCGAAGGCGAGGCCGCACTGCTCGAATCCAAGCCTATCGCAACGCCCGGCGTCTATGAACTGCGCCCCAAGAACGCCGAAGCCGCACCGCCGCGCCTCTTTGCCTTCAACGTGAATCCCGCCGAGTCGCAGCTCCGCACACTGCCGCCCGATCAAGTCCGCAGATTGGCCGAACGTTTCGGCGCGGGCTATGCGGAATCGTTTGATGGCTACGAGAAACTGGATCGCACAAGAAGACACGGGGCGGAGTTTTGGCAGCCTTTCCTGCTCGCGCTGCTCGCGCTGCTTTTCTTCGAGGTGCTGCTGCAACAACGAATCTCTGGCAAATGATGAACAGCATGAATGATTCACGAACAGCTTGGCAATTGAAGCGCGCATTCAAGCCGCGCGCAGCGCCTTGGACTGCGGCAGCCTGCTGCCGCTTTCCGCAGGCAGCCCTGCTGCCGTCGAAGTCCAAGAGATATTGTTCCCGGCGAGAGTTTGCGCCCGAGAACTCACACGCCAGAGCGTCCGACGCCAGCAGGCTGGCTCTGAAAAGCGGCAGCAGGCGGCCGCAGTACAAGGCGCTGCGCGCTCTGATTCGGTCGCCCTGCTCATCACGTTGTTGCCCTGCTTCTCTTCTGCCAATCCTGTAATCCTGTCTCAAAGAATCTCATGACCCCGCAAACCGAAACAACCCTGCGATTCACCGGTGACTGGCCGGTGTCCGCTGTTGTCGCGGTCGCGTTGCTGTTGTCTTTGCTGATGCTGTGGCTTTACCGCCGCGAGATTCCTTCTCATCACACCCGCTTTGCATCGGTGCCGGCTTTGCTCCGCTCGATCTCGGTGTTTCTTCTGGTGATGGCGCTGGCGGGTCCGGTGTTGCGGCATGTGACGACGCTGCGGCAACTCGGCCGCGTGGTCATCGTGGCGGATGCGTCGGCGAGCATGAAGCTCACGGATGCACCGACGAAAGGCGGGAGCGGCAGCGCTCCTGCGGCAACGAACGCAACGCGCTGGCAGCGATTGGAGAGGATGCTTTTCGAAGGCAGCACGCCGTTGCTCGGCAAACTGACCGAGACACAGGATGTGGAGCTGTCTGTGTTGCGCGGCACAAAGGCGCAGCGGGTGTGGTGGCGGCGGCAGCAGGGCAAGGACACGTCGGGCGATGTGCCGCGCAGTTTTGAAATCCAACCGGATGCGACGGTGACGAATCTCGATCAAGCATTGCGAGATGCGCTAGGCCCCGTGACGCCAGGCACGGCGATGATTCTTCTCACCGACGGCCAGCACAACACGGGCGGATCGCCGGAAGAGTTCGCCACCGCGATGCGCGAGTCTGGCACGCCGATCTTCACGGTTGGATTCGGCACGGAGATTCCGCCCACGGATTTGTCGCTCGTCGATGTTGTCGCGCCGGAGTCCGTTTTCACCGAGGAGCAACTGCAAGGCAGCGTGACCATCGGCGACTCGATGCCGCCGGGTGTGCCGGCCGTCGTGCGCATCCAAAGCCAGGGGAAGACGCTTTGGGAGAAGACCTTCGACACCACAGGCAAGGGCGAGCGACGCTTTGATTTCTTCTTTCCCGTACGCGAGCTGCCTGTGCCGAACACAGGCGAGCAGGACAAGACGCTGCGATTGCTGACCGTGCAGATCGCAGCGACTGGCGACAAGGCGGCGCTGGAGAAGACGCGCGCGAACAATGGCCGCGAGGTGGCGGTGCATCTGCTCACAAAGAAGCGCAAGGTGCTCATCCTCGATGGGCGGCCTCGCTGGGAGACGCGCTACATTCACAATCATTTCGACCGCGATGAGCGCTGGTCGGTGAAGCTGGTCTTCGATGATTTCGCAGCCGATGCGGGCAAGGGCGCGGTGCAACAATCCTTCCCGAAGACGCGCGACGATTTGTTGACGTATGATCTCGTGATGATCGGTGATCTTGCGCCCTCGAGATTGAGGCCGGAGCAGATCGAGTGGCTCGTCGAGTTTGTCGAGAGGCGCGGCGGCGGCATGATCTTCGTCGATGGCAGCCGTGGACATGTGAGCGAGTGGGTGAAGATCAAATCCGGGGCGCTGCTTCCTGTCGAGTTCGTGGCGAAGAAGGCAAACACCGCGCTCGTGACCTACACCTGGAATCTCGAAGCCGACGGCGGCAGGCTGGACGCGCTGCGACTGAGCGGATCGCCATCCGCGAACGCGTCGCTTTGGGCCAGCCTGCCCGCAGCGCGTTGGGCCGCGAGTGTGAAGGCTCTGCCCGGCGCGGTGACGCTCGCCACGCTGAAGAACGAGGCAAAGGAGAGCACGCCTGCAATGGTGTTCCGTCCTGTGGGTGCGGGCGCGGTGATGTACGTCGCGTCGGATGAGCTGTGGCGCTGGCGGTATCAAGTCGCTGATTTGTTTCATCAGCGTCTATGGATGCAGCTCGCCTCCTGGGTCGCCGCGCCGCCCTTTCAAGCTGAGGACAAGAAGCTGTCGCTCGGCACCGATCACCTTCGATACGCCAGCGGCGAGCAGGCCGAGATTCGCGTGCGTCTGCGCAACGAGCGTGGCGAAATGATCCTCGACGGCCAGCCGCGCGCGACATTGATGCATCAAGGCACCGAGGTGGCCACGCTCGCGCTGGAGCCGGACCCGACTCACGCCGGTGTGTATCGTGCATCGACTCCGCCCTTGAAGCCCGGTGGCTACGAGATCGCTGTCTCTGAGAGTGCGACCGCGCCGAAATCCAATCTGCGCCTCACCCTACGCGTCGATGACACCGGCAACTTGGAGCTTGCGAATCTCACGATGAACCGCGCGCTGCTCGAATCGATGGCGAACAATTCGGGTGGCCGCTTCCTCCGCGAAGAACAGGCCGCCGCAGAGCTGCCGGATCTCCTTCAATCCCTCGACCGCAAACAAACGATCACCAAGGAGACCATCCTTTGGTCAAGCTGGTGGTGGTTCGGTGCCGTCATCGTGCTGCTGACCATCGAGTGGCTGCTGCGGAAGAGACTGCGGCTGGTGTGAGCAGATTGACGGGCTGCTCTTCTGTGCGCGTGGCGCGTCTGATGACTGGCGGCTGGAAGGCGGCACGGCGGACTGCGGCAGAAGGCCGCAGCTACATGGCGGCGCCGCTGCTGTCCGTGACTGTGGTTTCCAACCGCAGCTCGCCCAGGGACTTCATGCATTCGGGATCCCGTCAGCACCGATGAGGGAGAATTGAAAACGCCTGGGTCGGCATCTGCTCGCGGCTCCCCAGCCATGCTGGCTCAACGCGATGTTCCCACGCGTGGAGTGAATCAAGCCAGAAGGCGATCTCGCACATCCTTATCGAGTTCCTTCCACTGACCTGGCGTGGCCCCTAGCGAGTCGAGTGTCAGCCCGCCTATCGCCACCCGAATCAGCCGCAGCGTCGGAAACCCGACTGCGGCGGTCATGCGGCGCACTTGGCGGTTCTTGCCTTCGGTGAGCGTGAGTGCGACCCACGAGGTGGGCACGGTTTTGCGGAAACGAATCGGCGGATCGCGGGGCGGGTGATGGGGATCGTCCGACAAGAGGCTGGCCCCGCATCGCCGCGTGTTGAAATCACCGAGGTCGAGGCCGCCGCACAGATTTTTCAAGGCGTCGTCGGTGGCGATGCCCTCGACCTGCGCGTGATAGGTTCGGCGGTGGCCGTGCTTGGGATTGAGCAGCAAATCATTCCAGCGCGCTTCATCACTCAGCAGCAGCAGCCCTTCTGAATCACGATCCAGCCTTCCGATCGGATACACTTGCGGAGGAAGTCCGAAGTCGGCGAGCGTGCGGTGCGACGGAAGCTCCCGTGTGAACTGCGAGAGCACGTTGAACGGTTTGTGGAAGGCGATGAGCATCGGCAAAAAAAGAGGCAGGCCGTTGCGGGCCTGCCTCGATGAAAGTGCGAAAGACGATTTCGGTTATTTCACAATGCCGAGCAGCTCGACTTCAAAGATCAGCGTCTCGTTTGGTCCGATGTCGCCGCCAGCTCCGCGCTCGCCGTAGGCGATGTCAGACGGGATGGCGAGCTTCCACTTGGAACCGACGGGCATGAGCTGCAGCGCCTCGACCCAGCCCTTGATGACGCCTTGCACTTGGAACTTTGCAGGCTCGCCCCGCTTGAGCGAGCTGTCGAATTCCTTGCCATTGATGAGCGTGCCTTTGTAATGGACGGAGACGGTATCGGTGGCGGCTGGCTTCGGTCCGTCACCAGCCTTGAGGATTTCGTATTGGAGGCCGCTGGCAGTGGTGGTCACTTCTTTGCGCTTCTTGTTCTCCTCGAGAAACTTCGCTCCCTCGGCCTTGGCGTTTTCGTTGCCCACCTTCATCTCGCCCTGCCGCTTTTCTTCGGCGCCAGCCATGTGTGCCTGGAAGGCTTTGTAGGCTTCCTCGAGTTCCGCTTCGGTGTACTTTGCCTTGGCTCCGGAGAGGCCGTCCTTGGCACCCTGCGCGAAGTTTTCAGCGTCGATCTTCAGCCCCTGCTGGCCGAGCTGGCCATTCTGCATGGAGGCGATCTCACGGCCCATGAGGTAGCTGATTTTTTCCATTGGCACGGCGGCGGGCTTTGCGTCCGCAGGCTTCGCAGCGGCTTTGGCCTCAGCAGGTTTGGCGGCAGCATCCGCAGGCTTTTTCTCCTGGGCTGAAACGGAAGAGACGACCGCGAGAGCGGCCACGGCTAGAGTGAAACGGGTCTTCATTGGGGCGCGAGACTAAAGCCCGAAAAGGGTAAGTCAACGCTGGCGATGCAGGCAAATTCCAGTTTGACCGAGGAGAGGCCATGCACCATGATCGCGCTCCCAAAATCCAGACCACATGCCCGCAAAAATCTACACTGAAAAAGACGCCAGCCTCGCTCCGCTCAAGGGAAAAACTTGTGCGGTGATCGGCTTCGGCTCACAAGGCCACGCCCACGCCCTCAACCTGCGCGAGAGCGGGGTGAATGTCATCATCGGCCTCTATCCGGGCAGCAAGAGCCGCGCGGTGGCTGAGGAGAAGGGCCTGAAGGTTTTTGACACGGGAGAGGCGGTGAAGCGGGCGGACGTGATCTTCGTCGCGGTGCCGGACACCAAAATCCCAGCTTGCTACAACCAGGACATCAAGCCCAACCTCGCGAAAGGGAAGACACTCCTCTTCAGCCACGGCTTCGCCGTTCACTTCAAGACCATCGTCGTCCAGAAGGATGTGAATGTGATCATGGTCGCGCCCAAAGGCCCGGGCCACATCGTGCGCCGCCAGTACCTCGAGGGCAAAGGCGTGCCTGCGCTGATCGCCATTTATCAAGACCCTTCCAAGAACTCGAAAAAGATCGCTCTGGCCTGGGCGCACGGCATCGGCGGCACGCGCGGCGGTGTGCTCGAGACGAGCTTCAAGGAAGAGACGGAAACCGATCTCTTCGGTGAGCAGACCGTTCTCTGCGGCGGAGCGAGCGCGCTGGTGCAGGCCGGATTTGAAGTGCTCACTGAGGCCGGCTACTCACCTGAGATGGCCTACTTCGAGTGCCTGCATGAGTTGAAGCTGATCGTCGATCTCATGAACGAGGCCGGCATCGCGGGCATGCGCTTTTCGATCTCCGAGACAGCCAAGTGGGGCGACGTGAAGGTCGGACCGAAGATCATCGACGCGTCCGTGAAGAAGCGCATGAAGGCAGCGCTGAAGGACATCCAGACCGGCAAGTTTGCCAAGGAGTGGGTGAAGGAGTACGAGGGCGGCTACAAGAACTTCAACAAGTTGCTCAAGGCTGGGGAGAAGCATCCGATCGAGAAGACAGGCGCGCGTCTGCGCGGCCTGATGCCATGGATCAAGAAGCGCGACATCAAGGGCCAGCAGGCCAGTTATTGATCCCGGGTCTGAGGGTTTTAGTTTTGATCTGAAAAATCCAGGCAAGCGCGGACCGGAGACGGTCCGCGCTTTTTCGTGTCGTGCCAGGAGGAGCGCCTCGCGCCTAGGCTCCGGGAGGCAAGGGCTCCTCTCACCCCTGCGCGGCTGTTCGCTTCGAACTGACGCGGGCGCAGTAGGGGCGGACAATCCTGTGCGTTTGGATTGCTCGTTTCCCTGGGAGCGCTCGTTGCAGACACGACTGTCCGCATCATCCACCCGTGCGTGGGGCGGCTTTAGTGGGTCACGTCGATCTCTCCCGTCACCTTGCCTGAGGCCGCGTCCCAGACGTGAACGTTGCCGCCGAAGCCGCCCGCGATCACCGTCTTCCCGTCGCGCGAAATGATGACGCTGGTGAGGGTGTCTTCCACGGCGGTGAGGCGGCGCTGCTTGCCGGTATCCGAGCGCTCGGTGCCGCTGTGTTTCTGCAGCTCGGTATAGACCTCCCCGGTGCCTTTGTCGGTGACGGCCGCCAAGGCCTTCCCATCGGCGGACCACGCGATGGCGGTGAAGACGTTTTTCTTGTCGCCAAGCTTCACCTCCTGATTGCCACTGCTGACCTCCCACACCTTCACCTCCTTATCGGCTCCGGCAGTGGCGATCTGCGTGGCGTCGTGGTTGAAGGCGACGGACAAGATGTGATTCGTGTGGCCTTCAAAAGTGGTGGCGAGCTTCAACGAGGCCGTGTCCCACAGCTTCGCCAGCTTATCAGAACCACCGCTGAGAAGACGGTCGCCCTTCGGGGAAAGGCGGAGGGAATAGGCGGTGTCCTCGTGAGCCTTCCAAGTGGCGAGGAGCTTGTCTTGCGGAAGGTCAAACTTATGGATGAACCCCGCGCCGCCCGGCTCGCCATCGGTGGCAAACAGAAACGTGCTGGTGGGATCGATGGCGAGCGCGGTGATGCTGCCGACGAGACGTGGCGCTGTGAGCGCGCCTTCTGGCGGTGCGGCCGGCTGACCGCCCGAAGGCGTGACGCCCGCAGAGCCCGCTAGCACGCGCACTTGCTTCATTGCCACCGCATTCCAGATGAGGATGCGCTGGTAGCCACCGGAGATGATCCACTTGCCATCGGGGCTCCAGGCGATGGACTGCACGGGCTCGGTGTGGCCGGTGAGCTTTGCGAGCACGGGGCGGTTGGGTTTGGTGAGATCAATGACGACCACCGCCCCACCGCGCGCAAAGGCAAGACGCTGTTCATCCGGAGAAAACCCCAGCGCGAGCACAGGTGTGTAGCCGGCGGGCGGTGCGGAGAGTTTCACGGCGCGGGGTGCGGGCGGCTCATCGAAGACGGTGGCATCCCATTTCGCGCCAGCGTCGATCCATGATTTGAGCGCGGCGATCTGAGCGTCGGGCAGTTGTTTCTTCGGCGGCATGTGCGGATCGGCGTCCTTGAGCACGGACTGGTAGAGAAGGCTGTCCGCGCCGTTGCCCGGCACGAGGGGCGGTCCATTGTCGCCGCCTTTCATCATCTTCTCATGCGTCGTCAGCAGCAGCCCGCCCTTCGCCTTCCCCGGCTTGTGACAGCCGACGCACTCGTCACGGATCACGCGCAGGGCGGCGCGTACGGCTCCTTCTGCACTGGCGGACGGCGCGGCTGACAGAATGACGAGAACTAGCAGTGAACGGGAAAAACTCATGGCGGAAGATGGATGGATACGCGCGCGGACGGGCCGCTCCTTGCGACTTTGTCACGCGCCCGGGCGTGTTCGTGTCTGCATCGTGGAAGACGACGCCACCCGGCGTCACCGCAGTGCCGCGTTCAGCGGAGTTTGCCGCGGCGATGGAATTCACCGGCGTTTTGCTGACAAGTCGGTGCCGTGCCGCCGTTTCAACGCCCCACCATGCGCCGCATTGTTCTGTCGCTCTCATTCTTTCTCGTCTTCGGCTCCTCCCTCCATGCGGGAAAGCGGCCGAACATTCTCTTCATTTATGCGGAGGACATCGGGTACTACACCAGCGAGCGCGCCGCGCGCGAGCCGCACACGCGCATCGCCGGGCTGCGGACACCGAACCTCGACGCGCTGTCGGCGGCGAGCGTGAATTTCACACGCGCCTTCTGCGGGCAAAGCGTGTGCTCACCGAGCAAGTCGGCGATCTACAGCGGGCTGCTCCCGCACGCGAACGGCATCTGGCGCAACTGCCACAACGCGCACCCAAAGCTCGGCGGCCCGGAGAAGTGGATCCCTTTGCCGCACCCGATCACGAAGGAGAACGACCCGACCTATCTCGCGGCGGGCGGGATGCATGAGGGCATCCCGAATCTGGTGCAGGCGCTGAAGGCCCACGGCGTGTACTGTGCGCTGTCGGGGAAGCTGCATCAGCAGCCCGCGCGGAACTTCCCGTATGATGCCTTCGTGAAGACGGACGATCTTGCGTCGGTGATGAAGGCAGCGGGCGCGCAGCCTTGGTTCTTTTGGTGCAATCCGGGGGACACACATGCGCCTTGGTGGAAGCACGTGCAGAGCAAGCTGGTGAATCCCAAAGACCGGAACTCCGCGCCAAAGGATGTGGACCCTGCCGCCATTCAAATGCTGCCTTGGCTGCCGGACACACCGGCCGCGCGCGTGGACATCGCCCAGTATTACTCGTGCATCCGAAACATCGACGCATTCGTGGGCGAGATGCTGAAGCAGCTCGAAGCCAGCGGTCAGGCGGAGAACACCCTCATCGTTTTCACCGGCGACCACGGCATCGGCTACGCGCGCGGAAAGACGAGCGTGTATCCGGCCGGGACGCACGTGCCATGCTACATCAAGGGCCCCGGCATCAAGCCAGGCCGCATCGTCGGCGCGCCGGTCTCGCAGATGGATTTCAATCCCACGTTCCTCGAGGCGTTCGGCATCGCGCCGCAGCCCGTCTGTCACGGAAAGTCACTGTGGCCCATCTTATCCGGCAAGAGTGATGCCCTGCCGGATCGCACAACGGTGATGACGGAGACGAATCACGGCCTTGCCTCCGCGCCGAAATCCTCGAAGCCAACCAAAGCCCGCGCCGTGTGCGACGGGAGGTTCTACTACATCCGGAACGTGTATCAGGACACGTTCAGAGGTCCCGTCGAGGAAGCGATCTCCATCGGCAGCGGCAATGGAGAGTACGGAGATCCGGGCGCGCAATACAGCATCGATCTCCACGACGAGGCCGTGCGCCACAAGGCCGACCAACCGCTGCCCTACGAGCTGCTGCGCCAGCTTTGCATGAACGACGCGCCGAAGGAGGAACTCTACGATCTCGATGCCGATCCCTGGGCGGTGAAGAACCTCATCCACGACGACGCGCACGCCGAGAATCTCACTCGCCTTAGAAACGAACTCACCGCGTGGCGCGCTTCCACGAACGACAACGACGAGCCCTTCACCGTCCGCAGCGGCAAGGGCTTGGAGTAGCAGGCTCACAGAATCCCTTTCGCAAAACCTCATGAAGATCCACGCATCACTCCGCCTTCTGGCGCTGACCTCATCACTCTTGCTCACCATCGCCGCGTCGGCGCAGGACGGTGGCAGAAAGCCAAACGTTATCTTCATCCTGGCTGACGATCTCGGGTGGAGCGACACGACGCTTTACGGCACGACGAAATTTTATCAGACGCCAAATGTCGAGCGGCTGGCAAGGCGCGGCATGACTTTCTCGCAGGCTTACTCGGCCAGTCCGCTGTGCTCGCCCACGCGCTCGGCGATTCTCACGGGCCTGAGTCCGGCGCGCACGGGGATCACCGTGCCGAACTGCCATGAGGCAAAAGTGGTGCTGCAAGCGACGGCCGGCACGAAGGCACCTGCCGGCTCGAAGGCCATCCCGCCCACGCCGCCGACGCGATTGAAGACGGACTATCCGACGCTCGCGAAGTCGCTGAAGGCCGCAGGCTACGCGACGGGTCACTTTGGCAAATGGCATCTCGGGCCGGAGCCGTATTCACCACTGCAGCACGGTTTCGATGTGGATGTGCCGCACTACTCTGGCCCAGGCCCTGCGGGTAGTTTCATCGCGCCGTGGAAGTTCAAGGATTTCGATGCCGATCCTGCCGAGCCAGCCCAGCACATCGAGGACCGCATGGCGAAGGAGGCGGCGGCCTTCATGGAGAAGCACAAGGATGAACCCTTCTACCTGAACTACTGGATGTTCAGCGTTCACGCGCCGTTCGATGCGAAGAAGGCGCTGATCGAGAAGCACCGCGCGCGCGTGGACGCGAAGGACCCGCAGCGCAGCCCGACCTATGCCGCGATGGTCGAGAGCATGGACGATGCCATCGGCGCCCTGCTCGACACGCTGGACCGGCTGAAGATCGCGGACCACACCATCATCATCTTCACCTCCGACAACGGCGGCAACATGTACAATGAGATCGATGGCACCACGCCCACCAGCAACGCCCCTCTGCGCGGCGGCAAGGCGACGATGTTCGAGGGCGGCACACGCGTGCCGTGCGTCGTCGTCTGGCCCGGCATCACGGCGGGCGGGACGCGCAGCAAGAGCATCGTGCAGAGCGAGGACTACTACCCGACGCTCCTCGCCGGCCTCGGATTGAAGGCCGCGCCGCAGCAGCGCTTCGACGGGGCAAACATCCTGCCTGCGCTCAAGGGCGATGCTTTGGAGCGCGCTCCCGTGTTTCACTACTTTCCGCACGATCCCGGCGTGCCCGACTGGCTGCCGCCGGCGGTGTCCGTGCATCGCGGCGATTGGAAGCTGATTCGCATTTTTCACGGCGGTGAGAAAGGCGCGCATCGTCATCTGCTCTTCAATCTCGCGGATGATCTGGGCGAGAAGACAAACCTCGCCACGCAGAAGTCCGCGCTCGTCGCTGAACTCGATGGCCTGATCGAGAACTTCCTCACAGACACCCACGCCGTCGTTCCTGTGCCGAATCCTGCGTTTGATCCGGCGAAGCATCACCCTGAACTCGAAGGCAAGCAGAAGACCAAAGACAAACCCAAGGCCAAGGCCGCTACCAAGAACTCGGCGAAAAAAAAGCCTGATGACGATGGCGATCCCGCGCTGCAAGGCTGGAAGGCGCGCGATTGCAAAGCGAGCGTCAAGGACGGAGTCCTGAGAATCACGAACATTGGAGACTCTTGTTTTCTTGGACTCGCGGCCGGCAAGCACAGCGGACCCAGCACGGCGGAGTTCCGCATCAAGTGCAAGGCCGACACCTCGCACTTCGACTGGCTACAGGGAAACACCGAACAGAGCGCCCAGCGGGTTCGTTTCACGATGAAGGGCGGTGAATGGGAGGAGATCAGCGTGCGCATACCGGCCGAGGGCCCGCTAGGCATCGTCCGGCTCTACATTCCCATGCAGGAATCTCCCGTGGAGATCGATTGGATCGAGATCAAGTCGGGCAAAGCGAAGCCGATGAGGTCGGACTTCTGACCGGCATCAACTCGCGAGCGCGAGCGTCTTGCGGTTGG
>JANOBO010000048.1:0-11799 GCA_031411695.1 Verrucomicrobiaceae bacterium
GCGTCCGAGGAATTCCTTGTCGTGCAATTCCGCGACGGCCCGCTTCGCTTCTTCTACCGTCTGCATCTGGACGAAAGCTAAACCTTTCGAGCGTTCGTTATGCTTGTAGGTCACCACTTCCGCGTTCTGCACCTGGCCGACGCCGTTGAAGAGCTCGAAGAGATCGCTCTCGGCGGCGTCGTAGCTCAGGTTACCGACGTAGAGGCGGTCCGTGGTGACCTCGCCAGCCGGGATCGGCGGGCGCGGTGTGCGGGGAGCGCGATCCGGGCGCGGGGCCGAGGAGCGGCTCGCATCACGGTCTGGTGCCGCGCTGCTGCTGGCGGCTGCCGGGCGTTGCCTTGGCTTCGGCTTGCCGAGGATGCCGAAGGTGAGGACGGAGAGCAGCTTTTGAAAACCGCTCTGCTTGGGGCTGCGGTCCGGCTTGAACTCGTAGTCGCGGCCCTGGCCGGGGCCGCGGCTGCCCCCACTGCTGCTGTTACCGCTGCTGCGATTGTTGCCACCGCGGAAGTTTTTTCCGCCGCGGCGATTACGGCCCCGTCCGCCCTGGCGGTTGGAGGCTCCTTCTTGTGTTGATGTGTCTGACATGGGTGTCGTTGACGATTTGTATGTTTGGTTTCTGCGGGCATCGCGGTGCAGGGCGGTAAGATGAGCGCTGAGGCTGACTGCAAACTGGCAACCGGACAGACGCGCTCGGATCGAGCCGCACATCGAGGCGGGCAAGGCCCTGCTCGATGCCATAGCGGTCAAAGCCGCAGCCAGGGGGCTGGCAGTGCGCGCCACACCGAGGTGTGTCGTTGAGACCACCCGGCGACCCATTGGCATCGCATGAGAAAAGGCCGGGCGCTGTCAGCAGGCTGCGAAGGCGCATTTGAATCCTTTTTCTGTGGGTGAAACTCAAAGCGGCGGCTTTGATCAACTACGCGTGGAGTATGGAGGCGGGAGCTGGAAGGGTCAAACGGGAATCTGGGTGAGCGGGATGCGAATGACGAATGACGAATGACGAGTGACGGTCGCCTTGTACTGGCGAGCTCGGCGCGGCTGTGCGTTCGTCCACGCTCGAGGAGGATGATCTCACCCATCCGCGCGTTTCACCCTGTCAGTGTGGCTAAGGTTGGCGAAGATGTATCTCCGCCCAGGCAGTCTCATTGTCGGGAGCAAGCCAATAACCGGTCGCGTGCTCTTTGGAGGTGGTGATGCCGTCGGTCAGCCTGTCGCCCGTGAATTGCCCGTGATTCTCCCAGACGCCACTGACGGTGACGCGGCCCTTTTTGGCCACGTTCTTGTCTTCCTTCCAGTACTCGATCTCCGCGAGGCCGCCGTGTCCTTGCACGGTCCCCACGATTTCGACACGTAGTAAGTCAGCCTGCACGGAAGGGACATTGATCGTCACGTTGGTGTCTTCTCCAGCCTCCCAGGGGATCTTGATGTCGTTCTGACGCCAGACTTCCTTTCCACCGCTGACGATTGCCAGATTGAACGACTGCGTGCCCCGGTCATTGAATCCGCTGTTGTGCTGATTCCACACGACGACCCGGACTGGATGCAGGGCGTCGATCGGCAACAGCCTCAGGCTCGCGATTTCCTTTTGCACCTCAGCAGCGCCGGCTGCATCACGCTTTGCATCCAGTGACTCCTTCAGTGTTTCCAGATAAGCCGCGTATTGGACTTTGACCGGCTTCGCTGCCTTGAGGATTTCTTCTTCATAGCGAGCGCGCGCGCTCACGAGATCCGTGGGCTCTCCCGGCGATAACGTCTGGGCGTTGGCACTGCCAGCAATCCACGTCACTCCGATGAGGAGGAGCCAACGAGCGGAAAAGTTTTTCATAAGCGGACGCTAGTGTTGGGGGCGGCAAGCCACAACCTGACAATCCGAGAGGATCACGCGGGAGTGAGCCTTGAAGCGGCGTGGGCTGCTGGAGGTTGGTTCCTGGCCTTCTTGAATTGCCCTGGCACAACAATCGTTTCCTGGCGCCCTCGTCACCCACACGCAGTTGGTCATTCGTCATTCCCGTCGTTGCAATGCGCGGGGTTCCGAAATCTAATGGGCGCCATGCCACTCGCTCCAGCTCTGAACACACCGGCCCGCGGCACCCGCTTCCGCTGGGTGATCTGCGCCCTGCTTTTTTTGGCGACGGTGATCAACTACCTCGACCGCAGCGTGCTGGGCGTGCTGGCGGGTACGCTGCAAAAGGAGATCGGCTGGACGGACACGCAGTATGGGGACATCAACGCGGCCTTCCAGCTCGCCTATGCGGTGGGATTTGTGGCGCTGGGCTGGCTGGTGGATCGCACGGGCACGCGCGTCGGGTATGCGGTGTCGCTTATTTTTTGGAGCGTTGCTGCCGCCGCACACGCGCTGGCGCGCAATGCGTTTGGGTTTGGCGTCGCGCGCTTCTTTCTCGGGCTCGGTGAGGCGGGGAATTTTCCCTGTGCGATCAAGGCGGTGGCGGAGTGGTTCCCGCGAAAGGAGCGCGCGTTTGCGACCGGGCTCTTCATCTCGGGCACGACGGTGGGCGCGGTGCTGGCACCACTGGTGGTGCCGTGGCTCACGATAAACTGGGGCTGGCAATCGGCCTTCGCCGTGACGGGATTCGCCGGCCTCGCGTGGGTGGTGCTATGGTGGCCGCTGTATCGGAAGCCGCAAGACCATCCTCGGGTGGATGCTGCGGAGCTGGCCCACATCCAGTCTGATCAGGATGAGGGCGTGGGGCCGGTGAAGTTGCGCGCTGTGATGCCGCACCGCCAGACAAGGTCCATCGCGCTGGTGAAGTTTCTCACCGACCCGATCTGGTGGTTCTATCTCTTTTGGGCGGGCAAGTTTCTCCAGGACAAGTTTGGCGTGGACCTGAAGCATCTTGGCGTCCCGCTGGTGTGCATCTATCTCCTGGCCGATGTGGGCAGCATCGCGGGGGGATGGTTCTCATCGTCCCTGATTAAAAACGGCTGGACGCCTCATGCGGCAAGAAAAGCCGCGATGCTCGTCTGCGCGGTGTGCGTGCTGCCCGTGGTTTACGTGCCCATCACTTCGAGTGAAACGGTGGCGGTGGCCCTGCTCGGGCTCGCGGCCGCGTGCCATCAAGGCTTTGCCGCGAATGTGTTCACACTAGCCTCCGACATGTTTCCTCGGCGCGCGGTCGGCTCGGTGGTCGGTATCAGCGGCATGGCCGGCGGCCTTGGCGGTTTTCTTTTTCAGATGGGCGTCGGCCGCGTGAAGGATGTGACGGGGAGCTACATCGTGCCGTTTGCCATCGCCGGCACGATCTATCTCGTGGCAATGCTGGCCATGCATTTGCTCTGTCCGAAAGGCGAGAGGGTCCACATCGCCTGATGCGGCGAGGTTACTTTCGCTTGGCGGCCGTCTTCTTGGACACGCGATCACCCTTCTTGCTTTTGTCTCCTGTGTAGCCTTCCTCCTTGTGGCTCCGGCTATCGAGATCGTCGCGGATCTCAGGGCGGGGCTTCCGTGTGACGCCCTGCTTGTTCTGCGCGTTGACGGCGGTGCGTGATATTTTCATATCAACCAAATCGGACCGTGTCTCCCTTGCGGCCTCATCATTCGCAGATCGAGTGCGTCAGAGTTGCGAGTGAAACGGAATCACGATCCATTCGGTGAACCGCTCCCAAAGCGTCCGGCTCTTGAAGTTCTCGAGGGTGTAGGGGCGGGATTGCTCCAGGTCGCGTTCAAAGACGGCGTCCATCTCCTTGCCAAAGTTCTCGTCATGGACGCTGACGTCGATCTCCTCATTGATGGTGGCGGACCGGGCGTCAAGGTTCGAGGTGCCGAACATGGAAAACATCCCGTCCACCACCAAGGTCTTCGAGTGAATCATCGTCGGTGTGTATTCATAGATCTTCACGCCGCCTTTCAGCAGATCCCCGTAGCTCCCCCGCCCCGCAGCCTTCGTCATCGGCTGGTCGTTATGTTTTCCGGGCAGCAGCATCCGCACATCGACGCCTCGCTTCACGGCTTCGGTCAGGAGGTAAACCTGATCTTCAGTCGGCGTGCAGTATGGATTGGTGATGAAGATGGACTTCATCGCTGAAGCGATGGCGATGGCCTGGATCAACGGCAGCGGTGCCACGGAAAACTCCGTGGAACCTGTGACCTGAGCCAGCAGCGGACCGGCAGCCTCCAGCCGTGGAAACTGCGCCTCTCCTGTCAGCACCTCGCTCGTCTCCGCCAGCCAATGCTGCTGGAAGGCGGCTTGTAGTTTCGCGACGATGGGGCCTTCCAGTTCCGCATGAACCTCCCGCCAGTGGTTCTCAGAATCTGCGTTGCCCTGCCATTCATCCGCAAATCCGATTCCGCCGGTGAAGCCGACCCGACCGTCCACCACCAGGATTCTGCGGTGGCTGCGTCGATTCAGCCGATCCACCCGCAGGGCACGAGTCGGGTGGAAGTAAGCGAACTTGCAGCCGCCATCCTTGAGCTTGCGCACGTCCTCACCATCCAGCGCTCTGCCGGACCCGACGCCATCGAGCATCATGCGCACCTCCACCCCGCTCTGCGCACGCGCCACCAGCGCTTCGATGAACTGGTCGCCCACTTCACCCGAATGAAAGATGTATGCCTCGAAGTTGATGCACTTCTTCGCCGCCGCGATGGCCTTCAGCATGGCGGGGAATGCGGCCCCGTTGTGCAGGAGCGTGATCTTGTTGCCCGCGACTGGCACCGGATCTCCTGCCGCGTGAGTCGAGCCGAAGAACGCGGGGTCGCGCACGGTGAACTGATGGGAGGGGCGATACGCGATGACCTCTCTGCGAACGAAAAAGATGCTATAGACACAAATCGCCGTGAGCACGATGCCGAGGATTTCCAACCAACCGCGCACCGAGACGCGGCCCCATTTTTTGTTCAACATCTCACGACGCCTCTCGCGGGCTGCTTCGGTTTTGGTTGGGTCTGCCTTCACGGTTGGAGTGGATTCCCCACGAAATCATCTCGCTGCGTGAGGTTGCCGCTTCAATCGGCGCGACGGGTTCCGATGGTCGCTTCATCCGCATTTTCATTTCCATCGGCATGTCCCCAGCCGCGCGTTCCCACCTGCCGAAGCGCGAGATATGGCGTCCATTAAGCGTGCGAAAACGAATGTCGTCGCATCTCTGCGCGTGGTGTAGTCCTGCGGCATGGTTTCGGATGCCGGGCTCTTCAAAAGGTGTCACGGCTTCCATCTTCACGAAGCTACGGCCAGCCGACGATGCTGCCGTTCTCCAAAGACGGCGCGGAGAGATCGGCAAAAGATTCGTCCGCGAAAAGTTTCGGGGGCATTTCATCTTGCAGCCTTTCGCAACCGTCTGCATAATCGCGCCCCTCCCGATGTCAGAGAAGGTTCAAGCAGCAGTTGTTGGCGCCAGCGGTTATTCCGGCATGGAACTCCTGCGCCTGCTGCTCCAGCACCCGCACGTGGACATCGTCGCGGTGACGTCCCGCTCGCTGGCTGGCAAAACGCTCGCAGATGAGTTCCCACGCTTTCGCGGCATCGGAAATGCCGGCACGCTGCAGTTCACCGCGCCGGACGCGCAGGCCATCAAGGATGCGGGCGCACAGGTCGCATTTCTCGCGCTCCCGCATGGTGTCTCCAGCGAATACGCGCGGCCGCTGCTCGATCTGGGTCTGAAGGTCATCGATCTCAGCGCTGACTTCAGGCTTCGCGACGCGGCGATCTACAAGGAGTTTTACGGCCATGAGCATCCGGCTCCGGAGCTTCTGAAGGAGGCGGTGTACGCGCTGCCGGAAATCCGCGCAGATGCGATCAAGGCGGCGCGGCTTATCGCCTGCCCCGGCTGTTACCCGACGAGTATTTTGCTTCCGCTGATCCCATTGCTGCGCGGCGGTCTCCTCAAGGATGACCCCATCGCCGTCTCCAGCATGAGCGGTGCCAGCGGAGCCGGCCGGAAGGAAAGCGTGCCGCTCTTGTTCTGCGAGGTCACAGGCAGCGTGCGCAGCTACAGCGTGCCGGTGCACCGGCATCTCAGCGAGATCAGCCAGGAGCTGCACCTCGCCGCCGGTCATCGCGTGCCCATCAGTTTTGTGCCACACCTCGTGCCGGTTCACTCCGGCATCTGCACCACGATCTTTGCCACGCTGCGCCAGGGTTTTGAGATCACTCACGTCGAGAGCACGCTGCAACAGGCGTATGGCGGGAAACCGTTCGTCCGCCTCCTGGGCCGCGACAAAAACCCCGACACGAAGAATGTCGTCGGCACAAATTTCTGTGACATCGGCTGGTCGGATGATGAGCGGGCGGACCGCCTGATCTTGATGAGTGCCGAGGATAACATCGGCAAAGGCGCGGCGGGACAGGCCGTCCAAAACATGAACCTGATCTGTGGATTTGACGAGACCGCAGGACTGCTCGGAGTGTGAGAGGAGACGGACAGATGACGGAAGAAGAATGCAAAAGAATCCCCTTCAAGAAGATCGAAGGCGGCGTCACCGCGCCGAAGGGGTTTCGCGCCGGGGCGGTTTCCTGCGGCATCAAGAACCCGAAAATCGAGCGGCTCGACCTTGCGCTCATCGTTTCCGATTCACCGACGGTGACTGACGGCCTCTTCACCACGAACCAGGTGAAGGCGGCGCCGGTGCGCGTCTCCATGCAGCATCTCCGCGCCACTGACATCCGCGCCATCATCGCCAACAGCGGCAATGCCAATGCATGCACGGGCTTGCGCGGCATCCAGGATGCGAAGGCCATGGCGCGCGCCACGGCCGAGGCTCTTGGCGTGGGCATGCGGCAGGTGCTGGTCGGCTCCACGGGGATCATCGGCATGAACATGGCCATCGAGCGCATCACGCCAAAGGTCGCCGATCTCGTGGCAAAGCTGGATGTGAAAGGCTCTGACGACGCGGCACGCGCCATCATGACGAGCGACACAAAACCGAAGATCTACGCCATCGAGGTACCATGCAAAGGCGGCAGCTTCCGCGTGGGCGGCATCGCCAAAGGAGCGGGGATGATTTGTCCGAACATGGCCACGATGCTGTGCTTCATCACCACGGACGCGAAAATCGGAAAAGCGGAGATGAACAAGGCCATCCGCCACGCCACCGACTTATCGTTCAACCGCATCACAATCGACGGTGACACGAGCACGAACGACACGGTCATCGTCATGAGCAACGGCCAGGCCGCCATGCCCGCCATCAAGAAAGGCTCGGAGGAGGCTGAGCTGTTCCGCTGCGCGCTGCACAAGGTGATGCTCGAACTGGCCAAGATGATGGTCGGCGATGGCGAGCGCGTGACGAAGTTCGTCGAGATCCGCGTGCGCAACGCGCGGACGCAGGGGGATGCTAGAAAAGCCGCGGAAGCTGTGGCGAAGTCATTGCTCGTGAAGTGCTCATGGCACGGCAGCGACCCGAACTGGGGCCGCGTCATCCACGCCGTCGGCTACTCCGGAGCGCGAATCCGCGAGGAGTTGATCGACATTTACTTCGGCGGGCTGCTCGCGTGCAAAGGCGGCCTCGTTAGCAAGACTCCGGTGGCTGAACTCGAGAAAGTCGTGAAGCAACCGAAGTTCGCCGTCACCATCGACCTCAATCTCGGCAGCGCGAACTACGACGTGTACACCACCGACCTGTCCGAGGCGTATGTGGACTTCAACTCCGCGGAGTACTCAGCTGCGGTGCATTCGAAGAGGCAGAAAGGGCTGGCTTAGAAGGTCGGAGATCGGAATTTCAGCAGAAACTTTCCCGGATCATTGATCATGCTTCCGAGCATTCTGCCCACCTCGGCATTTCGTGAACTGAGAGCTACTTCTACCCCACCTCCCACCTCCGCCCATGCTCCCTGATCCTTCCACCTCCCAGGCCGCGACGCTCATCGAAGCCCTGCCCTACATGCAGAGCTTTCGCGGCTGCACGTTTCTCATCAAGGTCGGCGGCAGCGCGATGGAGGACGCGGCGCTCGTGGACCGCTTTCTGCGCGACGTCGTTTTCCTGGAGGCCGTCGGCATCAATCCCGTGATCGTGCATGGCGGCGGCAAGGCCATCTCGAAGGCGATGAACGATGCCGGATTGCAGGCGCGCTTTGTGAACGGCATGCGCGTGACCGATGAGGAGACGATCAAGATCGTCGAGGACACGCTCGCGCGCGTGATCAATCCCGGCATCGTCACCAAGATCAACGCGTTCGGCGGCAAGGCTGTGGGTGTGCCGGGCACCGAAGTGTTCGCCGGTGAAAAGATGAAGGGTGAGCTGGGCTGGGTGGGCGAGGTGACGGACTGCAGGCTCGGGCTCATTCATGCGGCGGTGTCCGGCGAGTTTGTGCCTGTGGTGTCTCCCGTCGCGCGTGAAGTGGAATCTGGCCGCACCCTGAATGTGAACGCCGACCTCGCCGCCTGCGCGCTGGCCACACGACTGAAGGCCACCAAGCTCATCTTCCTCAGCGATGTGCTCGGCGTGATGCGCGATCCAGCGGACCCCACCACGCTCATCCCCAGCCTGGATCCCACAGGCATTGAGCAACTCAAGAGCCAGGGCATCATCAGCGGCGGCATGATCCCGAAGGTGGATTCCGCGCTCGCGTCCCTGCGCGGCGGTGTGGGCAAGGTGCATCTCATCGACGGCCGCATCCCTCACGCCTTGATCCTCGAAATCTTCACCGACATCGGGATCGGCACGGAGATTGTGCTCAAATGACGAATGACAAACCCAGCATGACGACCGACGAACAATTGAAGAAGTACGTCCTGCCAAACTACGGCCGCTACGATGTCTGGCCCGTGCGCGGCGCCGGCGCGGAGGTGTGGGACCGCGATGGGAAACGCTACCTCGACTTCGCCGGCGGCGTGGCCGTCTGTCCGCTCGGCCATTGTCATCCGACCATTGTCGAAGCCATCACCACCCAGGCCTCCACGCTCATCCACGTCTCAAATTGGTACTGCATCGACAAGCAGGCTGAGCTCGCGCGCGTGCTGGTGGAGGACGTGGCCGGCATCGCGGGCAAATGCTTTTTCAGCAACAGCGGCGCGGAGGCGAACGAGGGCATCATCAAGCTCGCGCGGAAGTACGGACAGCAAACCGGCGGCCGCTTTGAGATCATCACGTTCACCGGCTCCTTTCACGGCCGGACGTTTGGCGCGATGACCGCCACGGCGCAGGAGAAGATTCATGGCGGCTTCGGCCCCTTGGTGCCTGGTTTTGTTTACGTGCCGTTCAATGACATCGATGCGCTGCGCAAAGCGGTGACCTCAAACACCGTCGCCATCTTGCTGGAGCCCATTCAAGGCGAGAGCGGTGTGAACGCAGCCACGCCGGAGTTTCTCCGCGCCGCTGCGGAGCTTTGCAAAACGAACGACCTGCTGCTTCTACTCGACGAGGTGCAATGTGGTTTTGGCAGGGCTGGCGAAATGGCCGGCTGGCGCGCGATCATTCCTGGAGATGAAATCCAGCCGGACGCCGTGAGCTGGGCGAAGGCCATCGGCAGCGGCTACCCGCTCGGCGCGTTCTGGGTGCGCTCCCGCGAGATCGCGGACTCCCAATCGCAAGTCTCAGATTTGGCGGATCTCCTTGGCCCCGGAAGTCATGGCACCACCTACGGCGGCTCCCCGCTCGCCTGCACGGTCGGTCTCGCCACCATCGACACCATCTTGAAGGAAAACCTTTGCGCGAACAGCCGCACGCTCGGCGCGTGGATCGCCGAAGAGGCGCGCGCCTGGCGCAGTCCGCTGATCAAGACCATCCGCCAGTTCGGTCTCTTCATCGGATTCGAGCTCGACGTTGCGAAACTCGAGCGAAACGATGCGGTCAAAGCCAGCGGCAAGCCCGCATCCATTTGCGTCGCGCGCCTCTTGCTCGATGCCGGCCTCATGACGGTGCCAGCCGGCCCCGGAGTCGTGCGCTGGCTTCCACCGTTGAACATCACCCGTGACGACGCAGCCGAGGCGCTGCGCATCCTGAAAACCGTTTTGGAGAATTTGAAATGAAGAATCTGCTTTCCATCGAAGAACTCACTCCCAAGGAGATTGAGAAGATCATCAGCCTCGCCGCCGAGCTGAAGAAGAACCGCGCCAAATCCCCGCAGGTGCTGGCCGGCCAGTTCTGGGCGCTGATCTTTAACAAGTCATCCACCCGCACGCGCGTGAGTTTCGAGGTCGGCATCCGCGAGCTCGGCGGCAGTCCGATGTTCATGTCCGGCACCGACATGCAGCTCGGTCGTGGCGAGCCGGCGAAGGACACCGCGCGGGTGATGGGCCGCATGGTTCACGGCGCGGTCATCCGCACCTATGCGCAGAGTGATGTGGTGGAGTTTGCCAAGTACAGCGGCATCCCCACGATCAACGCGCTCACCGATGAGGAGCATCCCTGCCAGATCCTCGCGGACCTCCTCACCATCCGTCAGCGGCTTGGCGGCTGGGCGGGAAAGCGCATTTGCTTTCTCGGCGATGGCGATTGCAACGTCGCACGCTCATGGATCTGGGCTGCGGCAAAGCTCGGCTTCGAACTCGTGATCGGCGCGCCGAAAGCCTTCCAGCCCGAGGCAGCCTTCATGAAGCGCGTGCGCACGAAGCATGTGCGCGTGGAGGAGAATCCCATGAAGGCCGTCGCCGGCTGCGACGTGCTCTACACCGACGTGTGGGTCAGCATGGGCAAGGAGGAGGAAGCCTCCGACCGCATCAAGGTGCTGGCGCCTTATCAGATCGATGAAGCCCTCCTCGCCGCCGCAAAGAAGAAAGCCATCGTCATGCATTGCCTACCAGCGTATCGCGGCAAGGAGATCACCGGTGACGTCATGGAAGGGCACGCCGGCATCATCTTCGACCAAGCCGAGAACCGGCTGCATGCGCAGAAGGCGGTGATCGTGCGGATGGTGAGCTAATTCAGCCGCCCAGATTCACCATGTCGCCCGACTCCTCATCTCCTCTCGGTGTGTTCGACTCCGGCGTCGGCGGACTCACCGTCGTCCGCGCGCTGCGCGAGTTGTTGCCAAACGAGTCCATCATCTATCTCGGCGACACGGCACGTCTGCCTTATGGCTCAAAGTCCCCCGACACCATCCGCCGCTTTGCCGTGGAGGACGCGCAGTTTCTCATCGCGCGCGGCGTGAAGGCCCTCGTCATCGCCTGCAACACCGCCACGGCCCACGCGCTGCCTTTGCTGGAGGCGACGTTTCGTCTGCCGGTCATCGGAGTGCTCGAGCCGGGCGTGGAGGCCACGCTTGCGGACCCCTCATGCCAGCGTGTCGGCATCATCGGCACCGCAGGCACGATCCGCAGTTGCGCCTACCAGCATCGGCTCGCCATGCGCCGGCCTGATCTCCAGATTCACGCTGCGGCCACACCCTTGCTCGCACCGTTCGTCGAGGAAGGCTGGGTGGATCAGCCGTCCACCAAGATGGTGCTGCGCGAGTATTTGAAGCCCCTCATCGAGAAAGGCATCGACACGCTGGTGCTCGGCTGCACGCACTATCCCCTGCTCGTCCCCGCCATCCGCCGCGTGCTCGGGCAGAAGGTGCGCCTCGTGGACTCCGCATCCACCTGCGCCGCTCATGTGAAGACAAGGCTGGAGTCGCTCAAGTTGTTGCGGACCACAAAAGCAAAGCCCACGCTCGAGATCCACCTCACCGATCTCTCCGAGCAGTTTGAAACCCTCGCCCGTCAGTTTCTCAACGCCGACTTCGGCAAGGTAAAAAAGGCCAGCCTCAGCTAGAGGTTCCATCACAGCCTGGGGTTTCAACCCCAGGACCCCGACGGCGCGTGGCCTCAACGCCAAAGGCGTGTTTCATCACAGCCTGGGGTTTCAACCCCAGGACCCCAACGGCGCGTGGGCGAAGCGCTGAAAGCGCGTCTCATGGACGTTCG
>JANOBO010000049.1:0-9470 GCA_031411695.1 Verrucomicrobiaceae bacterium
GGTGTAGAGGTGGAAAAACTCATGCTGCACGAGGTTGGTGAGCGCGCCGAACTCCGGCATGAAGCGGCCAAGAAAGCCGACGCGGTGCATCTGCCGCAGCGTGCGCGCCACATCGCCCTTGTTCGCCAGAATCGCCTCGAAGGTCTCGCGGTTTGCCTTGCGGTAACGGAAGCTCGTGTCCACCAGGCGGAAGTTGTCCTGCACGAGCTGGAACAGCTCCGGCGAGAGGCGCAGATGCCGCTGCTGGGTATGCATGAAGAGCCGCATCAGCCGCGCGGGATCCTCCTTGAAGATGTTCTTCTGCTCGGCGTAAAGACGCTCATTCCGACTGAGGAAGCCGTCGAACTTTTCGCTCTTCGTCTGCGCACGTCGCGCGAGGAAGCCAAGCGGGAGGAGCGGCCGCTTGACCTCGTCGAGGGCTTGGAGGTGAAAGCGGTCCATCACCTCGCTCGAGCGCTGAAGCAGGTCCCGCGTGCAGGTGAAGTATTCGTGCATGAAGACCTCGATGCGGCGCAGGATGGTCTTGTGCCGGTAGCCGAGGTTCGTGGCGACCACGCCTTGCAGGCGCAGCGTGAGCTGGTCCGAGGAGCGGCGCTCGGAATAGTGCAGTTCGTTGCGGGTGCGGAGCAGGAAGTCATACGCATGCTCGATCTCGCGCCAGCCGGAGCGATTGATGAGATCCTTCTCGATCAGGTTCTTGAGGTCAGTCGTGCGCAGCTTCGCGTAGGACATCCAGATGAGGTTCTGGTAATCCCGCAGGCCGCCGCAGCCCGTCTTCACATTCGGCTCCTGAACGAACGGCGTGTTCTCATGCTTCGCGTGGCGCGCGGCGAGGTCTGTCTGCCGGATCTTCAGAAACTCCATCTCACGCCCGTCAATGCACTCCTTGTCGAAGCGCTTCTTCAGCTCGTTGAAAGCATCCGGCCTCCCCGCGATGATGCGCGCCTCGATCAGCGTGGTCTTCGTTTCATTGTCACCATTCGCCAGCCGGATGGTCTCGCCGACGGAGCGCGATGCATGGCCGACCTTGAAGTTCATGTCATAGAGGAACAGGAGAAAATCGCCGATGATCTTCGCCTCAGCCATGCCGATGACCGCGTTGTTGCCGGGGAAGAGGAAGAGCAGGTCCACATCGCTGGCAGGATTCATGATGCCGCGGCCATAGCCGCCCGTGGCGGTGACGCTGACAGGCAGCTTCTTGCGCGACCGCGCGTCGAGAGTCGCCAGCATTTGATCCCAGATGAAGCGCACGACGAGGTCCAGCATGGCAGAGCGCATGCGGCAGATCTCCACTCCTCCTCCGCCCGCGCGATGCGCCAGGCGGATGCGGTGCTCCTCGATCTTGAGGAAGCGCTTCGTCATCCGCAATGTCTCGGCTCTCGGATGCGGCTGATCAGTTCCCTGAGGGATCGATTCAGCGGCTCGCGCCCGGAGTTTGCGCTCGTACTCGGTCATGAGCGGCCTTTGTTCAGGGCCGTTAGAATTGGATCAGCGAATGCACGTCTCCACAGCCGGCCAGTTTTGCGCGGCCGTTGAGAAAACCGAGTTCGATGAAGAAGACCGAGCCGATGAGATCACCCTGCGCCTGCTCAATGAGCTTCAACGCCGCGCCTGCCGTGCCGCCCGTGGCGAGGAGGTCATCCGCCAGCAGGATCTTCTCGCCGGGGGCGATGGCGTCCTCGTGCATCTCCAGAGACGCCGTGCCGTACTCAAGCGCATAGTCGAGGCCGCGAGTCTTATAAGGCAGCTTGCCTTTCTTGCGCGCCGGGATGAAGCCGGCGCCGAGCTTCTGCGCCACGAGCGAGCCGAAGATGAAACCGCGCGCGTCGATGCCCACGACCTTGTCCACCTTCTTCCCGCCGATGGCACTGACCATGCCGCAGATGGCGAGATCGAGCAGCGCCGGATCTGCGAGCACGGGAGTGATGTCCTTGAATATGATGCCTGGCTGGGGAAAGTCTGGCACATCACGGATTGTGGTGCGGAGACGGTCGAGAGATTGGGAATCCATTTTTGCCAATGATTGATTGGCGGCTATCCTTTCACACTCGCGGCTCTTTGCAATGACCGTGGCAATTCAATGGAAAATTACCGCCTCTTGTTGATCCTGGCGACGCTTGCCTTCCTCGGCGGGCTGGTCCACGCAATCGCCGTCCTGAAGAGCGGCGCGTGGCGTGAGAGCCGCTGGCATCTGCTGCCGATGGGCGCGGGCCTCGCGCTGCTCACCGCGTTCCTTTATTTTCGCGGCCATGCGGTGGGGCAGTGTCCGATGAAGAGCCTTTCGGACATTCTCGTGTTCATCGCCTGGAGCATCGCCTTCCTCTACTTCATGGTGGGCGGCGCGTTTCGACTCTCGCTGCTCGGCCTTTTCACGACGCCTCTGGTGGCCGGGATGCAAATCCTGGCGCTCACGCTGCCGGACTCTTTTCCCGCCTATGCCGCGAAAGGGAAGATCATCCCGCTGGTGGAGCTGCATGCTGCGACGGCGCTGATCTCGTATGCGGCCTTCGCGCTCACCTGCGTCACCGGTGTGATGTATCTGCTTCAGGAGCGGCTGTTGAAGCGCCATCGCATCGGCGGATTGTTTCATCAGCTCCCTCCCATCCAGGACTTGGCGAAATCGATTCGCCGTCTGGCCATGCTGGGTCTTGTCCTGCTCACCGCATCGCTGGCGATGTCGCTCGCGCTGCAGCAATCCGTGACGAACCCAAAGGTGATCGGTGCCTGGGCGGTGTGGGTTCTCTACACCATCGTCAACTTCGTCATGTGGCGGCATTTGTTGTCGCCGCGGCAGTTGGCCTGGCTTGCGGTGGTCAGCTTCGCAGCGCCGTTCGTTCACCTCTGGTTGGTTAACAGCAAATGATGAGCCACCTGCCACCCGCGACGGCCGCCGGCCAGGTGTCTGCCGACACCCCAGAGCCATGAGCCAGCATCTCGTCAGCCTCAGCCTCAATTACCGCACGACTCCCGTCGAGGTGCGGGAGCGCGTCGCGTTTGCCGAGAGCAAGGTGGCGGAGGCGGCGCGTGAAATTCGCGCGCTGCCAGGCTTCGAGGAGACGGTCGTCCTGTCCACCTGCAACCGCGTCGAACTCTACGCCACCCATGCGCATGACGACGGGATGAAAGGCCACGAGCTGATGCGCGACTATCTGGTGCGGCACTTCAGCCTTCAGCCGGCGCACGCGGAGGCGCTTGTGTTTCACGAGCACGTCTCGACGGAAACCGCGCGGCATCTCTTCCGCGTTGTGAGCGGTCTGGACAGCATGGTGCTCGGCGAGACGGAGATCTTCGGCCAGGTGAAGCAGGCGTACAAAGTGGCGCTCGACGCCGGCACGACCGGGCGCACGCTCAACAAGCTTTTCCAGCAGGCCTTCAGCGTCGGCAAGCGCGTGCGCAATGACACCGCCATCCAGCGCGGCTCCACTTCCGTCGGCTCGGTGGCCGTCGATCTCGCGGAGAAAGTCCACGACCTGAAGGAGTGCCGCGTGATGCTCGTCGGTGCCGGTGAAATGAGCCGCACCTGCGCTCAGAGCCTGCTGTCACGCGGGGCCAAGAGCATCATCGTCTCGAACCGCAGCTACGACCGCGCGGTGGAACTCGCCGCGGAGATGAAGGGCAGCGCGCTGAAGTTTGATGAATGGGAGTCCGCGCTGCACGACGTCGATGTGATCATCTCCTCCACGTCCGCGCCGCACTTCATCATCAAGCCCGACCTCATCCACCAAGTGATGAGGAAGCGCCGTTGGGAGCCGCTGCTCGTCATCGACATCGCCGTGCCGCGCGATGTGGATCCGGCGGTGAACGAGATCGAGGGCGTTTACCTGTACGACATCGACGCTTTACAGGCCATCGCTGACGACAGCAGACGTGAGCGCGAGAGGCAACTCGCCATCTGCGAGCAGATCATCGAAGAGCAGCTCAGTAAGTTCGGCTTTCCAAAGCTGCCATCCGCCCAGCAGCTCCTTGGCAAAGTTCAAATCGGACCTGATAGGGAAGCCGTGTCCCACATGTGAGGCCAGGTTCGAGAAGGTGCCGGTGTCGGGTGGCGTGAGTCGGGGCGCCGTCACTCATTACGGCAGTGCAGGTGCCGGAAACTGCCGCAAAAAATCTGCTGGCGTGAGCGCGGGCACCGCGCTGAGGGCAAAGTCGCGCGTGTTGCGCGTCACGATCCAATCAGCTGCACAGGCTGTGGCCGCCACCGACTGCAGAGCATCCTCGAAATCACCAAAGCCCAGTGACCGTGCGCGCCGAGCGTGGGCATCCCGGCCCTCGGCGACTCGTGCCCAGGCGAGGATCTTGTCCACTTCAACCAATGCTTCCGTCTCCGTGCGCCCGCGCTTGATGAGGTAGTAGGCGGTGGCCAGCCCGTGCCAGGCGATGAACATCTCGATTCCGAGCGACTCACAACGGAGGATGACCTCCTCACTAGCAGCCACGAGAGGCTGGCGGTTCAGCAGCACGTCCAGCAAGATGTTTGTGTCGAGAAAGGCGCGCATCGGGCGTCATGGGTTCAGACCGTACTTCCCCGCATAGTATTCCATCCTCACGTCATTGGCGGTCTCGTCGGCTGCGAGCCGCACGCTGCCCCGCGCGCTGCGCACCCATTCACTGGCCTTGCCAGGAGCATTCTTCGCCACTGTTTCAGTGCGGCTGATCTCAATCAGAAACGCAGCTTCCGTGTGCGCCAGGATGTGCAGCGTATCGCCCTCATGCACATCCAGGCTGCTCAACTTCTCCGCTGGGATGGTTTTGATCGTCGTCATGGCGGAAGAATAGAGGCAGCCGTTTGTGTTGCCAAGGCTTTCCCACGTCGGCAGTCCCCGGTGCCGCCCGATCACCTCCAGCCCAGTGTGATGCCCGCCTGACTCGTGGGAAACAATGCGGTGCTCGACAAGCGCAGTGGGTGGATCGCAGCGCGACCGGGCCTTGAGTTGCCCACCCGGCCCACGCTTTTGGCGCGCACGTCCAATCCCTGGCGCGGGGACGAACATCGTTTGCCAACCCAGCCCGACCAACGCCCGCACCATGAATCCACCGAGTCAACCTGAGCCGACACCGAAGCCACGGAGATTCTCCATGATCCGCTCATTCGTGGCGGCGGACTGGTTGACGCTTGGAAATGGGTTCTGTGGCACCGGCTCGGTTCTGGCAGCCATGCAGTATCTCATCACGCACGAGAGCCATTGGATCGATGTCTCGATGGTTCTGCTTCCCGTGGCGCTCGCCTTGGATTTCGCGGACGGTCGTGTGGCGCGCTGGCGGCATCGGTCTTCGTCCCTCGGTGCCGATCTCGACTCGCTGGCGGACATCATCTCATTCGGCCTCGCGCCGGCGGCGGTGGGATTTGCCCTCGGCCTGCGTGGCGCGCTCGATGTGATGATCCTTCTCTTTTTCGTGGCCTGCGGCATCAGCCGTCTTGCGCGTTTCAATGCGACGGCTGCCGCGCTGTCGGATGAGGCGGGGAAGGTGCGGTACTTTGAGGGCACGCCGATTCCCACCAGCGTGTTCATTGTCATGTTCCTGGCCGCGTTGCATCTGGCTGGGAAAATGAGCCCGGAAGTGTGGCTGGGGCACTGGGATGTCGCGGGCCTCGTGCTGCATCCGCTGTCGCTTCTCTACGCGATCAGTGGGAGCGCGATGATCAGCACCATCCGCGTGCCGAAGATTTGACCACCCACCGCGCCGGGTCTCGCTTGGAAACCAAAAGCGGCTCCCCTCGATTGAAGGGAGCCGCTGGAACTTCGAGAGCCGTTGGAGCGTCGCTCTACTTCGCGTCAGGTTTGCCAGCGTCACCCGTGCCACGGCCGGCCCGAGTTGTGCCCGTGCCGGAGGGGTCTGATTCGGTTTGGTTTCCCTTCGCGTCCTTCTTCTCCTCAGCCGGGCTCTCTGTCTTTGAGTTCTCAGTCGTCGCGCCTTTTCTGGCATCACGTGGTTTGCCGCGGACGCCGCCGCGCATCGAGGGCATCTTCATGAACTCATCCTTGCTGAGCCTGCCGTCCTTGTCGGTGTCGAGGCGTCCAAAGAGCACGCCGAAATCGGGGCGCTTGCCGGCGCGCCTGCCTTTCCCTTCGGCGGTGGGCTTCGCATCCGTGGATGCGGGCGTCGTTGGAGTGGGGGCGCTGGTGGGCGATTGGCCCGTCTTGCCGACCGCTGGCGTCGCGCCAGGGGTCTGGGCGGAAGCTGCGAGAGGCAGCAGCAACAGCGCGGTAACTGTAAGGGTGGTGAAGAGTTTGACTTTCATGGGACGGTATTGCTGAGGTTTGTGGGGGTGTGAGCGCGGCAGACGACATGCCGGCCGTTGTTGGAAAAATCGAAGCGCCACGCGAAGTCGCGCGTCACGAGTTCACCAAAGTTCGCGCCCGGGAGAGCGTGCATCGCGCGTAGGCTCAATCGCGCCATCCGATCCGAAGCACGCTTGCCAGTTGCCGCAGACGGTGGCAGATCATTCACCTTCCACTCACCGCGCCTTATCAATGGACCTCATTCCCGCCCACTCTCTTATTCTCGGCACTCGTGGCAGCGAGCTGGCGCTGGCGCAGACGGAAATCGTCACGCGCCTCATCACGGCGAAGCATCCGGGATTGAAGGTCGCGCGGAAGATCATCGCCACCGCAGGCGACAAGCGGCCGGACCTGCGCTTCAAGGACTTCGCGAAAGGTGACAACGCCGTTCTCGACAAGGGCATCTTCATCAAGGAACTCGAGATCGCGCTGGAGAACGGCGACATCGACGCCGCCGTGCACAGCCTGAAGGACGTGCCGTCGGACTTGTCGCGCAGGTTCACCCTCGCCGCATTTCTCGAACGGGAGGCGGTGGAAGATGTGCTCGTCACGCATGAGGCGCACACCCTTGAGTCACTACCCCTTGGCGCGCGCGTCGGGACCAGCAGCGTGCGCCGCGCGCGACAGCTAAAGTGGCTGCGGCCTGACATCGAGATCGTCGAGATCCGCGGCAATGTCGGCACGCGGGTGAAGAAGGTGCTCGGCGAGGCGCCGCTGGACGCAGTCATGCTCGCCGCCGCAGGGCTCATCCGCCTCGGCATGCTGGATGCGACGCGCACCCGCATCGAGATCGAAGGCCGGACAGTCCACGCAGCCGTGCTCGACGCCCAGACATTTCTCCCTGCATCCGGGCAGGGCGCCATCACCCTCGAGACGCGCGCGCGGGATTACGGCACCGCCAGCCTGCTCTCAGCCATCAATCACTTCGAGACCCATGCGCGTGTCTCTGCGGAGCGCGAGTTTCTCCGCGCGCTCAATGCCGGGTGCGACACGCCGATCGGCGCGCGCACCTGGATCGCAAACGAGCGTATGCACATGGCCGTCCGTGTCTTCGATGAGCACCGGCTGACCGCACCGCCCTTTGAAGCGGTGGGCGAATCCTCCATCCACACACCGAAGGCGCTCGCCACCGATCTGGCAAACCGCGTTCTATCCCAGGCATGAAATCAAAAGGCGTTTGTTATCTCGTCGGCACCGGCCCCGGAGATCCCGGTCTGCTCACCTTGAAAGGCAAAGAGTGCATCGAGGCGGCTGACGTGCTGGTGTACGATTACCTCTGCAATCCCGAGCTGCTCCGCTTTGCAAAGCCCGGCGCGGACAAGATGTACGTCGGCAAGAAGGCCAAGGACCACACGCTCAGCCAGGACGAGATCAACGCCCTCATCGTCAAGCTCACCAGCGAAGGGAAAACCGTCACCCGGCTGAAGGGCGGCGATCCCGTCTTGTTTGGCCGCGGCGCGGAGGAAGCCGCCGTGCTGGCAAGGGCCGGCGTGCGCTTTGAGATCGTGCCCGGCATCACATCCGCCATCGCCGGCCCGGCCTATGCGGGCATTCCCGTCACGCATCGCGACCATTGCTCGCAACTCACCATTTTCACCGGACACGAGGACCCCACGAAGCCGCAGACCTCGCTGGACTACGCTAAGCTCGCCGCTGCCGATGGGACGAAGGTCTTTCTCATGGGCGTCGAGCGCATCGAAGAGATCACTAGCCAGCTCATCAAGCACGGCGCGCTACCTTCCACACCGATGGCACTTGTCCGCTGGGCCACGCTCGGCCGGCAGCAGACTCTGGTGGGCAGTCTGGGCACCATGGCTGCAAAGGTGAAGGAGGCTGGCTTCAAGGCACCAGCCGTCGCCGTCATCGGCGATGTCGTGAACGAGCGCCCCAACATCAATTGGTTTGAGAAACGCCCGCTCTTCGGCAAGCGCATCGTCGTCACCCGCACCCGGCAGCAGGCTGGCGCGCTGACCAAGAAACTCGCCGCCCTCGGCGCTGATGTGATCGAGCTGCCCACCATCCGCATCGAGGAACCGCACAATCTCATGGCCTTTGGCGAGCTGGTGCAGGACTGCCACACTTACGACTGGATCGTCTTCACCAGCCCGAACGGCGTGGAGGCCTTCTTCAAGATGTTTTACAAATTGTACAATGACGCGCGCGCCATCGGCGGGGCGAAGATCGCCGTGATCGGGCCCGGCACCGCTGAAAAGGTGCGTGAGTTTCACATGGCCGTGGATCTCATGCCGGACAAGGATTTCGTCGCCGAAGGCCTGATCCGCGCGTTCAAGACCAACCTCAGCGTCGAGAACAGCACCGTCCTCTGGGTGCGCGCCGACGAGGCGCGCGAAGTCATCGCAAACGAACTCACCGGCATGGGTGCCATCGTCGATGAAGCCATCGCCTACCGCACCGTCGCCGAAAAAGAGGACAACCTCGGCGCGCTGGCCCGGCTGAAGGACGAAGGTGCCGACATGATCACCTTCACCAGCTCCTCCACCGTCGAGTGCTACCTGCAGCTCGGCGTGCCGCTGCCCGATAAGATCAAGATCGCCAGCATCGGCCCAGTCACCACGGCCACGATCAAAAAGCACAATCTGAAGCCCGACGTGTCAGCCAAGGAGCACACGATCCAAGGGCTGGTGGATGCGATCGAGAAGTTCTACAGCTAGACATCAAGGAGGTCCATTTTCCCGGCACCACCGGAGACTCCCCCTGTGCCAGGATTCCCTCGTCTCCAGCCCCCGGAGGCTCCCTCGCTCCAGATTTCTCTTTTCGCCCCCACCCGGAGCCTGTCTCCACGCCAGGATTCTCTCGTCTGTGATACCGGCAGACCCTCCCAGCGCTAGATTTGTCTCGTCTGAGGCGTCGGAGGCACCCCCAGAGCCAGGATTGTCTCGCCGGGGCCACCCGGAGACTCCCCCATCGCTAGAATTCTCTCGTCACGAGCATCCCGAGCGCCCTCCGTACGAAGGTAAATGGCCCTTTCGGCAGGGGTATAAGCGGCCTCCCGGCGGCGGACAACCGGACGCCGGCCCCGTTCTGCCTCCCCCGTCGATTCATTGCCGCCGAGGGGTGCTGACAAGCGTCCTCCCCGTCCTTTCCATCCTCGCCCCAACTTCGGAAGCACCGGAGACCCGCACGAGTCAGAAACCAGGGTGGTGAAGTGAGCCGATCCCTTGTTGCCGG
>JANOBO010000050.1:0-4537 GCA_031411695.1 Verrucomicrobiaceae bacterium
GGCGTAATCGACACGGACTTGGACAGCATCGAAAGCGTTGATGCCATCGCGGATGAGGCGCTGCTTCTGGCCCACGGCGGTGAGGCTCACGGGCTTCGATTTGTAGTAGCTCCAGATCAGATCCGTCCAGTGCGGGCCGACGTAGCTGAAAGGATCACTGCTTTCGACCCACTTGAAGGTGCTGGTGCTGACTTCGAGCGGTTCTTCGAGATAGGCCGTGCCGTAGAGCGGTGCGCCGATGCGGTTCTGGATGTCGTCACGCACACGCAGATGGTCGGGGTCGTAGCGCTTGTGCATGTCCACACCGACGATGCAATTCTTCGCGCGGGCTGCGTCGATGATTTGATCGGACTCCTGCGTGGTCAGGCACATCGGCTTCTCCGTCAGCACATGCACGCCCTTTGCCAGCGCGGCGAGGATCGGCTGCGTGTGCAGATGATCCGGCGTCGCGACTGCGAGCACATCCAAATCGGGAAAGTCGCGCAGGATATCGTTCCAGGGCTCATCGCCGTGATAACACTTTGGCGAATGGCCGGTCCATTCCTTGAACGCCGCCGCCGATTTCTCCGCCGACTTCTGCGAGCGTGTGGCGACCGCGACGAGATCAAACTTCACCGGTGCGAGATCGCGCGCGTATTTGTCCAGCCCCACGCGCGCAAGCTGTCCCGCGATGCCGAAGCGCTGCAAGTCCGCGTAAGCGCGCAGGTGGACATCTCCGCCGAACATGCCGGCGCCGACGAGGGCGATCTTGAGAGTGGGTTCCATGGTGGGCGCATTCATTATGCGCGCAGCATGGCGAATGCGCCGTGGTTTGTCACGGCTTGCGGTACTTTTGTGCCAGCGAATTTGCTACAGGCCTCTGGAGTCGTGATGAACACCGCTCCACCCACGTATGGAATCAATAAGCGTAGAGTTCCTTCACGGTGAGCGGCAGTCCGATCGACTCCATGGTGAAGGCTCCGTCTTGAAGAATGTCCGGCTCGAAACCCGTGCGGCGTCGGAAGGCCGTCACCTCCGGGCGTGCCGCGTGCTGGCTGATCACGAAGTACTCCTCCAGCGTCTCGAGCTCGCGATAGACGGCCAGTTTTTCGATCAGGTCGCGCCCCTTGTCATTGGAAAGCACCTCCACAATGACCTTCGGTGCCGTCTTGTAGTTCGGGTGCGCATCCGCCGGATCACAAACGACCATGATGTCAGGGTAATAAAAAATCACCTTGTGCGCCTGGGCTTGTTGCTGGACGCGGAGCTTCATGTCTCCCTTGTAAACACGGCACGGCTTGCCGCTGAGATGTTGCAGCAGCTTGCTTGCGATGAGCAGGCTCACGCCCTCATGACTGTCGCTGGCACCTGCCATCGCGCGGATCTGGCCATCGATGTACTCGTGCCGCTCAATGCGTTCCGGCTCGGTGGCGAGGTATTCATCCTCGGTCAAAAAAAGGTTCTCCAAGATGCGGATATCGGCATCGGGTTCGAGAATCAGCGTGTCGCTCATGGCGGGAGGTTAGCTTCTCGTGCGGGAATGCTCAACATCGTTTCACCCACAGCAAAGTGGGGCAACCCGCTGGGTTGCAGCGGATGACAGTGCAACCCAGCGGGTCGCACCACTTTCGCCCTGCGGTCACCCGGCATCGCACGATTTCACGCCACCTCTACCGCCACCGTCTCCGTGTTCTCCATCGTCGCTACCACGCCTTTCAACGTAGCCGATTTGCCGCTCTCTGGATCGCTCACCCGCACGGAGTATTTTCCTTCGGCGAAGACAAGCGGCTGCCACTCGCGGGTCTGCACGCGGATGACGTGCACCAGCTCGCCTTTTGCATCGATCACCTCGACCAGCGCCTTCTTTGCGCCCGTGATCTGGAGTTTCGGCAACTGCGCGGTCGCCTTCCGTGCGTATTGGTCGAGCTGGCTCGTCACCACGGGCCATGTCTCAAACTGCGCGGCTCCCGGCTTGCCGAAATCGCTGGCAAACGGCCAGCACTCGATGGTGATGCTGCGCTTGGTCTTGTCGAACCTCACCAGTCCGAAGCCGGATGTCTTCTCGACCAAATTCTGAATCACCTCGGCGCTCGGCCGCGCGGGGCCGTTCTTCACGGCGAGCACGGTCATGGGATGGCCGAAGTGATCAGTGAAGTCGCCGGTGATTCCTTGGTTCGCTTTGCGCGCATGCACTTTTTCCGTCGGCTCCCACCAGCGCGGATAGCCGACGTTTACCGCAGGACCTGCAAAAGCGACGCCAGCATCACGATGCTCATCGATGCCGTAATGCACGACCGCCGGCAAATGTTGATCTCCCGCGATATGCACGGCGAAGCATTTGCGAATCTCGCGCAGGGCCGCATTTCGCGCCTTCTGCGGCCAGCCGTTCTGATCGTAGTCTGCGCGCAAAATCTCGCGCTCGCCGCCATGCGTCGTCGCCATGCCGGTGAAGATCGTCTGCGAGATCACCGCCTTCATCTCCGCGCCCTTCCAGTCGCGCGCCCACTCCTTGATGAACTGGATCTGCTTGCCGCCGAGAAGCTCCAGCCCCTCGATGTCCGCCGTCTTCGGATCGAAATTCAGATCCACGACGTGATCGCCCCGATCTCCAGTGGGTGGCACTTTTCCTTCGGGCGCAGACTTGAACTGGCGGTCTGCGAGGACGGCAAAACTCACGCCCCCGTATGTGAGCGCGCCGTAGTAGTTGATCACACCCTGCTTGCACGGCTCCGCGTCATACGGATCGGGATGATGCGAGGTCTGCGTGCGGTGCACCACATTGATCCAATCGCCCGGCATGTCGTAGCCGCCTGCCTCCTGCGTCGTCTTCCGCGCGGCGCCGCCCTCGCCCCAGAGATTGCCTTGATACACGTCGTGATCATCCGGCAGGGACACACTTGGCCTGTCCTTGATGATGTTTCGCCACGTCCAGCCGTGGAAGAACCATTTCCGCAGGTAGTCGATGACCGCCGCATCCAGCGGCGCCTTCTGGATGCCCATGCCGCCCGTGTTCTCGTAAAACTGATCGCCGACAAACGCGACTAGATCGGGGTTCAACTGCGCCACGTTCTCCACGTAAGGCGCGTTTGGAAATGCCGTGTGAATGTTGCACGAGATGTCCGCCACGCTGAGCTGCGGCTGGTCCACGGGATCGCGCCGGATCAGCCCCGCCCACTCGCGGCGCTGGTCTTTTCCATCGGCAAAACGCAGCGCATAAACCAAGCGATACGGCACGTCCTGCGTCCCATCCCACTTCTCCAATCGAAACGTGGCCGTGCGCGCCTGCGGATGAATCTTCGCCTCCGCGATTTCCTTCCACGCATCGCCGCGCTTCAGTTCGAGCTTCACCGTCTGCGAATCTTTATCACCCATCGGCGGCATCTGCGCGGTCAGCTTCACCGTGCCGCCGCTCATCGTGTACTGCGAAAACAGGATCGGCCCAAAGCCCGCGTCTTCGCGCGCGGCGACCTTCGAGCCCGCGATGCGCCAGTCGGAAAACCAAAACGAGCCCGAGCCCGGACCCGCGCTCTCGCCCGCCGATTTCGCAGCCTTGCCCTTCTTCGCGCCCGGTCCCTCCGATGCGCCGAAGTTGGCGACCAGCGCTAGATTGCCGATCAACTGCGCCGCAGGGAAACCTTCTCGCCTCGCCTCGCCGAGCGCCGTGCCGCTCTTCACATCCGTCGCCTTGAGGGTGAGCGTGTAACCTTTTCCATCGGGCTTCGCGCTCAGTTCGAGATCGATCTCGCCCACCGATCTCAGATCCATCGCCGCACCCTCCGCCTTCTTCACATCGCCAAAGAACACCGCGCCCGCCGCAGTCACGCCCGCGTCAAAGCCGCCGCTGAAGGCGAGGTTGTTCCGCACATCGCGCAGCTCCGGGATCGCGCCGAGCGTGCCGAGGATGCCGATGCGAAATCCTGCCGACCCTTTGCCGCCGCCAATCATCGCGCCATCGACTCGCCCGATGCGCACGCTCATTTTCAAATCGCCGCTGCGGTCCGCCAGCTCGCGCGTGAGCGCATGCACATTGCGGCCCGGCGCGGCGTTCACGCATTCGATGCGGCCATCCTTCACACGCCAGTCCTGCATCGGATTCGCCCACAGCTCCGGCCCCAGCCAGATTCGGTCTGGATCATTCTTCGTCGTCGTGCGGAACTCCGGCACCGCCTCGGCTCCGCATACGGTTTCAGATCCAATGAGCAGCGAGCCTGCGGCGACGACTGCGGTGTCTGCGATAAACTGGCGGCGGGTGTGTGCTGGGGTTTTCATGAGATTGGCGGTGAGAAACAGGGGGAAGTGCTGGCGACTTTCAAACGAGACAATGAATCGGCGCCATTGCACGCATGATTCTTCGGCAACGCTGTGAGGAGGGGTGAGACGAAAGAATCAGATTTCTCCGGCACCCGCATTCGTTCTTGTCAGACGCATCACCTTTCGCTCTGATGGATGACTCTCACCGCAGTCCTCGCATCGTCGAGGCACAGCCGTCCTTACCCTCACATTCTCATCCTGCCTCCATGCTTCGCCCGCGCAAACAATACACCGTCTTCGATCTCCA
>JANOBO010000051.1:0-11878 GCA_031411695.1 Verrucomicrobiaceae bacterium
GATCCCATCGAGCAGAAGGAGTACTACCGCCTGTTTGCCTTCCTGAACAACCAGGACGAGCCCACCTTGAAAGTGGTGGATCCGACACTTGACGTCGCCGGCATGACCGCGGAGTTCAGGGAACTCGACGCCAGGCTCCAGGCACTGGTGAAGGAGAGATACGGCGAGGTCACGGAGTGGGAGAAGGGCATGACTCCCGACTTCAGGAAAAAATTATCCGCAGGCATTCGGAAGGCCGTGGAGAAGCCCGCAGGCAAACGCACGCTGGCGGACAACATCGCGCTGTTTGGAAACATCCTGAGTCCGAGCGATGCCCTGCGCATCCTGAGTGACCGGCACAAGGAATTAGACACGCAGCTCAATCAAGGAACGACGACGCTGGTGATGAAGGAGCTGCCAGAGCCGCGCAAGACGACCGTTTTCATCAAGGGCGACTTCACGCGTCCGGCCGATGAAGTCACACCCGGGACGCCGAAGGTGCTGCACGCCTTTGCGCAGCCGGACGGACAGGCCACGCGGCTGGATCTCGCGCGCTGGATCGTGAGTCCGCAGAATCCGCTGACTGCGCGTGTGATCGTGAACCGCGTGTGGCAGCAGTACTTTGGGCGCGGCATCGTGGAGACGGAAAATGACTTTGGCGCGCAGGGCACGTCTCCCTCGCATCCCGAACTGCTCGACTGGCTGGCGACGGAATTGATCGCCCGGCACTGGAGCCTGAAGGAGATGCATCGGCTCATCGTCACGTCGCGCACTTATCGTCAGTCCTCCACGAACACGGCGGTCCTGCGGGATAAAGATCCGGGCAATTACCACCTCGCGCGCCAGACGCGCCTGCGCCTCGATGCCGAGGTCGTGCGGGATGCGGCTCTCACCGCCAGCGGTCTGTTATCGCCAAAGCTCGGCGGACCGCCCGTGTATCCGCCCATCCCGGATGGCGTGATGGGCGTGGGTCAGGTGAAGCGAGTGTGGACCGTCAGCAAAGGCGCGGACAAATACCGCCGCGGCCTCTACACCTTTGTTTATCGCGCGTCGCCGCCACCATCGCTCACGGTGTTCGACGCGCCGGAAGGGTTCAGCACCTGCACCCGCCGCATCCGCAGCAACACGCCGCTGCAGGCGCTCACGCTGATGAATGACGCCGGCTTCTTCGAGTTTGCGACCGCGCTGGAAAAGATCATCCGCCAGGACGGGCTCGAACTCGCGTTCAAGCGCTGCACGTCACGCGCGCCGCAGGTGGACGAGATTGCCGTGTTGAAAAAGCTCGACCCGCTGAATGCGGCGCGCGCGCTTTTGAACCTGGATGAAACCGTCACGCGGGAATAGCCGCTCACTCGCCGAGGTATTGGTCCAGCGAGCTTTCCACACATCCGCACAGGAGGCGGAAGAAGCCGCCTGGGTCTCCGCGATCCGCGTCGTCAATGCTGGTGATGTAGCGCGAGCGGGCTTCGGCGGGAATGACCGTCAGCGGCAGATGCTCGCGGAGCAGAATCCAATTCATCAGCAGTCGCGCCGTGCGCCCGTTGCCATCGTGAAACGGATGAATCTTCACAAACCGGTAGTGGGCTTCTCCGGCGAGGATGACGGGGTGAGTTTCCGTCGTGGTGATCCAGGAGCAAAGCTCCAGCATGGCGGACGGCACTAACTCCGGCCTCAGCGGCTGGACAGGTGCGCCGGTGAGCATCACCCGGTCACTGCGGCAGGTGCCGGATCGTGCGTCATCGATGTTTGCCATGACGAGGCGATGAAGTTCGGCAATGCCCTTCTCGTCGATGATGCGGCCCGACTTCACAAAACCTTGGAGACACACGACCGCCCGATCGTGATTCAACGTCTCGTGGATCTCGTGCAGATGCTTTGCGCCGGCGGGCGTGATGCCCTCATGAATGAGGAGTTGTGTCTCGCGCAGGGTGAGCGTGTTCCCCTCGATGGCGGTGCTGCCATGCGTGAGTTCGATGCGCAGCTTGTGCTCCAGGCTCCGCGAGAACGCCTCGGGTAGCGGGAGCATGCCATTCAGCCGCGCGGCCTTCTCCGTGATCCTGTCGAGATCCAGTTGGAGCGTCTGCTGCATGAAGGTTGTCAACGATGGCGAGAACATGGCGCGGTGGTGCGCGACGTTAGGCATGAATGGCCCGGCTGGAAACCGCGCTTTTCGCCGGTGGAAAACATCCGGCCGATTCGGCGGCTGGAATGAAACCTCCACTTTCACCGTTATCAGCCCATCCATGCGAATCACTGCCGACCACGCTCTTCGGGATGTCACCCGCCGCCACTTCTTCAGCCGCTGCTCGCTGGGCCTTGGGTCCATCGCGCTATCGTCGCTGATGGGCGCGCCGGCGACGCGGAGCCCGCTGATGCCGAAGAAGACGCACTTTGCCGCGAGGGCGAAGAATGTGATCTACCTCTTCATGGCGGGCGGGCCGTCGCAGTTGGAGATGTTCGAGCACAAGCCGCAGCTCAACAAGCTCAACGGCAAACCAATCCCGGAGAGCTACACGAAGGGGAAGCGCTTTGCCTTCATGGACAGCAGTCATCGAAGTGATCTGCTGGGATCAAAGATCGGCTTCAAGCAGCGCGGCCAATCCGGCGGATGGGTGAGCGATCTTCTTCCGCACATGGCGGGAATCGTGGATGACATCAGCATCGTCACCACGTGCAAGACGGATCTCTTCAACCACGCGCCAGCGAAACTGTACATGAACACAGGCAGCGGCTTGTTTGGCCGGCCCAGCATGGGTGCGTGGGTCACATATGGCATCGGCAGCGAGTGCGATGACCTGCCGGGCTTCGTGGTGCTGCAGAGCGGGCCGCGCGGGCCGCGTGGTGGCGCGGTTCTTTGGGGCAGCGGTGTATTGCCCACGACGTATCAAGGCGTGCCGCTGCGCAATCAGGGTGATCCCATCGTGAACCTGTCCACGCCGAAGGAGATCACCCCGGCGCAGCAGCGGCAGGTGGTGGATGCGGTGCGTGACCTGAACCTGAAGCGGCTGGCGGAGACGGGGGACGACGAGATCGCCACGCGCATCAACGCCTATGAGATGGCCTACCGCATGCAGACCAGCGCGCCGGAGCTGATGGACACCAGCGGCGAGAGTCAGGCGACGCTGGATTTGTACGGAATCAAGGACGCTAAGGAGACGAGCTTCGCGCGGAACTGCCTGCTTGCGCGCAGGCTTATCGAGCGCGGGGTGCGCTTCGTGCAGCTCTACGACACAAACTGGGATCACCACGGCGGTCCGACCGAGAATTTGGAGAAGCATCTGCCGCTGAAGTGCGCTGACATCGATCAGGCGTGCGCGGCGCTGGTGAAGGATCTGAAGCAGCGCGGTCTTCTCGACGACACAATCGTGGTGTGGGGCGGAGAGTTCGGCCGCACGCCCATGGGCGAGGTGCGGGAGTCCACGGGCCGCAATCATCACATCGACGCGTTCACGATGTGGTTTGCGGGCGGCGGCTTCAAGGCTGGCACGGTGTATGGGCAGACGGATGAGTTCGGCTTCGGCGCGGTGGAGAATCCGGCGCACGTGCACGACATCCACGCCACGATTCTCAATCAGCTCGGGCTTGATCATCAAAGGCTCGCGTTCCGCTCGCAGGGTCTTGATTTCCGTCTGACGGGCGTGGATCCGGCAAAGGTGATCAAGGGCATCCTGGCATGACGCCTTCCGCAATCCAGGCTCGTGTGCTGACACTCTGTCTTGGCCTCGGAGCTCTCGAAGCCTTTGGAGAATCTGTCGGCACGCGAGGCGCGGTTGGCGTTCTTTCCAATCCGAAAACGGTGAGCCGGCTGGAGATCACCAAGCCGGGTGTGTATGAGAACTACCTCGTCGAGGCGCAGGGCGCAGGGGGGAACATCGTGAAGGTGACGGCCGACGGCGTCACGATCCGCAATTGCGAGATCCGCAACGCGACTGGGAACGGCATCGGCGTGTTTGGCACGAAGGTCGTGATCGAGAACTGCCGCATCCATCATCTGCTCAATGGCACTTTCAAAGACCAGCAGGACGCGCACGGCATCACGGGACATTGGGGTGACGTGATCGTTCGGAACTGCGACATCTCACACACGTCAGGCGATTGCATTCAGTTCGATCCCGACCGCGCCTCGCGTGGCAGCGTGCGGATCGAAAACTGTCATCTGTGGACGGGCCCGCTGCCGTCCGACGCCCTCGGCTTCAAGGCTGGCGAGCGGCCCGGCGAGAATGCGGTGGACACCAAGACCCGGCCTGACGGGGAGCGGGCCAGGCTCGTTATCGTGAACTGTCACATTCACGGTTGGAACCAGCCGTCCCAGCTCAGTCTGATGGCCGCGCTGAACCTGAAGGAGCATGTGGACGCGGAGATCACGCGCTGCGTTTTCGCCGACAACGAGGTGGCCTTTCGCGTGCGCGGGCCGGGCAGTCGCGGCGGCGCGCATGTCGTCATCAGCGATTGCGCCATTTACAGCACGCAAGTGGGCGTGCGGGCGGAGGACAAGATCGAGCAGCTCAATATTCGCGGGCTGGCCTTCGGAAAGGATGTGAGGACGCGTCACGAGCGACACAACGGAAAGGAGCTGCCTGGATTTGAGAGCACCGGGGAGCACGACGCGCCGCCAAAGGAAGCGCTGTTGAAAAGCGGATTTTGAAATCTGTCCCGCGACCCTCGCGAGCGCGCCGTCATTCAGAACTGGAAGTAGATGAAGTCGCCCGTGCGCTCGCTGCGCAGGATCATGATGCCGCCGACCAGCACGACTGAGACTGCTGATTGCAGGCAGAACACAAGCACGGCGGGAATGGCGATTCGCTTTGCGATGGCATCCCACGCGCCATGCGCCCAGATGGGGAGGGAATAGAGGCTGATCTGCGCGATGAGGTGGAGCGCTGCGGCGTGCTCGGCCGCTGGGATCGCTGAGCTGAAGCGCGTGACGTGTGAGGCGAGGTAGCTGAGATCATGCTCGCGAAAAAGCAGCCAGCCGAAGACCGAGAGCGCGAAAGTGAGCGGGATGGAAACAAGCGAGGGAATGCCGGGCATTTGTCGGGCATTCCAAATGCGCTCGATGGCGATGAGCGCGCCCCAGTAGAGGCCCCAGAGGATGAAATTCCACGCGGCGCCGTGCCACAGGCCGGAGATGAAGAAGGTGATGAGGATGTTGAAGACCTGCCGCGCAAGGCCTGCGCGCGAGCCGCCGAGCGGGATGTAAACGTAATCGCGAAACCACGAGGAGAGCGAGATGTGCCAGCGGCGCCAAAAGTCGGATGGAGATTTGGAGAGCCACGGGTGATTGAAGTTCTGAATGAGATCGAATCCAAGGAGCCGCGCGCTGGCGCGGGCGATGTCTGTGTAGGCGGAGAAGTCCGCGAAGATCTGCACGGTGAAGGCGAGCACGCCAGCGAGCAGCAGCAGCGGCGTGGGCGCGGCATGCGCGAAGACTTTGTCCGCGATGAGCCCGGCGTTGTCGGCGATCACGAGCTTTTTGAAATAGCCCCAGATGCCGAGCGTGAGGATCGACGGCACCGCGCTGAAATCGAAGTGCCGCGTGGCCTGCACCTGCTTCAGCAGCCGGCCATGCCGGTCGATGGGCCCGGCGACGAGCTGCGGGAAAAAAGAAACAAAGACCGTGAAGTCATCGAGCCGACGGCACGCGGGGAGATCTCCGCGATAAACGTCAATGACATAGCCGAGGCTCTGAAAGGTGTAGAACGAGATGCCGACGGGCAGGATGACCTGGAGGAGCGGGAGCGGAAGATCGAGCCCCACTGTGGCGAGCACGGCGTTAAAGTTGCCGGCGAAGAAGTCCCAATACTTGAAGAAGCCGAGCAGCGAGAGATTTGAGACGACGCTGACGCCGAGCAGCAGCCGCTTTCGCCGCGGCATTTTTTCGATGCCGACGCCGACGCTGAAATCCACCAGCATGGTGATGGCGAAGGGGATGAGAAACCACAGATGGACGCAGCCGTAAAAGTACAAGCTGGCCCCAATGAGCAGCGCGCCCTGCCCACGCCGCGGCAGGCACCAGTATGCTGACCATACTGCGAGGAAGAAGCCGAGATATGCGAGGCTGTGGAAGATCATCGCGGAGCGACTCCCACGCGTGCGGCAAAACGGCCCGTCCACCACGTCCGCCATTCTTTGGCGATGTGATCTCCCTCGCCGTATTTCTCAATGGTCACCCCAGCGTCATCGGCGAGATCGATGAAGGGGATGCCGTGCTTTTCCAAATAGGTGCTGAGCTCGCGGATGTAGGCGCGGAGGTTTTCGTTGCCTGGCCGGGAGCCGTCCGCGCGCGGGCGGCGCTCCACGCGGACGAACGTGACCGGTGCGTGATGCTGCGCGATGAGATCGACCACGGCGGGGAGAAAACCTGCGTCGGGAGACGGATCGAAGGGCACGGGAAGATCGAGTGAATCGAGCGCGGACTCCATGTGCAGGCCTGGGCGCATGTTTTCGAAGGAGAACACATCGTTTAGCGCGGTCCTGGCCGCGCTGCGTTTCACGCGGTGCTGAGCTGCGGCCCAGCCGAGCGTGGCATCGGTGAAGGCTTTCTCCGCAGCCTCACGCCGATATTGCAACGGGTAGAGCGACTCGAGAGCATGCGTGAGGCGGGTCGCATCACCCATGCGTGGGCCGCCGAGCACACGGCGGATCACGGGGTCGTCATCGGGCATCGCGCGCTCGATTGCCGCCCACGCACTGCCTTCCACGGTTAGCTCAGGGAGCGACCAAAAGCGGTCGCGGAAAAACAGGTAGATCTGCTTGGGCTTCGCATCGGCGGCGAGGACGTGGTTCTTCAAATAAAGATACCAGCGCGCGGAGGTGGCGCCGGGCTCCCAAACGATCTCAGCCTTCCGGCCACCGGTGGCCTCGGTCCAAGCGGCAGTCGTGATGCGCGAGGCGACCATGGAGTCTCCGATGAACACATCATCGGGCCGGTTTTGGTTGATGGCATCGCGCGGGGCGGAGGAAATAGCCGCGCGCCCAGTGCCGCTGCGCGCGGAGAGCGCCTGCGCGTCCGCAGCCTTGCGCCGGGTGATCTGCGCGCGGTCCACTGCAGGCAGGAGGATGACACAGGCGAGGTAAACCAGTGGCTGCCATTTGGAAACATGGGAGGGGAAGATCATCAGCGGCGTGATGCGAGTCGCGGTCGTGGCGGCCCACGATACTGATCTGTCCCGCCCTGCCAGAAAAAGTTACAGCCGAAGTTTTCTTGGCATTTTCAGTGGAGATCGATTCACATTCGTTGACACATCGCCGCGAATCGTAGTAGTTTGATTTCCCGCTGATTTTTCGTTCCCGCGCGAAAGAGCCGTGGCGAGCCCGCCCCCCAGAGAACCCTGACCGCATGCCCTATTCAAACGAAGAGTATCTCCTCGAACTCCTGCAGGAAGCGGGACTCCTTGACGAACGCGCTGTGCAGCAGGCGCGCGGGACGAAGAAACCGAATGAGTCGGTGATCGACACGCTGATCAAGACCGGCGTGGTGTCCGACGAGCAGATCGCGCAAAACGTGGCGGTGAACTCCGGCATGGAATATGTGGATCTCACCGGCTACATGCCGACGGCCGAGATGAAGGAGATGGTGCCCGTCGAGGTGGCGCTCCGCTATAAGATCGCCCCGCTGGGCCAGGATCGCGGACGAATGCAGATCGCGGTGAGCGATCCCTATGACTTTGAAACGCTCGACGCGCTGCCGCACGTCCTGCAGCCAGATATCGAGTTCTTTTGCGCCACGCCATCCTCGATCAGGACGCTGATGTCGAACATCTACGGCAACGATGCCGTGATGGGCAGCGCCAACCTGAAGCCCGTGGGCGGCGGGGCGGCTGTGGTGGATGACGCGCCGATCATCCGTCTGGTAAACAACATGATGACCGAGGCCTTCAAGTCCCGGACGAGTGACATCCATATCGAACCGCTCGAGAAAGACGTGCGCGTGCGCTACCGGATCGACGGTGTGCTCCAGGACATGGAGCACCACCCAAAGCGCATCCATGCGGCCATCATCAGCCGCATCAAGATCATGACGAACACCATGAGCGTGGATGAAAAGCGCGTCCCGCAGGATGGCCGCATCCAGATGTCGTTCAATGACAAGGAGCTCGACATGCGTGTCTCCATCATCCCGACGAACAACGGTGAGTCCGTGGTCATGCGTGTGCTGGACAAGTCGGGCCTCCGCCTCGGCCTCTCCGATCTAGGCTTCCTGTCGGACGATCAGGAGGTCTTCGAGAAGATGCTGAGCCTTCCCGACGGCATCATCCTCGTCACGGGTCCGACGGGCTCCGGGAAGACCACGACGCTGTATGCGTGCCTCAATTTCATCAATCGGCCGGACAGGAAGATCATCACGGTCGAGGACCCGGTCGAGTATGAGCTTGCCGGGATCAACCAAGTGATGGTGAAGGAGGACATCGGCATGACGTTTGCCGCCGCGCTACGTGCGATGCTGCGCCAGGCGCCGAACATCATCATGCTCGGGGAGATCCGTGACCTTGAAACTGCCGGCATCGCGATCAACGCGAGCCTTACCGGACATCTCGTCTTCAGCACGTTGCACACCAATGACGCGCCGAGCACGGTCGCGCGTCTGGCGGACATCGGCATCAAGCCCTTCCTCATCGCATCCGCCGTGCGCGCCATCCAGGCCCAGCGTCTCGTGCGCAAGCTCTGCCCGGAATGCAAGGAGCCCGGCGCGCTGAGCGATGCGGAGCTGCGCGGGCTGCGCCTCGATCCATCCCAAGTGCTCGAGGCTGTCATCATGGAGCCTAAGGGCTGCAAGAAGTGCCGGGACAGAGGCTATCGCGGGCGTCTGGCGATCCTGGAGATTTTCAAGATCGACGACGAAGTGCGCAACATGATCAACGAACAGCTCACCACGCCGCAGCTACGCAAACGCGCGCGCGAGCTGGGCATGAGGACCATCCGCGAGGATGGCGTGCGCAAGGTGCTGGCCGGCATGACCACCGCCGAGGAAGTCATCGAGGCCACGATGGCCGATGGAGATTAAAACCGGGAACCGCAAATCAGGAACCCAGAACATTAGTTGATATGACAGCTCAAAACGTGGTGGACATGCTGGCCGGCCGTGGCGTGATCGATGAAGGCCAGGCCTACGACATCTCGCAGGACGCGTCCCGCAGCGGCAAGGACATCCTCCAAGTGCTGATGGATTACGGCATCTTCACCACCGAGGACGATTTCTGGGCGGCTGTGGCGGAGGAGTTGGGCGCGGAGCATTTCGATCTGGCCGAGTTCGTCCCCCAGCCGGAGCTTGTACAGCTGATCCCCGCAGGCATGGCCCGTCTCTATGGCGCGTTTCCCATCACCATGGACGCCAGCAGCCTGCACGTGGCCTTCACCGATCCTTTGAATCCGCAATTGCTCGAGGATCTTCGCTTCGCGCTGGGGCGGGATGTGGTTCCAGTCGTGGCGCGGCGCAGCCAGGTGCAGGAACTCATCGACAAGCACTACGGCACGGGCTCGCCGAGCATCGAGGAGATCTTCGGCCAGCTCGGCATGCAGAGCGGCGCGCTCGATCCGAAGTCACTCGAGAAGGAGGCAAACTCCGCCCCGATCGTGAAGTTCGTCGATCTCGTGATGCAGCAGGCCATCAAGGAGCGCGCGTCCGACATCCATTTCGAGCCCTTCGAGCGCGAGTTCAAGATCCGCTACCGTGTGGACGGCGCGCTTTACGAAATGGCGCCGCCGCCCGTGCATCTGGCGAACTCCGTGATCTCGCGCATCAAGGTCATGTCGAACATGAACATCGCCGAGCGGCGCGTGCCGCAGGACGGCCGCATCATGACCTCGGTGAACGGAAAACCCGTGGACATGCGCGTGTCTTCTCTGCCCACGCAGCATGGGGAGAGCGTCGTGCTCCGCGTGCTGGACCGCTCCTCAGTGAACCTGAATCTCGAGCAGCTTGGTATGCCGCCCGCTCTATTTGACTACATCGTAGAGACCATCAGCAAGCCCAATGGCATCTTCATCGTCACCGGCCCCACGGGAGCCGGCAAAACCACGACGCTGTACGCCGCGCTGCGCCGCATCAACACGATCGACGCCAAGCTGCTTACGGCCGAGGATCCTGTGGAGTACGAGCTTGATGGCATCATGCAGGTGCCGATGAACGAGGCCATCGGACTCACTTTCGCCAGGGCGCTCCGCGCGTTTCTCCGTCAGGATCCGGATCGGATCATGGTGGGTGAGATGCGCGACATCGAGACCGCGCAGATCGCCATCCAGGCCTCGCTGACCGGTCACCTTGTGCTCAGCACGCTTCACACCAATGATTCCGCCGGAGCGGTGACGCGGCTCGTGGACATGGGGGTGGAGCCTTTCATGGTGGCCGCGACGCTTGAGGGTGTGCTGGCGCAGCGGCTTTTGCGCACGATTTGCAAGAGCTGCCGCACGTCGTATGACCCCAGCCTCTCGATCCTCAATCAACTTGGCCTTTCACCCAGCGACACGGGCGGGAAGCAATTCTACACGGGCGCAGGCTGCCCGGCCTGTAACAACACTGGCTACAAGGGCCGAAAGGGTATCTACGAATTGCTGGACGTGACCGACCCCCTCCGCGACCTGATCACGTCAAAGGCGCCGACGCTCGTGTTGAAACAAAAGGCGCTGGAACTCGGCATGGTGTCGCTCCGTGAGGACGGCCTGCGGAACATCTACGATGGCGAGACCACGATCGAGGAAGTTTTGAAATACACTTGACGCATGTGGCGGCATTGAGTCGTATGGCCCGCCGCTTTTAAGATGGACAGACTGCACGAAAATCCGCTAACCTCACATTTACCCAGCATCACGAATCACTGACCTGCGCTTATGCCAACCTTTCATTACATCGCTCTCGATCAAAACGGACAGGAATCCGCCGGCGTCATTGACGCGGCAACCGAGAGCGAGGCGATCTCGTCGCTTCGCCAGCAGCAGCTTTATCCGACCACGGTGGTGCAGGAGGGGAAGGGTGATGTGAGCGCCATCAAGCGCCGCGCACGCAGCGCTCCGAAGGCGGGCAAAGGCAAGGACTCGGCGAAAGCATCGGGCGCGGCAAAGGTGAAAAGCAAGACGTTGATGATCTTCACGCGGCAGCTCGCCACGCTGATCGATTCGGGCCTGCCGCTTCTTCGCGGGCTGACGGTTCTCTCCAGACAGGAGCCCATGCCGATCATGAAGCGCACGATCTCGACCTTGGCGGACTCTGTGCAGACGGGCAGCACGTTCTCCGAGAGCCTCCAGCAGTTCCCCCGCATCTTTAACAAGCTCTATGTGAACATGGTGAAGGCCGGCGAACTCGGCGGTGTGCTTGAGATCGTCCTCAATCGTCTCGCCGAGTACCAGGAGAAGGCGCAGAAGCTCAAGAACAAGGTCGTGGCCGCGATGGTGTACCCGATCATCGTCATGTTCATCGCCGTGGCCATCATGATCTTCCTCATGTTGGTGATCGTGCCGAAGTTTGAGAAGATCTTCGAGGACATGCTGGGCAGCAGGGACAAGCTGCCCGAGATCACCAAATGGGTGATCGGGTTCAGCCGCTGGATCGGCGGCAATTTCTGGCAGCTCATCATCGGTGCCGCCGTGATTTTCATCGGATGGAAGATCTTCGCGGCGACGGCCAAGGGCCGCATCATCATCGACCAGATGAAGCTCAAGATGCCGCTCTTCGGTGACGTGCAGAGCAAGACGGCCATCTCGCGGTTCACACGCACGCTGGGAACGCTGGTCACCTCCGGGGTGCCTATTCTACAGGCATTGAACATCACCCGTGAAACAGCAGGCAATGTCGTCATCTCAGGTGCCATCACAAAAATCCACGATGCCGTGAAGGAAGGTGAGTCAATGGTGGGCCCGCTCGAGGCCAGCCGTGTTTTCCCGCCGATGGTCATCTCGATGGTGG
>JANOBO010000052.1:0-62856 GCA_031411695.1 Verrucomicrobiaceae bacterium
GTGTAATTGTATACCGGAAGCACTCCTGGCTGCTGCATTGAATAATTTAGAAGGCAGATTTTTAGTGAGTGTATTGTCGTACCGTTTTTTCTTCCAGCCACTCACCAAGGAAAGACTGCGTTGTCATTGTGTAGCGTGTCAATGTTATTACACCGGCTCCTCCGGAGCCTCCCCACCCTTTTCCTCCTCTTCCGCAATGACGGTCGCCACGTCCTGGATGATCTCGCCTTCCTTGAGGTTCATGAGTCTCACGCCTTGGGCGTTGCGGCCGGTTTCGCGGATGCCTTTTTCGCCACCGGCACGGATGCGGACGGACTGGCCCTTGCTGGTCATGAGCATCAGCTCGTCTTGATCATGCACGGCAAGCGCGGCGACGACTTTGCCGGTCTTCTCGGTGACGTTCATCGTGATGACACCTTTGCCGCCGCGGTTGCTGAGCAGGCGGTATTCGTTGAACGCGGTGCGTTTGCCGAGGCCTTTCTCGCTGACGACGAGCAGCATGGTGTCGGGCTCATTGGTGATGCAGCTCACGAGGCAGTCGCCATCATCGAGCGTGATGCCGCGCACGCCGGCGGTGTTCCGGCCGATGGGGCGGAGATTCGGGAAGGCGGGATCGTCTCCCGTCTCGTGAAAGCGCGCGCACATGCCGTCCTGCGTGACGAGGCAGACTTCCTTGTTGCCGTCGGTGAGCACGCAGTTCACGAGGTCGTTGCCCTCGTCGAGCTTGATCGCGATGATGCCGCTCTTGCTGTAGTTCTTGAATTCCTCGAGCGCGGTTTTCTTCACCGTGCCGTCTTTGGTGGCGAAGAGGACGTAGCGGTCAGCAGCCCACATCGCATCATCTTCAGGGCCTTGTGCCTTTAAGATGAGCACGCTGGCGATCTTCTCCTCGGCGCGCAGGTTTAGCAGATTCTTGATGCTGCGCCCCTTTCCTGTGCGCGTGGCCTGCGGGATCTGATACACGCGCTCGACGTACATGCGGCCTGTGTTCGTGAAGAAGAGCAGGAAGTCATGGAGCTGCGCGCTGAAGAGATGCTCGACGAAATCATCGGCCTCCTCCTCGCCCTGGGACTCGCGCGTCTCCATGCCTTTCAATCCCTTGCCACCGCGACCTTGCAGTTTGTACTCGGCGGTCGGTGTGCGTTTGATGCTGCCGAGGTGTGTCATCGTCACGATGGCGGCTTCGTTCGGGATGAGGTCGATGCTTTCCATCTCGCCCTCGACCGCCTCGATGCGCGTGAGGCGGGGCGTGGCGTGCTTGGCTTTGATGACGTGCAGCTCGTCCTTGATGATGGTGAGAACGCGGTGCTCGTTCGCGAGGATGTCCAGCAAGTCCGTGATGGTGGCCAGCACGGCGTCGTACTCGGCCTTCACCTTGTCACGCTCCAGGCCCGTGAGCTGGTAGAGGCGCAGTTCGAGGATGTCCTCGACCTGTTTCTCGGTGAAAATATAGCGCCCGTCCTGGATGCTTGGCTGGCCACGGATGAGAATGCCGAGCTGCTCGGCAGTGGCAGTGGTGAAGGTGTATGCGCGGAGCCCGGCTCGTGCCTCGTCGCGGTTTTTGCTCTCGCGGATGATCCTGATGAAGTCGTCGAGGTGACCGAGCGCGAGCAGATAAGCCTCGAGCCTTTCAGCCTGGATCTCGGCCTTGCCGAGGAGGAATTTGGTGCGGCGGATGATGACCTCGCGGCGGTGCTCGATGTAGCACGCGATGGCGTCCTTCATGCAGAGCACGCGCGGACGGCCGCGATCAATGGCCAGCATGTGCGCGCTGAAGCTCGTCTCCAGCTCGGTGTGCTTGTACAAATTATTCAGCACCACCTGCGCGCGCGCGTCTTTTTTCAGATCAACGACGAGGCGCGAGTTCTCATCAGACTCGTTCCTCACGCCGCTGATCTCCGTGATGATTTTCTCGTTCGCCAGCATTGCGATGCGCTTCTCCAGCTCGGCGCGGTTCACGTTGAAGGGGATTTCAGTGATGATGATCTGCTCCCGGTTGCCGTTTTCCACGATCTCAGCGACACCTCGGATGCGCATCGCGCCGTGTCCGGTTTCGAGATACTCGCGGATGCCCGCCGTGCCCTGGATGATGCAGCCCGTGGGAAAGTCCGGTCCTTTGATGTGCTCCATGATCTCGGGCGTGGTGATCGCGGGATTGTCGATCTGCGCGCACACGGCGTCGATGACCTCGCCAAGATTATGCGGCGGCATGTTCGTGGCCATGCCGACCGCGATGCCGGTGCCGCCATTGACGATGAGGTTCGGAAACGCGGCGGGAAACACGGACGGCTCGGTCAGACGTTCGTCGTAGTTCGGCACGAAGTTGACCGTGTCCTTCTCCATGTCCTGCATGAGCGTGCCGCCGAGATGCGTCATGCGCGCCTCGGTATAACGCATGGCTGCCGGCGGGTCGCCTTCGACGGAGCCGAAGTTCCCCTGCGGATCGATCAAGGTCTCGCGCATCGCCCACTCCTGCCCCATGTGAACGAGCGTCGGGTAGATGACGGCTTCACCGTGCGGATGGTAGTTGCCCGAGGTGTCGCCCGCGATCTTGGCGCACTTGACGTGCTTCTTCGGCGGATAGAGCGACAGCTCGTGCATCGCGTAAAGGATGCGCCGCTGAGAGGGTTTCAATCCATCGCGCACATCCGGCAACGCGCGAGAGATGATGACGGACATCGAGTAGTCGAGGAACGAGTTTTTGACTTCGTCAGCGACGGAGATGGGCTGGATGGAGTGAGGGTTGGGGTCTTCGGGCATGGGAGGGGAAATGACGAATTAGGAATGACGAATGACGAATGGGCGGGAGGCAAGTGCTCAGTGCTAAGAGTCGGAAAACACTACTTTGTGGCGGGAGATGGCGAATGGATCGGGGCAACACAGTCCGTGGCTTTGTATTTACGGTGGCATTCCATGCACGAAGTGAGCTTGCCTCTGGCCTGAACATTGCCATCCACGCCAGCAACGACGTATTCCCAGTCACCACCGTCAGGGTTGTATCCTTTTTCACGCTTGAGCATCAGCGTGTGGAGCAAAGTCTTCTCACCCTTGGCATCAGCGTATTTGGTCTTCACGGGAGCTGTGCCTTCGGGATACTCCTTCGCTTGAGCTTTCCATTCTTTGATCGCGGATGTGCTCACCAGAAAACTGGCCCAGGCATCGCCATGAATGTCTGTGTTGAGCGGAGTCCCGCACAGCCATGCCTGGCTGTCTGTCAGCTTGATGGGCAAAGGCGTCGTGTTGGTCAGTCCGGTTTTGGTTTTTATCAGGTTCGCAATCTCGTAGTCGGCGATGCGGTTGTTCTTTGCAGCATGAGCGAGTGCAAGTCCCATGAGAACTGAAGTGGCGATGATGAGTTGCTGTTTCATGTCGTAGCACCTCCCGCCAGTTCCCTGGCTCGTTGCAGTTTGGTCAGCATGTCATCACGCCGCCAGTCTTCTTTGGCACCACTCAGGACAAACTGCTCCAATTCGGCGAACTGATATGCGCCGCAGCGGAATCCTTCGGCAAGGAAATCGATGTCCTTGTCGCGACCGGCGTCCAGCTTGTTGTAGGCGAGGTCGAGCGGGTGAAGAACGAGCACATCGGTCCCTTCGATGCTCATCTTGATGGCGCGATCCTGCCAGCCTTCGGGTTGATCCAGCAGCGTCCATTCGCCGACTCGTTCGATGTAGAAGCCGTGTTCATCGAAGAACTCCGAGCCAGCGCCAACCATCGTGTCAGCAGCAGTCCATTGATCCAGCACCGCAACGTCGAATGTGGAGAAGAGATCGATGTCGCCCGTGGTGCGCAAGGCGGCTGGTGCATCGGGCATGGAGGCGGAGAGCGAGCCTCGACCGACCACGATGAAGTGATCGCATTGATACACTTCCGCCGCCTTTTTGATGGCGGTTGTGAAATGCTTGAGGTCAAGCGCCAGAGGGTTGTCGATGGAGTCTCCCACAATCAGGCAATGGCAAACTTGGCGATCTCCGGGCCAGCAAAGGGTGATGTCTCACGCAGATGACGATGCTCCTCCGACTCATCGCGAAACATGGCTGCGATCTGACTGGCAGAGCGCTGAGCGAGCACTTCACGCCATTCGTTCAAGGCCCAGTGGAGTCGGATGTGCCCCGGACTTGCGAGAAATCGCTCCACATGGTTGCGGGCTTGATCCAGGCAATCTGGATGCTGCTCGATGTAGTCCGCGAGACGGAGGTAGCGATTCCGGTTTTTCTGATTCAGAGCATCGACATGGCGCATTTTTTCCGCGCGCAAGGCCGCCATGATTTCCGGCGTGGCATTCCGGGGCGCTCCAAGATTCGCGATGGATGCTGGGAAGGGCATGGTTGTGTGATTGAAAACTACACGTCGAGATTCCGCACATTCAGCGCATTCTCCTCGATGAAGTGCTTTCGCGGCTCCACGACGTCGCCCATCAAAATAGTGAAGATGCGTTCGGCTTCCTGCGCGTTGGTTTCATCGAGTTTGATCTGGAGGAGGGTGCGCTTGTTGGGGTCCATGGTGGTCTCGAACAATTGCTTGGCATTCATTTCGCCGAGACCTTTGAAGCGCTTGATCTCCATGCCGCGTTTACCGATCTCCATGACCTTCGCAAGGATGCCTGGGATGCTGAAGACGGGGTGAACCTTCGCGTTGTCACCCTCGCCTTCGATGATTTCAAACAGCGGCTTGTCCTGGCTGCTGAAGTGATCGACGTGCAGGCCGAGTTCATCAAGCTGCTGGAAGCGGCGCCTCATGCCGTGGGCCTCGTGGATCTCGATCAATCGTGCCCGGCGGTTGACCTTCGGGGCGTGACCATTGCTGGCGGCGCTTGCGTTGCCCACACCGTCTTCATCAACGGATGCTTCCGTGCGCGCGAAGAGATGAAGGTCGTGATTCTCCTTTGCAAAGGCGGCGAGCTGCTCGTTGCCGAGGAAGTAATGGACGTGCTCCTCGTTGCCCTCGCGGATCATGACGAGGTAGTGCGGGAGATTGCCAGTGGCATCGTCACGCGCTTGCAGGTAAGCCTCAAAATCGCCGCCATGACGCCGGATGATGTCGGCGAATTTGGCGACGGGAACGAGCTGCTCCAAGATCGACTTCAGCCGGTCCGCCTCCACCTTGCTGCCGTCGGCCATGTTCCGCAGGCTGATCTCACCGGAACCCAGCTCGAGCAAGATGGCGTCCATCTCGGCGTCGCTCTGCACGTATTCCTCGCGCTTCTTGCGCGTGACCTGGTAGAGCGGCGGCTGCGCGACGTAGATGTGGCCGCGCTTCACCAGCTCGGGCATCTGCCGGAAGAAGAACGTGAGCAGCAGCGTGCGGATGTGGCTGCCATCGACGTCGGCATCGGTCATGATGACGATCTTGTGATAGCGCAGCTTGGCCAGATTGAAGGAACCTTCCACCTCGCTGTCGCCGCCGATGCCGGTGCCGATGGCGGTGATCATGGTCTGGATTTCCTTGTTCTGCAGTACCTTCTCGAGGCGCGCTTTCTCCGTGTTGATGAGCTTGCCGCGCAGAGGAAGGATCGCCTGGTTGTGACGGTTGCGGCCCATCTTGGCGGAGCCGCCGGCGGAATCGCCCTCAACAATGAACAGCTCGGTTTTTGCAGGATCGCGCTCGGAGCAGTCGGCCAGCTTGCCGGGCAGGCCGCCGCTGCTCATCGCGTCCTTGCGGATGGCCTCGCGGGCCTTGCGTGCGGCCTCGCGTGACTTCGCGGCGATGATGATGTTCTTGATGACCTCGCCGGCAACGTCGGGATTCTCATCAAAGAACCGCGTGAGTCCCTCATACACGACAGAGTTCACCACGCCCTCGACCTCGCCGTTCACGAGCTTCACTTTTGTCTGCGAGTTGAAGCGCGGATTCGGCAGCTTCACGCTCAGCACGCAGATGAGTCCTTCGCGGCAGTCATCGCCTTCGATGTCGGGCAGCTTGTCTTTGAAGAGCTTGGGGTTGGCGTTGATGTACTGTTTCACCGACTTGGTGAGCGCGGTTTTCAGACCCGAGTAATGGGTGCCGCCGTCGGGATTCGGGATGGCATTGGCAAAGCAGAGCGTCTGCTCGCTGAGGCCCTTGTTGTATTGCAAGACGCAATCGACCAGGATGAACTTTGGCTTGTCGTCGATCACGACTTCGCGACGGCCGGCGAGAGCGATGGGCTCGGAGTGGACCTTGTCCTTGTCGGAGCCCATCTCGCGGACGAACTGCTTAACGCCCTCCTTGTAGTGCAGCAGTTCCTCGCGCTGCGGCTCCACACGCTCGTCGATGAGCGCGATGCGGATGCCCGGGTTCAGGAAAGCCAGCTCACGCAAACGCACGAGCAGCCGCTCGAAGTTGAAAGTGGTGGTGATGGTGAAGATCGTCGCGTCTGGGAAGAAGGTGATTTTCGTGCCGGTGCGCTTCGGGTCATCCAGCTCGCCGAGGACAGTGAGCGGCTCGGTTGTCTTGCCGCGCTCGAAGCCGATGGCGTAAATTTTTCCGTCGCGGAAGACCTCGCACTTGAACCAGTCGGAAAGCGCGTTGGTGCATTTGGCGCCGACGCCGTGAAGGCCGCCGGAGAATTCATACGCGCCGTCGCCGAACTTGCCGCCTGCGTGCAGGCTGGTGAGCACGAGCTCGACGGTGGGCATCTTCGCCACCTTATGCATCTCCACAGGAATGCCGCGGCCGTCGTCCTCGATGCTGATGGAGCCGTCGCTGTGGATGGTGACGCCGACGTTGTTGCAGTTGCCCGCGAGGTGCTCGTCGATGGAGTTATCGACGACCTCAAAGACGCAGTGGTGCAGGCCGCGCTCATCGGGATCGCCGATGTACATGCCGGGCCGTTCGCGCACGGCCTGGAGGCCTTCGAGTTTTTTGATTTGATCAGCGCCGTAGGCTTGGTTGGCGGCGACGTGGGTGGTGTTGATGAGGTCGTTGATTTCGTCTGACATGGGGAGCAAGCGCACGGGTTGTCCATCGACTGAGTCCGTCCAAAAAACCGCTTCGGAAACGTGCTCGATGGGGAGCGCAAAAGGGTAGCGAGCGAGGGGGCCATTCAAAGCGTTTTCTGCTGGGAGAACGGGCTTTTTTTGAGTCGCTGACGAAGCCGCAAAACCAGGGCGGCAATCTGGTTTTAAGGCGACCCGGCCTTGGGGCTCAATTGGGCATCACAAGGCTTGGCAAAAGTCGGCACGCGGCCTAAGCTCGCCTCATGATCACGCTCGAATTGAATCCAGCCACGGAAGCCCGCCTCGCGCGCCTCGCCGCCCAGACTGGCCGCACGCCCGATGAGCTGGCGAGCGCCGCTGTCGATGAGTTCCTCGAAGATCAGGAGGACTACGCAATGACCGCGGATGCCGCCGCCGCACCTGGCCGAATCTTCACCAGCGAAGAAGCGAAGCGTGAACTGGGAATATAGCCTGAGCGAAAAGGCGCTTCGCGATTTGAAGAAACTGGACCCTCAGTCCCGTCGGCGCATCGTCGAATTCCTCGACACACGAATCAAGGATGCGCTGAATCCACGCCAGACAGGCAAGGCCCTGCGAGGACCGCTCGGTGATTTCTGGCGCTATCGCGTGGGTGATTTTCGGCTGCTCTGCGAGATGCGGGAGAAGCTGTTTGACGGTTCTCGTGGTGCGGGTCGGCAACCGAAAGGATGTCTATGATGGAGAGCTTTGATCTCATCATCCTCGGCGGCGGCAGTGCGGGTTATGCGGCGGCGCGGACGGCTCATGATCTTGGGATGCGCGTTGCCGTCGTGGATGGCGCGGCGGAGCTGGGCGGGCTGTGCATCCTGCGCGGCTGCATGCCGAGCAAGGCGCTCATCGAATCGGCCAACCGCAACCTCTCAATCCGACGCGCGGCGGAGTTTGGACTGCAGGCGGAGGCGCGGTGTGTCGATGTGCGCGCGATCCGGGATCGGAAGCGCGCGTTGATCGCCGACTTCGCGGGCTATCGGCAGGCGCAGCTTCAAGACGGGCGCTTTGTGTTGCATCGCGGCCGCGCGCGGTTCAAGGACGCGCACGCGCTCGAGGTCACGCCGCTCGACGGACTGGCGGCCTTCACGATCCAAGCGAAGGCGTGCTGCATCGCGACGGGCTCCGTGGCCAGCGTGCCTGACATTCCGGGATTGAGCGATGCGGGCATTTGGACCAGCGACGATGTGCTCGATGCAGAGCAGCTTCCCAAGTCCGTCGCCGTGCTAGGCGGCGGCGCGATCGCGCTGGAGATGGCGCATTATCTCGAAGGCGTCGGCTGCAAGGTGACACTGATCCAGCGTGGGCCGCAATTTCTCACGGGCCAGGATGCTGGGTGCAGCGCGGCGGTCGAGAAAGCATTCACGCATCGCGGCATCGACTGCCATCTCGGGACGAGCATCCATCGCGTGAGCGTGACTGGCGCGGGGAAGCACATCGAGTTTCGGCACGGTCAGCACGAGCGCAGCGTGACCGTGGAGCAGATTCTGGTAGCGATGGGCCGGCACCCCGCATCGGGCGGCCTCGATTTACAGCACGCTCACGTCGGGCTCGCAGGAAAAAAGATCTCGGTGAGCGCGACGATGCAGACCACGCAGCCGCACATTTTTGCCGCGGGCGATGTGTGCAGCCCTCTCGATGTCGTGCATGTCGCCATCCAGCAGGGCGAGATCGCCGCGCGGAACGCGCATCGCCTGATCAACGGCAACACGTGCGACGAGGAGATGGACTACCGCCTGCTGCTCTTCGGCGTGTTCTCCCATCCGCAGGTGGCCGCCGTCGGTGCGACTGAGGGGGATCTTGCCGCGCGAGGCGTCCCCTTTGTATCCGCCTCGTATCCGTTCGATGATCACGGGAAATCCATGGTCATGGGCGAGACCGATGGATTTGTCAAAATGACGGCGCACCGCGAAACGGGCGAGATCCTCGGCGCCACTTGTGTCGGGCCCGAGGCCACGGAGATCATCCACGAGATCGTCGTCGCCATGCATCACCGCTGCACCGCGCGCGCGTTTTTGAAAATCCCGCACTACCATCCGACGCTGAGCGAGATCTGGACTTACCCAGCGGAAGAAATCGCGGATGCGGTCGATGCGGGCCGTTGAACCACGCGCTGAGAGCGCCCGCCGCGATGCTTATGGAAACTATTTTGCGAACAACCGACACAAGGATTGACACTTGAAGCGCCATTCCCATATATTCGCGGCCCCATGTTGAGACAAATCATTGGCACACCAAACGACGGGCAAAAGGATGTCAGGCGCACCGAGGCACCCCCTCCGCCCGCCGTGCCGACCAGTTCGGCACCTGCACCCATTGCGCAACCCCAACGCTTTTCACCCACTCCCTCTATGTCTTCCAGCAAGAATGTCCTTTCCAGCGATGTCGAAATCAAAGGCTCCATCAAGTTTTCCCACGATCTCATCATCGACGGAAAGATTGAGGGCGAAGTCCACTCCGACGGCGCGCTCACCGTCGGTGAGAACGCGCTGATCAAGGGCGAGATCAAAACCCGCTCGGTCATCATCTTTGGCAAGGTAGAGGGCAACATCACCGTCCAGGAGCGGTGCGAGTTGAAGAGCAACGCCACGTTGATCGGCGACATCGCCGCAGGCACGCTCGCCATCGAGGAAGGCGCCACTTTCATGGGTCAGTCGCAGGTCGGCCGGAAGGCCGTCGAGGCAGCTTCAGCGAAGTCCGCCTCCGTCAGCCGTCCCCAGTCCTAATACCGATCGCGTGTGCTCCGGGGACTTTTAGGCTTCGGGAAAGACGACAGACCTCAGCCCCCGAAAGGCAAGATCGAGGTGGTGTGCCCGACATGCGGCGCGGTTCAGTTTGAACCGCGCCTCGTCGTCTCTACGTTCTGCAAAAAGTGCGGCGATCATCTCCGCATCGAAAAAAAGCGCGTGACCGGCACCGGCGTTCGGCATGACCGCCCGGCAGAGCCGAGCACGCCACCCTCTCCGAAGGTCCAAGGTCCGGCCAGGGCAGTCGAGCGCGCTGGCGCAGGAGAGATCGGTGCCGCAGCGCAGCGTGCCGCTTCTCCGAGCGAAGCAGCCACCCACCCCGATGCGAAGAACGTGCTCCGCTCCATCATCGGTGCATCGGCCCACAAGGATGAAGACACCGCGCAGGCCGGCAGCTCCGCTTCAAAGTCATCTGCGGAAGACGCCCACGCGGGAGACGCCGGCTTTGGCACCATGCTACAGCGCGCCGGTGATAAAAAGGAGCCCGCGCCCCGGCCGCAGTTTCCCGAGGAGCCGCGCCCGCATTCAAACATGCCCGCGCCCACCCCGGCGCCGCCTCCCGCCAGCGCCAGCACCCTTCAGAAGATGAAGGACCAGGGCTTCTACCGGCAGCAGTATTTCAAGGACGCGCAATGTTTCGACTGCGGCCATCTCTTCAAGGTCGGGCGGTCCGCACGTTCGGCGAATTGCCCCCAATGCGGCGCATGGATCTCCATGGAAGACGTGGAGATCAACATGAATTCCACGCAGGTCATCAAGACGCGCGGCGATGTCATCATCCGGAAGCGCGGCCATCTCTCCACCTCCATCGTCCAGTGCAAGGATTTCCATTGCCAGGGCCTGCTCGAGGCAAATGTCACCGCCACCGGCGACGCCTGTTTCAGGACGGGCGGCACCGTCGTCGGCGAGATCCGCTGCCATCGTCTCGTGATCGAAAAAGGCGCCGATGTCACCTTCGTGAATCCTATCTACGCTGACCAGGTCGAGATCCACGCCAAGATCACCGGCACCGTCTTCTCGCGCGGCGCGGTGCTCATCACCACCTACGGCGCGGTGAATGGTGACGTCACCGCGCGCTCCGTCTCCATTGAGCCCGGCGGCGAGCTGAACGGGGCGATGAACATCATCCGCGGCGACACAACCCTCTTCGATCCCACCCGGAACACCTGACGCCGCCTGCGGTTCTGTTCAGGAAGGCGGTCACCGCGAGCTGCTTTGGTCTCTTGGCGTATCGGACAAAACGATCCGTTTCTCCGGGATGCCCTGCAGGTTGCCGCCCATCCTTGGAGGTGTGGAACAAGCTTTTCTAGAGGCCTTTTGGATTCTCACCAGACGAAACAGCCTGCGGGTGATGAACGAAGCCGGCAAAAGCTTTCTCCGAGAGCTATGCCTTGGGTCACTCATCCGCGCATCGTTCGACGCCCGTTCTCATCGCGGCTTTGCGCGGTGATGGCCACGTTCGTTTGCCGTCATGCGTATTGTCTAAAAGCGTGACCAAAACCCAACTCACCTCTCTATAGCCCGCGTTTGTCTCAAGACGCAGACGACTCCTGCGTTCTGAAGTGCCGATAACTTCGGCGGCCAGAATCGTGGGTGGGCCGGAGAAGGGAACCTCGAAGACTTGGTAGTTGTGCGCATCAGAAAAGGTGAGGAACCGGCGCTCGAATCTGTTGTGCTCCCAATCGGTGGGATACTCGACATCCATCGTGAGCGTGTCTGCCGCTGTGTCCTCGATGACGTAGAGAATCCGAGTGTCATGAAAGTCGATGCCCGAAATGTTCACGGTACGCGAATGGCGCTTAACATTTGGATCACCAACAGAACTGTCAGGTTGTGCCAGCGGTTCGTTAGGTCCGACATTGTTGCCAGACGCGCGCGGGGGTGTGGAGCCCATATTGGGGGTAGGCGTGAATTTGCACGAGTGATTGTCCCACGACGCATTCAGAGGGGCCGCAGAGATGAGGCGAGTTGGTTTGCGGTCGAACGAACAGAGTGCCTCAGCCCCAATGCCGTTTAGTCAGCGGAGGTTTCTCGTCCTCCTACTCGAATGAGTCGAGCACGAGCACGAGGACGAAAGAGAAAATCCAGCGCTAACTCAATGGCCCCTCATCCCAGCCCTCTCCCGAAGGTAGAGGGAGTATGAAGGCGCTGCCGCGCCACCGGCCTCAGAGGGAAACGCCTTCAAACCTCAGCGTCGCCAAGGTGTGCTGTGAAGTCGGGCACCCAGAATCGCAAACAGCTTCAAGGTTGCGCTGTCTGGACGAAACCAGTCACGGAGTGACAGGGCTACTTTTTGCGCTCTCATCTGGGGATGGATTGTTGGATCACAACAGGGGGACGCTTTGAGATGGGTCACGGTGGTGGGGGTGGGCGAAGATGGCTTCGATCATGCGCATGGCTTGGACGTTTGGGCGTACGTCGTGGACGCGGATGATGGCGGCGCCGGCCTCGCGGGCGTGGGCGGTGAGGGCGACGGTGGGCCAGTCGCGGTCTTCCATCCTGTCGTTGCCGAGGATGCGGCCGAGGGTGGACTTCCGTGAGATGCCGATGAGCAGGGGCCGCGCGCGGACGCGCAAGGTGGGCAGGGCGCGCAGGAGGGTGAGATTATGCTGGAGCGTCTTTCCGAATCCGAAGCCGGGATCGAGTGCGATGCGGGTGAGGTCGATGCCGGCGGCTGCGAGGTCGGCAAGCCTTTGCTCAAAATAGGCGCGGACTTCGGCGGCCACATCCTCGTACTCCGGCTGCTGCTGCATGGTCCGGGGCGTGCCTTTCATGTGCATGACGACGAGGCCGCCATTGGAGCTGGCGGCGAGGGCGGGCATGTCGGGATCGCCGGCGAGGCCGGTGACGTCGTTGATGATGTGCGCCCCGGCATCGAGCGCCGCGCGGGCGACGGAGGCCTTCATGGTATCGATGGAAATGAAGGCGCTGGTTTGGTCACGCAGGGCGCGCACCACGGGGAGCACGCGGCGCATCTCCTCGTCGGCGTGTACGGACTGGGCGCCGGGCCGGGTGGACTCGCCGCCGATGTCGAGGATGTCGGCGCCTTCGGCGGCGAGGCGGAGGCCGCAGTCGATGGCGCTGGCGTGGTCGAGGAAGCGTCCGCCGTCGGAGAAGGAGTCGGGCGTGACGTTGACGATGCCCATGATGAGCCCGCGCTTGGTTGTGTCGATGTCGCGCCCGCAAATGCGCCAGATGCCCGCCATGGGGCATCATGCGGGGCGATTGTTTTTGGCTCAAGCGAAAGCTCGGCGTTCGACAATCGGGAGGCGCGATCTAGGGTCGGTGATGATCAAACCGGGAACGTTTCTTTTGCTGCTGGTCGCGCTGGGCGCGGTGGCGGGCGGCTGGATGTGGTCGCGCCCAAAAGCCGTGCCTGCGGTGGAGCGCGCGATGGCGGCGGCCTCAGCGGACGTGGCACCGTCGGCGGAGACTGCGGAGGATCTGCGCAAGCAGGTGACGATCCTGGAGGGGCAGGTGGAGTACCTCCAAGGCCAGGTGAAGGCGCTGCAGGATGAGAATGCGTCGATGATCGACCGGATGGGAAATCTCGGTGTGAAGGGCGCGGTGATGTCGGAGAAGCCGGCGCCGCCGCAGGCTGAGCCCGTGGACTATGTCACGCTGGGCATCGATCTGCTGACGGCGCGCAAGCTGCGCGCGGTGCCCATCGTGACGACGACGGCGCCGCAGGCTGAGGTGGAGAAGATGATCCTGGCGTGGCTGAAGCGCCGCTTTCCTGGAGAGGAGAGCCAGCTTCAATCCAAAGCGCTGGCGGCGCTGGGCGCCATCCCGCAGCCGGTGGCCATCCTGCCGCTGCGCGCGGCGCTGATGGTGCGGCAGCTCGGCGGATGGTTCGATGCGGAGACGGAGACGGCCTTCCTCGTGGATCCGGCGGCGGCGCCGCCACAGCCGCCGCCGCCGACGGATCCGGTGCTGGCGCTCGCCTACGGCCAGCTCATGCGCGACTTCCAAAAGGTGATGCTGCGCGAGACGGACGCGCGCCTGACGACGGACGCGCAGATCGCGCGCGAGGCGCTGATGGGCGGGGATGCGGCGCTGACGCGGTTTCTTTACAGCCTGCAAAAACCCGTGGCGACAAACGCGGGCGATCTGCCGCCATCGGACCCAGATCATCCGTTCAATGAAGTGCCGCTGCCGGTCTTCCTGCGTGAGCTGCATCTCTTTGCCTTCACGAGCGGGTTCGAGTTTGCGCAGTCGCTGCACAGCGCCGGGGATTTCAAGCAGCTCACCGCCGCCTACAGCCGGCCGCCGGCAAGCAGCGCGGAGGTGATCGATCCGGAATTGTACTTGGCGGAGAGCGCGCCGCCCTCGGTGAGCGTGGCGTGGCCTGAGGTGGATGTGGGCGGGGCGCAACCGTATTGGGATGACACGCTGGGCCGGTTTGCCGCATCGGTTTTCCTGCGGGCGCACAATCCGGACGAGGTGGCGTTTGACGCGACGAAGAACTGGCGCGCGGACCGGCTGGTGACCTTCACGGCCGCAGGCAAGGCGCGCGACCACGCAGTGTGGCAGACGCTGTGGGCCGGCGCGGCGGACGCGCAGATGTTCTTCAAAGCGCTGCGCACATCGATGCACCAGCGCTACGACCAGCCCGCCGATGTGAAGAGCGACTCGGCGTTCACGCTCGCCGCGCAGGACCGCTTTGTGCGCGTGACGATCAATCATCAGGGCACCGGCGTGCTGCTGATCGACGCCGCAGACGAGGCGTTCGTGAATGCGGCGGCTGCGAAGTTTGACAGCTCTGCTAAATAGGCACCGATGACAGCAAGACAGGTTTTCTATTCCGGCCGCGTGCAGGGCGTGGGCTTTCGCTACTCGACGAAGCAGATCGCGTCAGGCTTCGACGTGACGGGCTGGGTGCGGAACCTGGACGACGGCCGCGTGGAGATGCAAGTGATGGCGGCCGACGACGCCGAAGTGGAGGCGTTTCTCGAGGACATCCAGCAAAGCAATCTGGGCTCGCTGGTGAAGGAGCGCGTGGTGAACAAGATCCCGCCGCTGACCGGCGCGCGCGGGTTTGTGATTGTGAGGTAAGGTCGGTGGGCTGAAGCACACGGGGAGAGAACGGACGCAAGCAATCTGACGATGGCAATGTTGTTGTGGAGTGTTGTGATGCGGCGGGGGGAATCGTTGCGTTTTTATGAGGGACCATGCTAATTGGGCGCATTCAATGTCAGCCAACTCACAAACCCCCGCCGTTGCCGTCGAGAGCCTGACCAAGGTTTTCAAAGGCCAGCTCGGGCGCAAGGCGTTTCTGGCGGTGAGTGATCTCTCGTTCACCGTGCGGGCAGGGGAGGTGTATGGGTTGATCGGGCCGAACGGCTCGGGGAAGTCCACCACGATGAAGGTGGTGCTCGGCCTGCTCGGCGCGACGCAGGGGCGGACGCAGATTTTCGGCCGCGACAGCACGACGGTGGAGAGCCGGCAGGATGTGGGCTTCCTCCCGGAGAACCCGTATTTCTACAAGCATCTCACCGGGCTCGAGACGCTGCTGTTTTACGGCCGCCTGTGCGGGCTCGGTGGCGCGGCGCTGCGTGACCGCGCGCAGGAGCTGCTCCATCTCACCGGGCTCGAGAACGCGGCCGACCGTCGCGTGGGCGGCTACTCGAAGGGCATGCTGCAGCGCATCGGCCTGGCGCAGGCACTGGTGCATGAGCCGCGCCTTCTCGTGCTCGATGAGCCGACGGCGGGCGTGGATCCGGCGGGCTCGCGGAAGATTCGCGACCTGATCATCGAGTTCAAAGGCCGCGGCATCACGGTGCTGGTGACGTCGCATCTGCTCGAGCAGCTCCAGGAGGTGTGTGATCGCGTTGGCATCATGGCGCATGGAAAAATGGTGAGCGAGGGGCGGCTGGACGAGCTCATCGCCGTGGAGAACCAGACGGAGATCGTGCTGGAGGATGCCTCGCCGGAATTGCTCACGCGCATCCGCGAGTTGGTTTCCGCCGACAGCGGGAAGGCGAAACTTTTGCAGATGGGAAATCCGCGCACCACGCTGGAGCGGTTGTTTCTCAAGGCGACGGAGGATTCATCAGACGTGTCATGAGCAGCCCAGTGAAAATCGCGCCGTCAGGCTCCCGGTTCCGGTCGTTCTCACCCGCCCGCGTGTGGACGCTGGCCTCAGCGACGGTGACGCAGCTCGTGCGGATGAAGATCCTTGGGTTTCTGGTGGTGTTCTGCCTGATCGTGGTGGCGGCGGGCTTTGCGTTTCCCGTCATGAATCCGGATCAGCAGCTCAAGCTGCTGAAGGATGTGTCCTTCGGATCGCTGCAGGTATTCGCCCTCGTCATCGCCATCGTGGCCACCTCTTTGCTGCTGCCGCGTGATCTCGAGGACCGCACGCTCTACACCATCCTGTCCAAGCCCGTGCCGCGCTTTGAATACATCCTCGGCAAGCTCATCGGCGTGCTGCTGCTGATCGGCGGCGGGCTCATCGTGATGGACGCGGTGCTGAGCGCGGTGCTGTGGCTGCGGCAAAACATGGTGCTCGCCGATGCCGTGCGGTCTCTCGAGCACGAGCACAGCGCCACGCCGGAAAACATCGCCGCGCAGGCTGCGGCGGTGGCGAAGCAGGGTCTCACATGGGGCATGCACGCGGGCGTCTTTGCCATCTTCCTGAAGGCCGCTGTCGTCGCGGCACTGGCGCTGATGATCTCGTGCTTCGCCAGCTCGACGCTCTTCACCATTGTCATCACGTTCTGCATCACGATCTTCGGCCACGGTGAGCAGATGTTCCGCGAGTACTTTTTCCACGGCATGTCCGCAGTGAAGGAAAAGATCGCGGGTATTGTGCTGGGCATCATCTGCCCTGACCTCGGCCTCTTCGACATCGTGGAGAACATCATCAATGGCATCCCGGCCACGATGCCGGATCTGCTGAGCATGACGGGCATGGCGCTGCTCTACGTCGTCGGCTACACGACGGCGGCGCATCTCCTGTTTGTGGAGAAGGAGCTGTGACCGTCCATGAAACGCAAATTACAGGCGCTCGCGGTGCTCATTCTCATCGGCGTGGTGAAGCTGCCGCTGGAGGAGGCCACCACGCGCTCGCTGCGCGCGCACGGACTGCTCAGCAAGACCGTGGATCTCGGGCTGCGTGAGAACTTGGGTCAGATGGGTTTTGCAGCATCCCTCGGCGGGCTGCGCTCACTGGTGGCCAGCATCACCTACCTCCAGGCTTACGGCGCGTTTCAGGATGTGAACTGGGCCAAAGTGGACAGTCTTTTTCAGGTCACCACGCGGCTGCAGCCTGGGTATGAAAAGTACTGGGAGGAGGCCTCCTGGCACATGGCCTACAACGCGGCGTCACACTATCTCTTCACCCGGAACATCCGGCCGGTCATTCGCAATCAGCTCGCGCGCGACCATGTGCGGCGCGGCATCGACATCCTTGAGGAAGGTTTGAAGTTTCTTCCGCGCGATGGGCGGCTGTGGGCCGAGCTGGGGAACATCTACGCGCGGCGAGGCCTCAATGAGGCCACGGGTGAATGGGGCACGCTGGATGCGAAAAAGGCGGGCGCGTGCTACCTGCTGGGATTTCAAAACGGCGCGCTGCCGGTTTACGAACGCTTCGCCGCGTATGAGATGATCAAGACCGGTGACGAGGAGTCCATGCGGCGGGCGTACGACATCCTGATGCGAAACTACGAACACAGCGCGCGCACGCCCGGCCTGATCCACCATCTGAAGATCCTTGAGGACAGGCTCGGCATCCCGACGGAGCGCCGCATTCCGGACCCCGAGCCCTCGTCCGGCCGGAAATGGAAATGATGTATCGCGAACTCAGCTTTGCGTGGCGCGATGCCACCTGATAACAACTTGATTTCCCTTCGCGTCGCCGCAAATGTGCCCGCCCCAACCCCGATGAAATTCGCGATTTTCGGCGACATCCACGCCAACCTTGAAGCTTTGCAGGCCGTCATCGCGGACTCGGAAGCCCAAGGCTGCGCCAGCTATGTCTGCCTTGGCGACATCGTGGGCTATGCCGCGAATCCGTCCGAGTGCCTGGAGATCGTGCGCGCGATGAACTGCCCGGTCGTGCGGGGAAATCACGACGAAGGCGCTGCCTCCACATCGCTCCTGGAGGAGCTGAACCCGCTCGCGCAGAAGGCCCTGCTGTGGACGCGCGGCCAGCTCAATGAGGATCAGCTTCAATGGCTGCGTGAGCTGAAGCTCGTGCGCCAGGTGCGCGACTTCACCATCGTGCATGCGACGCTCGACTCACCCGGTGCGTGGGGCTATGTGACGAATCGCTTCGATGCGATGGCCAGCTTCAGCTACCAGTTCACCCAGGTTTGCTTTTATGGTCATACACATGTGCCGCGCGTGTTTGAAAAGGACGATACCGTGCGCGGCGCGCGCGGTGAGCTGGTGCAGCTCCAGCGGGGCGTGAAGTACTTCGTCAATGTCGGCAGCGTCGGCCAGCCTCGGGACGGCGACTGGCGCGCGGCGTACGCTATCTACGATGTCGTTGCGCAGACCATCGAGATCCGCAGGGTGGAATATGACCTGCCCGCCACCCAGGGGAAGATCCTCGACGCCGGCCTGCCCACGCTGCTGGCGGAACGCCTCTCCCTCGGAAAATGACAGCCGCCAGCCCGCCGGTGGACCTTCGCGATTTCAGATCGCTCCTCATCGTCAAACCCAGCTCGCTCGGCGACATCGTCCACACCCTGCCGGCCGCGCGCCTCATCAAGCGCGCGCATCCGCACCTCCGGCTCAGATGGCTGGCAAACCGCGAGTGGACGCCGCTGCTCGAAGGCTGCGTGTTTGTTGATGAAGTGATCGCCTTTCCACGGAGGGAGCTGCGCGGCTTTGGCGGCGGGCTGCGGTCGCTCGCGTGGGCCGCAAAATGGAACCGCACGCCGCGTGAGACACCCGAGATCGTGCTCGATTTCCAAGGCCTGCTGCGCAGCGGCACCATCTCCTTCGCGCGCGGCTCGGACTGGATCGTCGGCATGTCGGACGCGCGTGAGGGCGCGGCGCGGTTCTTCGATGAGGTGGTGCCGGTGAATGCGGGCGCCCATGCGGTCGAGCGCTATCTCAGAATGGTCGCCGCTCTTGGCATCAGCTTCACACATGACGACATTGTCTTCGATCTGCCTGCGGGAACCGCACCGGCCGGGTTCGATGCCTCGCGTCCTTTTGTCCTGCTGCATCCGTTCTCACGCGGCAGTGGAAAGGCGCTGCCAGCCGCCGTGTTGCAGACTCTTTGCGACTGCCTGACGAGCGCGCGGGTGGTGATCGTCGGCGTGACGAATCCCGCGCCGGAACTGCGCGGCGCGCACATCGTGGATCTCACGAACCGCACGAGTTTGACCGAGCTGATCTGGCTCATGCGCCAAGCGCGCGCCTGCGTGAGCGTGGACAGCGGGCCCATGCACATCGCCGCCGCGGTGAACGACCGCACGCTCGGCATCCACACGTGGACCGATCCGCGCAGAGTCGGCCCGTTCAATGCCGGTGCGTGGGTGTGGAAGGCGGGCCGCATCGCGCACCGCGATGAACTCACCGAGGGCGAATGCGCGACGGCCGCGCAGGTCTCCGAGCCGGATGCACGGCGCATCGCCGACTTCGTGCTCGGCACGCTGATGAGCTGATAAAAATCCGATCCGCACCTCATGCTGCACGGCTGGAAAGCACGCATCCACCATCTCACGCGCAGGAAGTCATTCCTCATGCGCACATCGCTGATCATCTTGATCGCGGGCTTCGTCATGGGCTGCGCGGTGCAGCTCTGCCGTGTGGTGACGTCGCCTGCGGCCGCGCGCGAGGCTGGCAGCGGCGGGCTCGCGGAGCCGTACCGTCGCGTGTGGAGAAATCTCGGCAAAGCCAGCGAGCCCGCGCCTCGCGAGCTGCTGCGGTGGCTGCGGCATTTCCTCCCGCACGTCGCGGATCTCGCCGACACGATGCACACCGCGCCGCCGGAAGCCGCTGCGTTTCTCAATGACGGCACCGTCCTCGGCATCGACGTGCGCGCATTGATTGAAAAGCACGCGCGGGCCGACGCGGAGCGCGGATTGTTCACCGACTTCATCGTCGCATCGCTGGCTGGGGATGGCGAAACGGGCGCGGTCGCCTTGCACCGCATCCAGGACAAAGCCGGGCGAAAACCTGTCGTGCCTTATGCCAACGAAATGCTCGGGCATCTCTGGCAGGAGCGGGGACGGGAGACGGACGCTCTGGCCGCATTCATCCGTGAGGGCGGCATCCTTGATGCAAAGGCCGCGCGGGAGAGCGCCTTGCGGCTGGCCATCGAGATCAAGGATGCTGAACTGCTGCGTGACCTGATGAACCAGCCGGCCTGGGCGGCGACCGCCACGTCATGGATGCGCAGCCGCATCGGAAGCATCACGGGAGACTATTGGCTGCTGTGGAAGGGGCTGATCGGTCATCAGTTCGAGACGATGCGGTGGGGCGCGCTGGTGCTCACGCTTCTCGCCACCGGGCTGTGGTACATCATCTTCACCCAGCACTCTGACAAAGGCCGCTGGCGGTGGGCGCTCCCGGTGCTGCCCATCATCGCGGGTGTGTGCAGCATCTGGCCGACACTCATCATCCTCGGCTATCAAGAATACCAGCTCGGCATGACTGCCGAGGCGCCCTTCCCACATGACCTGTGGTATTACCTCGCCGGCGTCGGACTGCGGGAGGAGCTCAGCAAGCTCGCGCTCGCAGCCTTTTTCATGCCGTACCTGCTGTGGCGGCGGAGCGCGTGCCAGGCGCTGCTCACCGGCGCATTCGTCGGGCTTGGCTTTGCGATGGAGGAGAATCTTCAATACTACAGTGGTGGCGGCGGCATCGCGTGGGCCCGCTTTCTCACCGCAAATTTCATGCACGCCTCCATGACCGGCATCATCACCCATGCGCTTTATGAGACACTCCGCACGCGCTTCGGTCAGGCGGAGAAATTTGTGGGCACCTTTCTCACCATCGTCATCGCGCACGGCCTCTACGATTATGTGGCGGTGTCCGAGCATGAGATGAGCCAGCTTCTCGGCATCAGCTTTTTCTCGATCATCATCCTGGCCTTGCTTGCGCGGCATTTCTTCCAATTGCTCGCCGACACCACGCGTGGGAGCCCGGGCATCGTCTCGCCGGCGTCAGTCTTCCTCATCGGCTCGTCGCTGCTCATCGCCATCCTTTTCATCACCGCGGGATTCACCACTGACGATATCGCGGGCATCGCGGCGGTCGGGTCAGAATGCGTGGGCGTCGCGCCTGTCGCGTACCTCTTCTGGAAGACTTTCGAGGTGCGGTAGCGCGTCTTCGCCGTGTGGCTTGATGCCTCGCGTGAAGGCGGCCGCGCACCACCCCCTTGCAGCTTGCGGAAACTCTGACCTCGCGCCCTATTGCCCGCCTTTCTTATGCCAAACTCGACCTCGCCCCGCACCATTCGCATCGGACTCGCCGGACTCGGCAACGTCGGCGCGGGCGTGTTCAAGAACGTGTTGAAAAACGCCGACCTCATCCTGCAGCGCACCGGCGCCAGCCTGCAGATCGCGAAGGTCGCAGTGCGTGATTTGAAGCGGAAGCGCGAGGTCGATGTGCCTGCCGCGCTTCTCACCACCGACTGGCGCGAGATCACTGCCGACGCCTCGATTCAAGTCGTCGTCGAGCTGATTGGCGGCACGACGGAGGCCTTCGATCTCGTCAGCGCCGCGTTGCGCGCGCGGAAGATCGTCGTCACCGGGAACAAGGCGCTGCTGGCCGAGCGGGGGCGCGAGTTGTTCGCGCTGGCCGAAGAATGCGGCGTGCCGATCTACTTCGAGGCTGCGGTAGCGGGCGGGATTCCCATCATCCAGGTTTTGCAGGAGGGACTCGTGGCGAACCACATCCGGTCCATTCACGGCATCATCAACGGCACGTGCAATTACATCCTCACGCGCATGTCGCAGGCCGGGCTGTCGTATGCCGACGCGCTTCAGGAGGCGCAGGAGAAAGGGTACGCCGAGGCGGATCCCACGCTCGACATCAGCGGCTGGGACGCCGCGCACAAGGCCATCATCCTCGCCTCGCTCTCGTACGGTTTTTGGATCAAGGCCGAGGACGTGCATGTCGAGGGCATCGACCGCATCTCCATTGCCGACATCCGTTTCGCCGAGCGTCTCGGCTACGGCGTGAAGCTGCTCTCCGTCATCCGTGCCGATGAACAAGGCCGCGTCGAAGTCCGCACGCAGCCCACACTTCTGCCGCTCTCGCACGTGCTCGCCAGCGTGAACGGCGCCTTCAACGCCATCGTCGTGAACGGCGACATCGTCGGCGAGACGCTCTTCTACGGCCGCGGCGCCGGGCAGGATCCCACCGCCAGCTCCGTCATCAGCGATCTCTGCGAGGCCGCCGCCACGCTCATCTACGGCTCGCGTCACAGCGGCTTCGTCCCGCACGGGCTGTACGGCAAATCAAAGCCCATCGACGACACCATCAGCCGCTACTTCCTCCGCCTCACCGTCAACGACGTGCCTGGCGTGCTCGGCCAGATCACCACCACGCTCGGCGCGCGCGGCATCGGCATCTCATCCGTGATCCAGCCCGAAGACCTCGAGTCCGAAAGCGAAACCACCTCCCTCGTCCTCATGATCCACGACGCCAAACTCGGCGACGTCAAAGCCGCCATGGCCGAGATCGAGAAGCTAGGCTGCGTCCGCGAGCACCCCGTCTGGATGCGAGTGGAGACGATGGCGGGGTAGTAGTGTGGACGGCCTCGGGGCCTGATACGGCGATGAGGGTGGCGCACACTGAACCTACCCTGATCCCTGCAAGTCGAGCGGCACGGGTTGCCTCAAACGAGCCGTCTGAACGCTGCGGTTAGGCGCTTTCGGAAACGGTGGAAGACTCAATCAGGGTGGTCAGGTCTTCCCGAGATCTCGGCAGCCCTCAATCACCATGGTCAGGTGCGCCCTGGAATTCTGAGGCACTCGTACACCGTGGTCAGGCGCTTCGGCGGCGTTTGTGGCACTCAACCATCCTGTTTAGGTGCTGTCGGAAGCGCTAAAGCGCTAAAACGCAGCCGTTGTGTGCTTCTGTGAATTTTTGAGCACTCAACCACCGTGGTTGAACGCCGCGGGGGAAGCCCCCGTTCGGCGCTGCGAGCCCGTGACCGTTCCGCCTCGGTGCAAACGCTCCTTCCGCGTTGCTAAACGGCACCGGGACTGCGCGGGAAAAGTTTGTGGGAATGGGATGCCTGCCTGAGGGTCTGCCTTTGGTTCAGATGTCTCCCTTTTTTCATAACCTCCGCGCGCTGCCGAGACCATTTTGGATTCTCGCGGGCGCGACGTTTGTGAACCGGTTCGGAATCTTCGTGTGGCCGTTTTTGACGATCATCATCACGCGGAACGGTAACACGGCGGCGCAGGCGGGATGGGCGGTGGGGGCGTATTCGGTGGGCAGCTTCATCGCGGCGGCGCTCGGCGGCTGGCTGGCGGATCGCATGGGACGGAATGTGACGATGGCGCTCAGCGCGCTGGGCGGGGCGGTCTGCATGATGGCGATGTCGCAGGCGGCGGCGTGGCAGCCGCTGGCGGTGATCGCCTTTTTCACCGGAATGGTGAGCGAGGCTGGGCAGCCGGCCGCGAACGCGCTCGTGCAAGACATCGTGCCGAAGGAGAACCGCGTGCTTGCGTATGCAGTGCAGAGGTTTGCTGTGAATCTCGGCTGGTCCTTCGGTCCGGCGGTGGCGGGCTTCCTGGCGGACCACTCGTTCTTCTGGCTCTTCGTGGTCGATGCGGCGACGTCGGCTGTGTTTGGCATCATCGCGTGGCGCTTTCTCCCGCGCGGCCGGCGCGCGCCGGTGGAGACGGCGGGCTGGGGACACGCGTGGTCGTCCATCCGGAGGAACCGCCCGTTTCTCGCGCTGTTCGCGGCGTGCCTTTGTGTGTCGTGGATTTTCCGGCAGACGAGCACCACGTTCCCGCTGCATTTCGAGCGCTCCGGCCTGTCGATGAAGTGGTGCGGCGCCATCCTCGCCATGAACGGCATCCTCATCTGCCTCTTTGAAATGCCGCTCGCCTCCGCCACGCGGCTCTGGCCTGTGCGCGGCATGATCGGCCTCGGCTACATTTTGATGGGCGGATGCTTTCTCGTGTTTCTCGGCAGCGCGAGCTTGTGGGCGTTTGCGCTGGCGATGGTCATCTTCACGGCGGGGGAGATGCTCGCATTCTCCCGCCAGCAAGCCTATGCGGCCAGCCTTTCTCATGACGACATGCGAGGTCGCTACTCGGGTTTTCTCAGCCTCTCATGGAGCGTGGGCGGAATCTTCGCTTCGGTCGGCGGGCTCCAGCTTTACCAGTTCAATCAAAGCGCCGCATGGGTCGTGGCGGCTGCGTTGGGAGTGGTGGGCGCTTGGTTGCTGTGCCGAGATGCGTGACGGAACCCTCTGCTCCCGTTCCAAACCACAGCCAGGGTCACCACTTGTGTGGCAATTGGACTGAGTTCAGACGAATCGGACCCGCCGACCAACAAAGGCGCATCAAGTCATCTGAATGCATATTCCATAATTACACGTTGCGAAATCTCAAGACTGAGTTTCAATAGCGCCAGTATTTGTAATTTTGAGAATGAAACCGCATTCTGCACCCCATCTCTATCGCCTAAGCGCATGGCGCGGTGCACGGGCTGCGTCTGGGGTGATGACGCGACCTGGCGCATACCGTCCGCTCCATCCCCTTCAAGGTCCGCGGGTTGCATTGGGTCTGATAGCGGCATGGCTCGCCGTCGGTGGGCTCGCGCTTGGGGCGTCAAAGGCACTGTTGCCGACTAAAGACATCGCGATTGAGATCCTACCAACGTGGGGCACGCAGCCGCTCATGCTGGGGGGTGAGCAAGGGACTGACGCCAGCGGCGCGGCGGTCACCGTTTCCCGCCTCGATTTTCTTCTCAGCGGCGTCGCGCTGCGGGGCGAGGACGGGACATGGCTGCCGTCCAAAGACTGGTTTGCGTGCATCCGTTGCGATCAAGGCAAACGCACCGCGCTTCTCGAAGGTGTACCGGCCCGGAAGTTCACGGCCATCCGGTTTCATGTGGGCGTCGAGCCAGTCGTCAATGCCGCCGATCCGGGCGCGCGGGGGCCGGATCATCCTCTGAACCCGCTGATGAATGGTCTGCACTGGGGCTGGTCGGGCGGATATGTTTTTCTGGCGCTGGAAGGCCGCTATCAAAAGAGGGACGGCTCCTTTGAAGGCTATTCCTTCCACATCGCGAACGACGCGAACCTGATGCGAGTCGAGCTCCCGCTGGCGCTCGATGCCGCCACTGCGGGCACCGTTCGGCTGGCGTTCGACGTCGAAAAAGTGTTTCGTGGATCGAAGCCCATCGCTTTTGCCAGGGACGGAAATTCCACGCACTCCCGGGAGGGTGATCTGCTGGCGGCGGCGCTGAAACAAAACGTTGAGGCCGCTTTCAGCATCAAGAGCATCACCACCGACCGGTTTCAAAATGTCGCGTCCGTGCCCGCACCCGTGACAGGGCACAAGGCCACGCCATTCCCGCTGCAGATCTCCGCCCGCTTTCCCCAGGTCGCCGTGCCGGCGGACAATGTGCCTTCAGTCGAGGGTGTGGCGCTCGGAGAACGGTTGTTTCACGAGGCGCGGCTTTCAAAGAACAACGCACAGTCCTGTGCGAGCTGCCACGACCGCGCGGCCGCTTTTGCCGATGCGGAGCGGGCATTCAGCGTCGGGGTCGCGGGCATCGCCGGCACGCGCAATGCGCAGCCGATCTTCAATCTGCTTTGGCAGCAGGAGTTTTTCTGGGACGGCCGCGCGAAAGGGCTGCGCAATCAGACGCTGCTGCCGATACAAGACGCGCATGAGATGAACGAGTCGCTCGACCGCGTCGTGGCAAAGCTCGCGCATGATGAGCGATACACGACGCAGTTTGACAAGGCGTTCGGTGGCTCTGAGATCACCGCCGGGCGCATCGGGCTCGCGCTTGAGCAGTATCTGCACACGCTCATCTCACAGGAATCGAAGTTTGACCGCGCGGCGCGCGGCGAGGTGAAGCTGAGCGCGCAGGAGCAGCGTGGCTTGCAGCTTTTCGTCACGGAAAACGATCCCCTGCGCGGACTGAAGGGCGCGGACTGCTTTCACTGCCACGGTGGAAATCTCTTCACCAACGGCAGCTTTATGAACAACGGCCTCGCTTTCGAAGCCGGTGACGTTGGCCGCATGTCGGTCACTCAGCTCGCGGCGGATCGCGGCAAATTCAAGACGCCGTCGCTGCGGAACGTGGCGGTCACCGCGCCCTACATGCACGATGGCCGCTTCGGCACGCTCGAGGAAGTCGTCTCGCATTACGATCACGGCGTGACGCGCTCGGACACGCTCGATCCAAATCTCGCAAAGCATCCCACCGACGGGCTCGGCCTTTCGGCGGACGATCAGGCCGCGCTCGTCGCCTTTCTCCGATCGCTCACCGACGACGCCTTCATCGGACCGCCGCAAAATCGCACGCTGGCCGCAGCCAAGGATCCATGAAGCAATACTCCCTGCATGGGTTCGCGTTTTCTCGCCTCGCTGTCGCCTCGGTGATCGCTCTCATCATCATCGTGGCCGCGCGGCAATCACGCGGCGGCACCACAGACCACACCGGGTCGGATGCTTTCGCGGCGGAGGCAGCCGCGCTTCTTCCGGTCGCGACTCTCGCGCCTGCCGCGGCGGTTCCCCCGTCGGAGTGTATCACACAGGGGCAGTGGGCCGCGCCTGTTTCCTGGACGCCGCACATTCCGGTGTCCGCCGCCACGCTGCCGGACGGGCGGGTGCTCACCTTCGCCTCGAACCAGCGCACCTCCTTTCCCGTCGGTGTGGAGTTCACGTTTGCGGCCACATGGAATCCAGCGACGGGAGAGTTCACTGAGTTCAACAATCCCTCCCACGACATGTTTTGCGGCGCGCTGGTCATGCTGCCGGACGGCCGGGTGCTGGTGAATGGCGGACGCAACACCGTCGTGCTCGCCAGCATTTTCGACTGGCGCACGAATCAGTGGTCGCGGATTCAAAACATGAACGACCCGCGCTGGTACAACACAGCCATCGCGCTCCCCGACGGAAAAGTGTGGAGCGTCAGCGGCAGCGGCGGATCAAACTCGGCTGAGCGCTGGGACGAGGCGGGCGGGTGGGCGCGCCTCACGGCCATTCCGTGGGATCAGGTCACCGCGGAGGCAGGCTACCTCAATGTCTGGCACCCGTTCGTCACACTCGCGCCGAACGGGCAGTTGTTTCACTTCGGCCCGACGGATACAAATCATTGGATCACCACCGGAGGAAGCGGCGGCATGACAAACGCAGGCACCACCGTGCCCGGCACGCATTACCCGAAAGAGGGGAGCTGGGCGATGTATGACGAAGGAAAAATCCTCGTCGCCGGCGGCGGGCTCGACACGACGGTCAATCCCAACGAAACCACGACGGGCACCAGCAGCACCACTGCTTACACCGTCGATCTCACCGGCCCGGCACCCGTGGTGGCACCGGCCGCGCCGATGGCAAACGCGCGCCAGTTTGCAAATGCCGTGGTGCTCCCCAGCGGCGAGGTGATGGTCATCGGCGGGAATACCTCCGGCCGTAAATTCAACGACACCGGCTCTGTGATGACGTGCGAGCTGTGGAACCCGCGCACCGCCGCGTGGCGGGGCGTCGCAGACATCGCCGTGCCACGCAATTATCACTCGCTCGCCTTGCTTCTCCCGGACGGTCGCGTGCTCTCCGGGGGCGGCGGACTCGGCGGTGCGGATCATCAGGACGCGCAGCTTTACACGCCGCCGTGTCTCTTCAACGCCGACGGCACGCCCGCCACGAGGCCCACCATCACGGCCGCGCCGGCCACCATCGGTGTCGGCACGATCTTCCACGTCACCGCCACGGCCGACATCCGGAAGTTTGCCTTCATCAAAATGTCCGCCATCACGCACTCGGTGAACACGGACCTGCGCTACCTCCCGCTGGGCTTCACCGAGACCACGCCCGGCAATTATCAGATCAGCGCACACTCGAACCTCAACGTGATGACGCCCGGCTACTGGATGCTCTTCGCGCTCAATGCAAACGGCACGCATTCAGTCTCCAAGATCATCCGCGTCTCCGCATACCTTACGCTCATCGCTCCGGTGAATCAGACCACCAGCATCGGCGATGTGGCTTCACTCCCCCTCAGCGCGTCGGATCCGAACGGCGGCACCATCACCTTCGCGGCCAGTGGTCTGCCGGCGGGGCTCAGTGTGAGCAGCGCCACGGGCCTCATCTCCGGCACCGTCACCGCTGCCGCCGGCAGCGTGCATATCGTCACCGTGACAGCCACCGCCGGCGGCGGGAGCGACAGCAAATCCTTCACCTGGACCATCACGCCGCCGCAGGGACTCACCGGCACCTATTTCAATGGCACCGCTTTTCAAACGCAGATCGTGGAGCGTCGCGATCCCACGATTGACTTCGATTGGTTCGGCGGCAGCCCGGCCGCAGGCGTGAACGGGGATCAGTTCAGCGTGCGCTGGACGGGCGAGGTCACGCCGGCCTTCACCGAGTCCTATGATTTCCTCGCTCTCGCCAATGATGGCGTGCGGCTCTGGGTGAACAACACGTTGATCATCGACTCCTGGATCGACTCGTCTCCGGTCGAGCGCATCGGAACCCTCGCGCTCACCGCAGGCGTGCCCGCCACGATCAAGCTCGAGTTCTACGAAAACGGCGGCGGCGCGACGTGCAAGCTGCGCTGGTCCAGCGCGCGCACGCCGCGGCAGACCATTCCCGCCAGCGCGTTGTTCCCGTCCGGTGTGAACCGCGCGCCGGTGTTCACCGCTCCCGGTGGCATTGCATCCCAGCGCGGCGTCGCGGCATCCTTGCAGCTCCAGGCTTCCGATCCCGATGGCAATGCGCTCATGTATTCCGCCACCGGTCTGCCACTGGGCCTCACGCTCAACACTGCCACCGGGTTCATCAGCGGCACCGTCCTCCCCGCTGCCGCGAGCACGCACAACGTCACGGTCGGCGTGACGGACGGGACGCTGTCGGACACGAAGACCTTCATTTGGAGCACATTCGATGCGCTCACGCTCGCACCGCTCACTGGCGCGCCAAGGCAGGCAGGCACCGCCATCTCATTCACGGCCGTCAGCACCGGCGGCGCGAACCCGCGCTACAAATGGAATTTCGGTGACGGCACGACGGAGACTGCATTCACGCCCGTGGCAAACGTCGCCCACACTTTCGCCCTACCCGGTCGGTACTCCGTCACCCTCACCGCGACGGATGACACCGGCCGCGTGGTCTTCATCGATTATTTTCAGGCGGTCCATGCCGCGCTCACCGCTCGCGCGCCCACGGCATCTGCCAGCATCGTGTTTGAGGATCGCGCCGCCGCGAATGACCGCGTGTGGTGTGTGAATCCCGACAACGACAGCGTGAGCGTCTTCGACGTCGTGACCCGCGCGCGTGTCGGCGAGATTGCGGTAGGCACCGCTCCGCGCAGTCTTGCCATCGCGCCGGACGGTCGTGTGTGGGCGGTTAACATGACGGCCGCGTCGGTCAGCATCATCAGTCCCGTCTCGCTCGCCGTGGTGCAATCGATCAGTCTTCCGCGTGGCGCGAAGCCGTTCGGCCTGGCCTTCGATCCCGACGGCACGGACGCATGGATCGCGTGTGAGGAGACAGGGGTGCTGCTGCGATTCAATGCGGTGACCGGCGCGCAGAGCGGCAGTCTCTCCGTCGGAAGCGGCGTGCGGCACCTCTCGGTGAGCGCCGACAGCACGCGCGTGTTCGTCTCGCGTTTCGTCTCGCCCAAGCTTCCCGGGGAGGACAGCGCCGTCGTGCAGACGGAGATCAGCGGAGCGAAGAAGGGCGGGGAAGTCGTCGTGGTGAACGCGGCCGCCTTCGCCATCGACCGCACGGTCGTGCTGCAGCACGGGGAGCAGGCGGACACGCCTGTCTCCGCGCGTGGAATACCGAACTACCTGGGCCCTGCGGTGATCTCGCCCGACGGACAGTTTGCCTGGGTGCCTTCGAAGCAGGACAACGTCAAGCGCGGTTCGTTGCGCAACGGCCAGCAGCTCACGCACGAGAGCGCCATGCGCGCCATCGTCTCGCGCTTCGCGGTGAATGCCGCCACGGACGACCTCGCCGCGCGCGTGGACCTGGACAACGCGGGCATTCCCAGCAGCGCCAGGTTTGAGCCGACCGGCAGCTATCTCTTCACCGCGCTGGAAGGCAGCCGCGAGGTGGCCGTCGTCGAGGCATGGCGTGGCCGTGAGATCGCGCGCTTCGACGGGGGTCGCGCGCCGCAGGGACTCGTGGTGTCTCCGGATGGCCGCACGCTTTTTGTGCAGAACTTCATGGACCGCACGATCACCGTTCACGATGTCGGAGCGATCATCGACGGCCGGACCGTGACGCCATCGCTCATCTCCACGCTGAACTGCATCACCACGGAAAAGCTCTCCGCTCCGGTTCTTCTCGGCAAACAACACTTTTATGACGCGCGTGACTCCCGCATCGCCTTCCAGCAATACGTGAGCTGCGCCGCCTGCCACAATGACGGCGGGCACGACGGCCGGGTGTGGGACTTCACCGGATTCGGCGAGGGCTTGCGCAACACGATCACGCTGCGCGGTCATGGCGGCACGTCGATGGGTCCGCTGCATTGGAGCGGAAACTTCGACGAGGTGCATGACTTCGAGAATCAGCTTCGCAATCTCGGCGGCGGCACCGGCTTCATCACCGCAGGCGCGCCGAACCCTCCGCTCGGCGCGTCAAACGCGGGACGCAGCGTGGACCTCGACGCGCTCGCCGCTTATGTGACATCGCTCAGCGCGCAGGACGCCAGCCCCTTCCGCAATGCGGACGCCACGCTTACGACTGCGGCGGCGGCAGGCAGGACCGTCTTCCAAACTGCAAACTGCGCGCAATGCCACAGCGGCGCGGGATTCACGAACAGCGCGCTGAATATCTTCGCGAACGTCGGCACGCTCAAGCCAGCGAGCGGCACGCGCCTCGGCGCGCAGCTCACCGGCCTGGATGTGCCGACGCTTCGCGGCCTCTGGGCCACCGCGCCATATCTGCATGATGGCTCCGCCGCGTCTTTGCAGGCGGCGGTGCAGGCGCATCAAGGCGTGACCCTTTCCTCCGCCGACTTGAACAATCTCGTCGCCTACCTCCAGCAAATCGACGCCAACGAGCCGACCGCGCCGACTTCGACGGCACCCGCCTTGCTCGCCGGAGCCGACATCGGCAACGTGACGACTCCCGGAAGCACCGGCTACAACAGCGCCACGGGCATCTACACGGTGAAGTCCGCAGGCGAAGGCATCTACGGCACGGCGGACTCGTTCCAGTTTACCAGCACGCAATTGGATGGCGATGGCGAGATCCGCGCGCGCATCACGGGACTCTCGAACACCAATGCATGGTCGAAGGCCGGCGTGATGATTCGTGAGAGCCTCACATCGCCCTCGCGTTTTGCGCTCGCGTTTGTCTCGGCTGGAAATGGATTCGCGGGAAACTACCGCCTCAATACTGGCGGGCAGCGCGAGTTTGCTCCGGGTCCGTCTCTCAACGCAGCGCCGAACAACTGGGTGCGTGTCGTGCGCGCGGGAAACCTGCTGAGCGGATTCGCATCTCCAGATGGCGTGACGTGGACGCCGATCTTTTCCGTCACAGCCTCCAGTGTGGCGAGCACGGTTCACGTCGGGCTCGCCGTAACGGCGACGGACAATACGCAGCTCGCCACGGCCACATTCGACAACGTGCAGGTGATCCGCGCGACGGCGCCTCCGGCGAACACGCTGGCGGGGGTCGATGTGGGCGGGATCACGCAGCCGGGCAGCACGAGCTACAACAGCGCGGGCGCGGTTTACACGGTGAAGTCGGCTGGTGACGGGATCTACGGCACCGCCGACTCGTTCCAATTTGCACAGCGCCGCATCACAGGCGACGGCGAGATCAAGGCGCGCGTGACGAGCCTGACCAACACAAACGCATGGTCGAAGGCCGGCGTGATGATCCGCGAGAGCCTCTCTGCTGGCTCGAGCTTCGGCCTCGTCTTTGCGACGCCGCAGAATGGCTTTGCCGGAAACTACCGCGCGACAAATGGCGGAGCGCGCGAGTTTGCGCCCGGCCCCGTGCTGAACGCAGCGCCGAACAATTGGGTGCGAATCGCGCGCGCCGGAAACGTGCTCACTGCCTACACCTCGGCGAATGGCACCTCCTGGGCGCAGACGTTCACCGGCACGCTGCCTGCTTTGCCAGCCACGGTTTATTTTGGCCTCGCGGTCACTGCCTCGGACAACACCAAGCTCGCCACGGCAACGTTTGACAACGTGCAGGTCACCGGCGCGCCCGCAGCCGCCGCGGGCTCAAGCTCGACGAACACACTCGCTGCACTCACCGCGCCGCAGCGCGATTGGAACCAATGGCTCGGCGCGAACGAGATCAGCGCGCGCGTGCCAAATGCGGATGGGGACTACCACTCCGATCTCATGGAATACGCGCTCGGTGAAGATCCGCGCAGCGGCGCGGACGTGGCCGGCCTTTGTCTCGTAAAAGGTCAGGACGGACGCATGGGCGCGAGCTTCCGTCATCCGTCAGATCGACTGGACGTGAGCTTTGGCATTGAGACGAGCGCTGACCTCACCGCATGGAGCGCGCTCAAGGCCGCTCCCATCAAAGTCGAAGGTGTGGATGGCATCACGACTGTCACGTATCCGGCGCTCGAGGCGCTGCTCGGCGATGCCTCTGAGGCTGCGTTGTTTCTTCGTCTCCGTGTTACGCTGGCCACTGGCGAAAGCTCGGCCAGCGAGCCGTTGTCGCTGCAACGAATCGCGTTTGCAGCGGGCAGCCAGACGCTGGGCCACGCAAATGTGAAGGCGCCGGTGTTTGCGGGACGCCTCGCTGACCTCAGCGGCATCGCGCCCGCAAACTGCTACGTCGAGGTGCGGGACGGACCTCACGCGGGGCATCGTTTTGACATGACTGCGGACGGTCAGGTGAACGCCGCATCACCGCGCAACACGGCGGCGCCACTTCCCGACTTGAGCGGCGCGCTCGTCGTGGTGCGCCCGCATGTCACGCTCGATGATGTGCTGGACAAGACGCGGCTTCTCAGCGGCCGCAGCTCAGGCATGGCAGACAAGGTGAGCTTTTACGAAGGCGGCGGCTATGTTAGCTGCTGGCTGTTCAATTCCACGCCCGACGATTCATCCGGAGCGATCTGGGTGGGCGCGAATGACGCGGGCCTCTCCAACGCGGGCGCGCGCATCATCGCGCCGGGTGAAGGTGTGTTTGTGAAGTGCGGCCGCGCCACATCGTTGATCACTGGCGGGCCGGTGCGCACAAACGCGTTCGTGCAGGTGCTGCGCAGTGGTCAGAACTTCATCGCACAACCGTTTCTCCACTGGGGCACGCTGGCTGGAAGCAAGTTTGACACCACGAACGGCCTGCTGGCCGCACGCCAGAAGACCGGCGCGGATCAGATCCTCCTTTGGCGCACGGACACGCCTGGCGGCGCGGCTGCATTCAGCACGCTGTGGTATGCGCAGCTCGCGGGCGGCGCGGTGTGGGTGAGCAGTGACGACGCCTCGCTCACCAGTCTGGCTGACTCCCCGCTGCTTCTTCCGAACCGCGCCGTTTTCATCAAGCGCACCCAGCCGCTGACCACCGTCACCACCATCCCCGCACCCTGACCGCGTTACCCTTGAACGACATGCCCACACTCCGACATTTTCTTTTTGCTCTCGCGCTCAGCGCGCTGCTCGCGCCATCCGTCAGGGCGCAGTCAGGACTCGCCAGCCGCCAGCCCATCGGCGCCTTTCTCAACGGAAGCCTGCCCGACCGCATCCCCGGCACCGCCTACACAGCCGGTGATGTGTTTCCGTTGCTGCGCTTCAAGGATCCGATCAAGATGGTGCCGCGCCCCGGCTCGGCGGGCGAGCTGTGGGTCATCTGCCAGGACGGCGAGGTTTGGTCCTTTGACAAAAGCAACCCATCAGGCAAGACGCTGGTGCTCGACATCAAGGACATCTGCGTGGGGCATGGCGACGGCGACGGTGACTCGGGACTGCTCGGCATCGCGTTTCATCCGCAGTTCGGCCAGTCCGGCTCGGGGAACCGCGGCTACATTTATCTCTGCTATGCCTACCGTCAGGCCAGCGCAGGCTACGGACCGAACTCATACTTCCGCCTCTCGCGCTTCACACTTCCAGATGGCGCGACGCAGATCACGCGGAGCAGCGAGCAGGTGCTCATCAATCAATACGACCGGAAGACCTGGCACCAGGGAGGCGACATTTTTTTCGGTGGCGACGGCTTTCTTTACATCTCCAGCGGCGATGAGGGCGACTCCATTCCCGGCGGCGGGGAGGAGAGCAACAGCCAGAAGATCAATGATGGGCTTTTCTCCGGCGTGCTGCGCATCGATGTGGATCGTGACGCATCACGCAGCCACGCCATCCGCCGTCAGCCGCGCAGTTCCGCCGCGCCGCCGTCGGGCTGGCCCGCGACGTTCACGCAAAACTACTTCGTGCCGAATGACAATCCCTGGCTCGCGGCTGATGGATCGAGGCTGGAGGAATTCTGGGCCATCGGCTTCCGCAGCCCGCACCGCATGACGATGGATCCGGTCACGGGGAAGGTGCTCATTTGCGACACCGGCCACGATGTGATGGAGGAGGTGGATGTGGTGGTGAAGGGCGCGAACTATGAGTGGGCGTTCAAGGAAGGAACGGCGGTCGGGCCGATCACGAACCGCATCGGCCCCGGCGTGCAGACTGCGCCGATCCACACTTACTCCGAGCGAACGGTGGACGGTAGCGCGGCGCTCGGCGGCTACGTGTATCGCGGGACGGACCATGCGTCCGACCTCGATGGAAAATATGTCTTCGGCGATTTCGTGTCCGGCAATGTGTGGGCGCTGGACTGGCAGGCGGCGACGGTGACGCGTCGGAAGCTGCTCACCGTTCCAGCCGGCACGGGCTATCGTGGGCTCTCGGGTTTCGGACTCGATGCGCAGGGGGAGCATTACATGATGATCCTCGGCGCGCAGGGCCGCATCTTGAAGTTGGAATCTGGCGGCAGCGGCTCGCAGCCGCCTGCTAGGCTGTCGGCCACAGGGGCGTTCGCCAGCCTCGCATCGCTCACGCCATCGGCCGGCGTGATCCCCTATGACGTGAACTCACCGCTCTGGTCCGATGGCGCGATCAAGCAGCGCTGGATCGCCCTTCCGAACAACGGCGCGCCGTATGACGCGGGTGAGGTGATCGACTTCGCGGCTGCCGCTGACTGGTCTTTTCCTGCCGGCACGGTTTTGATCAAGCAATTCGATCTAGGCACGGACGACACGAATCCAGCGGCGCGCATCCGGCTCGAGACGCGCTTCTTCGTGCGTGCGACCAACGGCTGGTATGGCGTGACGTACAGATGGCGCGCGAATGGCTCGGACGCGGATATGCTTTCTGACGGCGCTAGCCAGAACGTGACGATCACGGGTGCCGGCGGGGTGACACGCATGCAGCGTTGGGATTTCCCGAGCCGCGAGAACTGCATGACGTGCCACAACAACAATGCGACCGGCGTGCTGGGCCTGAAGACGCACCAGCTCAACGGCAGCATCACCTACCCGACAGGCGTCACGGCGAACAGCTCGCGACGTGGAGCGCCATCGGGATGTTCAACACCACGCTCAGCGACACGCAGATCGGCGGCTTCGCGAAATCGGTGAAGGTCACTGACACGAGCGCCACGCTGGAGACGCGGATGCGGTCGTATGTGGATGCGAACTGCTCCCATTGCCACCGGCCGGAGGGCGTGTACCGCGCAAACTCCGACATGCGCTTCACCACGCCCCTCGCGCAGCAGGGCATCGTGAATGGACTGCTGGCGAATGACTTCAACATCGCTGGCATGACCGAGGTGACGCCGGGCTCGATCTCGCGGACCATGATGCACCTGCGCCTTTCTACGGTGAACAAGAACAAGATGCCGCCGCTGGGGCGGAACACGGTCGATCAGTCGGCAGTCTCCACGCTGGAGCAATGGATCGCCGAGCTCGCTGGCGGAAGCGGCAGCTTCCTCACCGGCGCTGATGTGGGCACCACGGGTCTGGCCGGCAGCACCACGCTGAATGGCGCGACCGGCGTTTACACGGTGAAAGGCGCGGGCCAGGACATCTTCGGTGACGCGGACAGCTTCCACTTTGCCTCGCAGACGATGACCGGAGATGGCGAGATCCGCGCTCGGGTCACCAGCCTCACGAACAACTACGACTACACGAAGGCAGGAGTGATGATCCGCGAGAGCCTCGCGCCGGGCTCACGACATGTGCTGATGTACAGCACGCCGGTGCAGACGGGGAATGGGTTTGAGATGATCTCGCGTGCCGTCACTGACGGCAGCTCGGAGGCCTTGAGCGGTCCCGGGAATAATCCCGCGCCGAACAACTGGGTGCGCATCACGCGGGCCAGCAGTGTGCTCACCACCTACACCTCCGCGGACGGAACGAACTGGACGCGGGTCGGTGTCGTGACGCTCAGCGGGCTGCCAGCGACGGTGCGTGTGGGCTTGGCCGTCACCAGCAACACCACCACGCCGGAGCTCGCGACTGCAACGTTCGACAATGTGAGCATCACCGGCAGCGGCGGCGGAGGAAACAGCGCGCCTGTGTGGGGCGCAAGTCCTGTGGACCGCGCGGCCGCCACAGCGACGCAGGCGTACACCGCCGCTACGCTCGCAGGAGCGGCCACGGACCCGAATGCGGGAACGACGCTGACGTATGCCAAGGTCAGCGGTCCCGCGTGGCTGACCGTCGCAGCCTCCGGCGCGCTCAGCGGCACACCGGCTGCGGCGGATGTCGGCGTGCAAACTTGGACCGTCCGAGTGAGCGATGGCGCGCTCACCGCAGACGCAACGCTGCGCATCACGGTGACCGCGGCTCGTACGGCCGCAGCGCTCGTCGGCGGAAACATCGGGCCGACGAATCCAGCCGGTGCCACCAGCTTCAACAGCGCGACGGGCGTCTATTCCGTCTCGTCGTCCGGTGCCGGCATCGCTGGCACCACGGATTCGTTTCACTTTGCCCGCGCGCTGCTCACGGGTGATGGCGAGATCAAGGCGCGCGTGACGAGCCTCACGAGTGCGAACGCATGGGCCAAGGCGGGCGTGATGATCCGCGAGGATCTCTCGCCTGGCTCGCGTTTCGGCATGGCATTTGTCACCACGCAGAACGGGTTTGCGGGCAATTACCGGACGGTGGCCGGAGGTGTGCGGGATTTTGCATCCGGCCCGGCGTCGAACACCGCGCCGAACAATTGGGTGCGAGTGGTGCGCTCTGGAAATGTCGTCACGGGACACGTCTCCGCAAACGGCACCGTGTGGACGCAGATTTTCACCACGTCCCTCAGCGGTCTTTCCAGCTCGGTCTATTTTGGGCTGGCGGTCACCGCCACGGATGGCAGCACGCCGGCCAGCGCCACCTTCGACAGTGTGCTCATCAGCGGAGCCGCGCCCGCGCCGAACCAGGCTCCGGTCGTGACGCAGCCTGCGAATCAGAGCACCGTGCGTGCGGTGGCGACGAGCCTGCAGCTCGAAGCCAGCGATCCGGAGGGCACCAGTCTTGTTTATGGCGCGAGCGGATTGCCCGCTGGTCTCGCCATCAACGCGTCCACCGGCCTGATCAGCGGCACCGTGAGTGTGAGCGCCGCTGCCACGAACAGTGTGACGGTGACCGCGAGCGATGGCGCGCTGAGCACCAGCAGAAGCTTTACTTGGGCCACCACCGCGCAGGTCGCGCTGCCGCAGTTGGCAGGTGCTGATGTCGGCGTCGTGACGATTCCGGGCGGCACCACGTTCAACAACGGCAGCGGAGTTTACACCGTCGCCTCGTCAGGCGTCGGCATCGCGGGCACGGCGGATGCGTTTCAATTTGCCAGCACCACGCTGACCGGAGACGGGGAGATCCGCGTCCGCGTCACCAGCCTGACCAACACCAATCCGTGGTCGAAGGCGGGCGTGATGGTCCGTGAGGATGCGTCGCCCGGCGCGCGGTTCGGCATGGTGTTCGTCACGCCGCAGAATGGGTTCGGCGGGAACTACAGGCTGGCTGCTGTAGCGCCGCGCGAGTACGCGGGAGGCCCGGCGCTGAATGCCCCGCCAAACAACTGGGTGCGCATCGTGCGTGCCGGAACCACGCTCACGGGCCATGCGTCTGCGGACGGAGCAAGCTGGACGCAGATCTTCAACATCGCGTTGTCCAATCTCGCCGCGACGGTCCGGGTGGGCCTCGCGGTGACTTCGACGGACAACAGCCAGTTCGCCACCGCGACCTTCGACAACCTCCAAGTCACGACCGCGCCACTCGCGCCTGCGAGTGGCAAGACCACGAACACGCTGGCCAATTTGGAGACGACGATCACGCAGCCAGCGGGGTATCCCTCAAGCTGGTCGCAGTGGCTCGGCACGGTTGAGATCAGCGTGAGCAATGCGGACGGCGATCTCAACGCCGACCTGATGGAGTACGCGTTGGGCGAGGATCCGAAAAGCGGCGTAACCTCAGGCGGTTTGAAATGGGTCCGGGGTGAGGACGGACGTCATGGCGCGAGGTTCCGTTACCCGTCGCGCGTCGCGGACATCGCGTTCGAGATCGAGACGAGCCGTGATCTCATCTCGTGGTCCGCATGGATCGCGACGCCCATCACCACGGATGACGCGGATGCATTCCGCACCGTGACGTATGCCGCGCTCGATGGTCTCCTCGGCACTGAAGGCGAGGCGACTGTGTTTGTGAGGCTGCGTGTGACCCACCGCACCAGCGGGGCGGTGGCGACGGGTGAGCCTCTCTCCCTGCAGCGCGTGGGATTCGCCGCCGGCAGCCAGACGCTCGGACCTGCCAACGTGATGCCGCCTGTGTTCTCCGGGCGTGTGCTCGGCGTCGCGAGCGGCACGCTGATCGTGGGCGCGGGAATCACGGCGGACCCGGCGCGGCTTTATTACTTCGAGGTGCGCGACGGCGCGTTTGCCGGGCATCGGTTTGATGTCGCCGGCTTTTCCGCCAATGGAGTAACGGTGGATCTGTCGTCCCTGCGGAACACCGCGTCCGCGTTGCCGGATCTGACTGGCGCGTCAGTCGTGATCCGTGAGCACGTCACGCTCGATGGCGTGCTGGACAAGGTGATGTTTATCGGAGGTCGCAGCTCGAGCCTCGCGGACAAGGTCAGCATCTATCAAAACGGCGGCTACGTGAGCTGCTGGCTTTTCAACCTGACGACTGCGGACCCGACGAAGGCGATCTGGGTCAGCGCAAGTGACGCCACGCTCGCGAATGTCGGCAGTCGTGTCGTCCCTCCGGGCGAAGGGCTCTTTGTGAAGTCCGCGAGAAACACGGCGATGATCAGTGGCGGCAATGTGCGCACAAATGCGTTCGTGCAGGTGCTGCGCCCCGGGCAGAGCTTCGTGGCGCAGCCATTCCCGCTGGCTGGCAGCGCGGCGGGCGGCGGCTTCACGGCAGCGAACGGCTTCTTCGCCTCACGACAAAAGAGCGGCGCTGACCAGTGGCTCATCTGGCGTGCGGACTCCGCAGGCGGCGCGGCCTCCTTCAGCACGCTGTGGTATGCGCAGATCGGTGCCGCCGCTTATTGGACCAGCGGCGATAACGCATCCCTCACTGATGAATCCGCCGCCGTGCTGTGCCAGCCTCATCGAGCCGTCTTCCTGAAGCGTGCGAACGGGGCGACCACCACCGCGCTCGTGCCGGTGCCGTGGAGCGTGCGGTGAGGGCGATTGCGGCCTTGCGAACTGCGGTTTAACCGCGATAGATGCCGCCCCAAAAAACGCCATGCCCAAGCAAACGATTCGTGATATTGACCTCGCCGGAAAGCGCGTCCTCGTGCGCGTGGACTTCAACGTTCCGCTCGACAACCAGGACGGCAAAATGGTTATCACCGATGACACACGCATCAAGGAGACGCTGCCGACGATCCAGTTTCTGCGCGAGAAAGGGGCCAAGGTCATCCTCATGTCGCACCTCGGCCGTCCGAAAGGCAAGCCCGCGCCGGAGTTCTCGCTGCGGCCCGTCGCGGATCATCTGCACACTTTGATCAACCATCCCGTCGTGTTCAGCCACGATGTGGTCGGCGACATCCCGAAGAAGATAGTCGCGCATCTCAAGGACGGAGATGTGGCGCTGCTCGAAAACGTGCGCTTTGAAGCCGGTGAGGAGAAGAACGACGCCGCGCTGGCCAAGCAGCTCGCCGAACTGGGCGATGTGTTTGTGAATGACGCCTTCGGCTCCGCGCATCGCGCGCACAGCTCGACGGCTGGCGTGGCGGATCATCTCCCTGCGGTGTCGGGCCTGCTGATGGAGAAGGAACTCACCTGGCTGCACGATGAGCTGGAGCAACCGGAGCGCCCGTTCGTCGTGATCCTCGGTGGCGCGAAAGTGAACGACAAGATCGAGGTCATCAACCGCCTGCTGGAAAAGGCCGACACAATCATCATCGGCGGCGGCATGGCCTACACCTTCCGCAAGCTGGTGCAGGGCATCACGCTGGGCAAAAGCCTCTACAAGCCCGAGTGGGAGCCCATCGCACAGGCTGCGCTCGACAAGGCCAAAGAACGCGGCGTGAAGATCCTCATCCCGGTCGATGCGCTCATCACCGATGCGTTCGACTTCGACGCGAAGACCATCGGCGCGCGGAAACTCACGGGCGTGAACGAGAGCATCCCCGATGGTTGGGAAGGCGTGGACATCGGCCCGGAGTCCGTGCTGCTTTTCTCCGAGGAGATCGCGAAGGCGAAAACCGTCATCTGGAACGGCCCGATGGGCGTCTTCGAGATCAAGGAGTGCGCGACGGGAACCTTCGCCATCGCGAAGGCAATCGCAAAAAACACCAGCGCCAAGACAATCATCGGCGGCGGCGACAGCGTGAAGGCCGTGAAGAAAGCCGGTGTCGCCGACAAGATGACGTTCATCTCTACCGGCGGCGGCGCATCGCTTGAACTGCTGGAAGGCAAAGTCCTGCCTGGTGTGGCGTGCCTCAGGGACAAATGAGGTTGTGCAATGGCTGGGCAGTTGTTGAACGATTGTTGAGCCATTGTTTTCCTTCGCCACGCCCGCCCCTTTCAAAACCCCGCTCAACGACTGCTTAGCCACCGCTCCACTTCCCCCTCATGAGAAAGCCCATCATCGCCGCCAACTGGAAAATGCACATGACCCCGCAGGAGACGGAGGATTTCCTCCGCGCCTTCATGCGGCTGGTGCCGGACAAGTGCCCGGTGCAAGTTGTGGTGGCGCCGCCCTTTGTGAGCCTGTCGAAAGCGGGCGAGATGCTGCGCAACGACAACGTCGAGCTGGCCGCGCAGAACATGAGCCAGCATCCTGCGGGTGCCTACACGGGCGAGATCAGCGCGCGCATGGTCAAGGACGTCGGCTGCCAGCATGTGATCCTCGGCCACAGCGAGAGACGTGCGCTCTACGGAGAGACGAGCCAGATCGTGAACGCAAAGGTGCTCGCCGCACTCGAGGCGCGGCTGCATCCGATCCTCTGCATCGGCGAGACTTTGGAAGAGCGTGATGGAGGCCGGCTCGAGCAGGTGCTCGAGTCCCAGCTCCGCGAGAGCCTGGCGGAAGTCGGCGCGCGGCGTGTGCTCGACTGCGTCATCGCCTATGAGCCGGTGTGGGCCATCGGCACCGGCCGCACCGCTTCCTCGGAGCAGGCGCAGGAGGCGCACGCCTTCTGCCGCAAGGTGCTGCACGATCTTTTCGGTGAGGACGCGGCGAAGAAGATCCGCATCCAATACGGCGGCAGTGTGAAGCCGAACAACATGGCCGAATTGATCGCGCAGCCCGATGTGGATGGCGCGCTGGTCGGCGGTGCCAGCCTGGAAAGCGGCAGCTTCTGGGAGATCGTGCGCGCCGCGGTCGATTGGTCGAACGCGCAGCCGTAAGTCCTTTTTCAAAGGGCGCAAGCAGCGCGGCTGAACAACGGCTGCAACCCAACAGGCACCGCATCGAAGGGCAGGCTCATGTGTGAAGATGCGCATTCCTCCGCGCTCCGACACAGCACATGCGTCTTTTGAAAACTGGGGCTCACTCCTCCAGGCGCGCGGGCTTGCCGCCCTCGACGAGCATCACGCGGAACCCGACGTCGGGCATGCGCGAGTCGGGGGGCAGGGGCCGGCGATAGGACGCGAGCAGTTCGTTGCGATCTTCGGTGGTGAACGCGCCGCCCCGCACGACGCCGTGGTCGCGGGTTTTTGGATCATCACCGCCCCAAGGCTCGGCGATCCACTCCCACACGTTGCCGGACAAATCAGTCAGGCCCCGTGCGTCGGGACGATAGGATGAGACGGGTGATGCTTCTTCGAAGCCGTCGTGGAGTCCTTCGATGCCCGTCGCATCGGCCGCGTCAGCTTTGCGGCCGAGGAAGTTTCCGGTCTTCGATGTCGGCGGCCAATAGAAGCCCCAGGTGTAGAGGCCGCCGATGCGCAAATGACGCTCCGAAGGCGAGTCGCCGCGCTCGCGTTGCAGATAGGCTGCCATGCTCCACGCGTCATCGTTCGGCAGCGCGTACTCTTGCGCGGGATCCAGCAGGCCCTTCGTGCGCTCGGTTTCCGTCAGCCACTCGCAAAACGCCGCGGCATCCTTACGGCTGACAAACGTGACCGGCAGGAGTGGATCCGCGTCAAGCCTGCGCTCCGCCACCTGCGGCAGCTTCGATGCGTTGGCGAACTGTGCGAAATCCTGCCGCCGTGTTTCAGACACGCCGATCATCGCCTGACCCAGAGGCACCAGCTTCATGCCGAGGCTGTTTTGCCATGGCTTGCCGAAGACAACAGCGCCGCTGGCCTTCAGGCGCAGATTGAAACTCATCGCCTGGCCCTCGGCGAGCTTTCCTTTGGCCGTCTCGGGTTTGTACCCGGGAAACCGCACCTCATATTCAAACGATCCTGTGCGGACGTTTGGAAGCTGGAGGGGAGTCTTGCCGATGAGCAGGCCATCATCGAAGACCTCCGCATCTCTGGGTGTGCTGTCGATGGTCACTCTGCCATAGTGTGACTTCACAATCTCACACACGAACGCCGTCCACGTCGCGTCTCGTGGCGGCGGGCTGCCGGATTCGCGGGCGATCACGATGGGGGCCCACGCGCATTCCTGATTCACAGGCAGGTGGCCTGACTTCCGTTCGTTCGCCGTCATCCAGTCGCAAAACGCAGTCGCGTCCGCAGGCGGCACCATTACGGCGGAGATGACCTTGTTTCCCGGTGCCTTCATCGGCACGATGTCGCACTCAATCGAGCGGCGGCTCACATCCAAAAATTTGCTGAAGGTCGGATAATCGACCGGAAGATCCGCCACGTGACGGTCTTTTTTGAAGGAGAACCAATGTCCGAGCCGGCTTTGCCAGGGCTTGCCCGGCGTGGGCGGCCGCGGACCTGCGGGCTTCACAATGGGCCGCTTCGGGATGGGCGACTCATACGTCCACAGTGCGGGATCACGCCCCGTTTTGTACCCGGCCAGGATGGCGCCTGCGCATCCTGACACGAGGAGGGTCACGAGGGCGGCCCTGGCAAATCTTCCCGCACGGACGACAAACCCCGCCGGCCTGACCTCGCCAGCCCTGCGAAGTTCGGCGGCGAACTGCTCGCACGTGGCCCAGCGCTCCTTTAGATCCGGCGCGCACGCGCGGCAGATCACGCGGTTCATCTCCTTCCAAAAAGGCCATTCTTCCTCGCTGATGTCATCGGGCACTTCGGGGAACTCCATGCGGTCTTTGCCCGAGGTCATCTCATAGAGCACCTTGCCGAGGCTGTACAAATCAGCCGTCGGCGTGCCCGGCCCTTCCGGCGGCACGAAGCCTTCCGTGCCCACGTAGGTGCGCTCGCCAAAACCCGCCACCAAGCCGATGTCCGCCAGCTTGCAGGCATTGCCGACAAAAATGATGTTCGACGGCTTGATGTCGCGGTGCGTGAGGCCGTGCTGATGCATGAAGTGCAGCGCGTCCGCGATGAACGCGCCCGCCTCCTGGCAAAAATGCAGGTCCAGCCGGCCGTGGCTCTTCATGTCCGTGCCCAGCGTGCGCGGCTCATAGGCTTTCAGGTCCTGGATGTCAGGGCCGTTGATCGCGTCATCGGCAAGCTCCATCACGCAATAGTAAAAGCCGCGTGTCTCATTCCACCCGACATGCAAAATGTGCACGAGCCCCGGATGTCCGCGTGAGATGGGCTCGAACTGCTGGATGCCGAGGAACTCGCGATGAAACGTCTTTGTCAGCTCAAAATCCTCGCGCCACACGATCTTCACCGCACGCAGCGCGCCGGTGATGCTCTGCGCCAGCCACACCTCGCCATACGCGCCGGCGCCGATACGCTTGATCAGCGTGTAGTCGGGGATGACGATGTCGTCACGGTGCGAGGTCGGCTTTGACGCGACGGAAGCACGCTGCCGCTCCGGCTCGTCGATCTCAGGCAGCGACATGGTCTCGTCCGCATTGGCCCACGCCGCGGACTCGTCCGGCGCCGTGTGATGAGGCGGTGATCCGTCCGGCGAGGGCGCTGACCCCGCTGCTGTGGATTCACCTGATGCGCTGCTCATGTGTGGTTCAACGATTGTGCCGTCGGCCATGCTGGCGCGCGCGACCCGCCGAACCTTCCACTAAAGAAGCGTCCCCTCAAGTCCCTGGACTTCTTTCTTCACCAAGTTGCCGACGCGGTGCTTCGCCAGATAAACTTGCGCGGCATTGATGCCGAGCGCCTCGCTCGTCTTCTTCACGCCCCAGCCCTTCATCACATAACAGTCGAAGATCTGGTACTGGCGCGGCGATACTTTTGCCTTCACGCGCTCCAGCGCCGCGGAGGTGATGTTGTCACGCCATTCCTTGTCCCAGATGTTCTCGAGCAGGTTGTCCTTGTCCTGCGACATGCGCTCCAGCGTGAGATTCGTCGTGTCCTCGCTGTCCGCATTCCCTTGATCTGCCAGCGATGGCTGCCGCTTGCGCGCGCGGAACACATCAAGGATGCGCCAGCGCGTCATCTGCAACAGCCATGCCTTGAAGGAGCCTGCACGGGGATCATACTGACCTTTCTGAACTTGGCGGGCGATGGCCACGATGGTTTCCTGCACCACGTCGAACGCCTCCTCGCGCGTCAGTCCCGACTTGGTGCCGACGCTGTAGATCAGCCGCCAGTACGTCTGGTAAAACTCGTTCCAAGTCTTCTGGTCCTCCCAGTTGTTGAGCCGCTCGATGAGGCTCTTGCGCGTCTTCTCCCAGAGCACGCGCTCTTTCTTTTCTTCCTTGGGGGTTGGGGCGGATTCGGGTGCCATCTCAGACGGTTGGGGGTTCGGGGCGACGGTGTGTCCTCAAAGCCGCCCTCGCAGGAAGGAGGAACGGCAAAAGTTAATTGAGACGCACGCAATGCGCTCGTCAAACGCTCATTCGACGTGATAATCTGCATGCCTCGTTTGCAATCATAGTCCGAGCCACACCCACTCTTCGCACCCCATGAAAATGCCATTCCTGCTCACCGCCGCGTTTGTCGTGGCCTCCGCGGTCACCGGTTTTGTCCCCTCGAATGCCGCTCCCTCGAAAAATGCCAAACCATCCAAAGCTCCGGTGCTGAAGCCGGCGGAGCCAAAAGAAGGCGAGCTGGATGCCGAGATCGACATCCAGCCGCAGGAACTCGCGCCCGACTCCACGATCGAGGTGCGCTTCCCGACGGCCATGGTGGGCAAGGAGCGTGTCGGCACGGTGGAGGCGGCAGCTCCGCTCGACGTGAAGCCGGAGCTGGCAGGCGAGTTCAAGTGGACCAGCACGCGCAGCGGGATCTACAAGCTGACACAGCCGCCCAAATTCAATGCGACATACGCCTTCAAGCTAAAGCCGGGCTTGAAGGATGCCGAAGGAAAAGCGCTCTCCACTCACCAGCTCGATGAGGTGACCAGCGCGCCTTTCCGCATCATCGACCAATACCCGAAATGGTTCGACAAGTCTGACACGGACCGCACGCCGGCTTTTCTTTTCGAATTCAATGACAACGTGAATCCTGCCGAGGCCGCGAAGGCCATCTTTTTCAACTCGGAGGAGAACAAGACACGCATCGCGGCAAAAGCGCGCCATGCGACGGGCAAGGACTTCGAGCACCACGGCGCGGAGGCGCAGGCGACTTGGGCGGAGGTGGTGTCAGGGGCGAAGCCGTCGATCTCCGCGGATGGCGCGCGGCTCAGCGCGCTCGTGATCGAGCCGGAGACGCCGCTGCCCGTCGGCAAAGGCTGGACGCTCGATGTGTCCACCGCGTTGAAGAACATGCCGGGGCACGACGCGCTCGCTGCCGGCGATGCGGTGGCGCTCGGAGACGTGCTGCCTTTTGAGGTGCGGGTGATCGGTGCGCACACGCCGTTTGATCGCGATTACTTCGTGCGCATCCTCTTCAACAAACGCATCGTCAACCGCGACGGCGATGAGGACGCGAAGGCGCTCGCGGCGCTCGCGAAGAAGATCGCCGCCGCGGTGAAGATCGAGCCGCCGGTGGAGATCACAGGCACCGATGCCGACGGGCGGAGCGTGGCAATCCATGGCAAATTCGCGCTGAATCAGACCTACACCTTCACGGTCGGCCAAGAGGTCGTGTCTGCGGACGGTCTGCCGCTCCAGGCCGTGGCGACCACGCAGAAAACATTTGAGCCCAATGCGCCCTATGTTGCCGTGCCGGCCTTTTCAAATGCGCAGCTTTCCACAGGCAAGGGTGAGTTTGAATGCTCGGTGGCAAACGTGAAGCAGGCCCGCGTGCGCGCGAAACGGCTCACCGGACCGGAACTGCTCGAGGCCATCGAAAAATACCAGCCTTATGAAAATGCCTTCAACACTTCGGCGGAGAAGAAGGCGCTGTTCAAGCCGCAGCCGTTCGAGAGCTTTCCGGGCGCAGTGGTTTTTGACCGCACGTTTCCGATCAACAAGCCGTTGGATCGCAGCGAGCTGATCAAGCTGAACTGGCGTGAGATTCTCGGCTCCGCAAAATCAGGACCGCTGTTTTTTGAAATCGAAGGCACGGCCGCCGATGGCGCTGGAGCGCAAAACGTGATCGCGCAATCGCTCGTCGAGTTCACCGACCTAGGTCTCGTGCAAAAGACAAACGGGCGCGAGTCGATGGTCTTCGCCGTCTCCTTGCAGACGGGCAAACCGATGCCGGGCGTGCGCCTGACGATGGTGGATGGTGAGCGAAAGCTGCTGGGCAGCGGTGACACGGATGCGAACGGCATCGCGGTCGTGCGCGGCGAGGAGCCGAAGTTTGTCATCGCCGAAAAAGACGGCGACTGCACCGCGATCCGGCTGAACAACGGCGCGTCATCCATCCCGCTGTGGAGCTTTGGCATCCAGACCGCATGGCAAGACCCGTGGGAGAGCCAGCGCCGCACGTTTGTGTTTTCCGACCGGCCGGTCTATCGGCCCGGAGAGACGGCCCACGTGAAGGCCTACACGCGCAATCTTCTCGGTGACGATCTTCAACTGGAGGCCGGCACTCTCAAGGGCCGCGTGGTGCTGCGGGATCCCCGCTACCGCGTGGTGCTGGACAAGCCGGTCAGCTTCAACGCGAGCGGCTCGTGGAATGATGACCTCGTGCTTCCAGAAGGCCCGCTCGGGCATTACTCACTGACCCTCACCTTCCCTGCGGCAAAGGCATCCGATGGCAATGACGACGAGGGCGGCGGCCAGTTTTCGTTTCGCATCGAGGACTACAAGCCGAACACATTCGAGGTGAAGATCGACGCGGAGAAGGTCGAGCTGCAGCCGGAGCGGATGCGCCTGCCGCTTCACGCGAATTACTTCATGGGCAAGGCGCTCTCGCAGGCAAAAGTGACCTGGAGCGCGTATCGCACAGAGGACTTCCAGCCGCCTGAGGCTTTCATGGATTACCACTTTGGCGACGCGCCTTCATGGGCCGGCTACGGAAAGGACCGCGGATCGGATCGTGCCGCGGACGAGCCGCAGGCGTGGGATGCGTATGGGGATGCGTTGTTGAGCGAGGACGGCACCGCGATGCTCGAGATGCCCATGCCGCCGCCTGACCGCGCCTCGATGCCACAAAACATCCGCGTCGAGGCCGAGGTGACGGATGTGAACCAGCAGACGATCACGAAATCGACGGAGTTCAAGGTGCCGGGCGCAGACTTCATCCTCGGATTGAAGGGCCCGGAAAACTTTGGCACCGCAGGAAAGGATGTGTCGTTGGAGATCATCGCCATCAAGCCGGACGGCACACCTCATGCTGGAGAAGCGAGCGTCGAGGTGAAGATCGAGCGGCAGAGCTACCACACGATCAAGATCGCCACGGCTGGCGGCGGCTCCACGACAAAGGATCAGGTGGTTTTGCAGGAGGAGCATCATCAGACCGCGCTGCTGCGGCCGACGGCGCAAGGCCGGGCTCCTTCCGCGACCATCACGTTCAAGCCGTCGAAAGGCGGCGCGTATTTTGTCACGGCTGAGTCGATCGATGCTCACGGCAGGAAGCTGCTGAGCCGCACGCCGGTTTATGTGATCGGCGGCGGCGAGTTTCCGTGGGCGATGGAAGATGGATCGGTGATGAAGATCCAGCCTGACAAGAAGGAACTCAAACCTGGAGAAGAGGCGAGCATCGTGGTGAAGACGCCCATTTCGGGCATGGCGCTGGTGACCGTCGAGCGGAACCGATTTCACAAACAATTCGTCACGCAGATCTCGCCGGACAATCCGGTGATCAATGTGCCCGTGCAGGATGCGGAGTCGCCGAATGTGTTCGTCTCCGTCATCGTCGTGCGCGGCGCGGACGCGAGCCCAAAGCAGCACAAGATGCCTGAGTATCGTGTGGGATATTGCGAGCTGACGGTGGTCTCGACCGCGCGCGATCTCATCGTGGACGTGAAGCCCGACCGCGAGGAAGTGAAGCCCGGAGAGGCGGTCGTGGTGACCGGCATCATCAAGGATGACAAGGACAAGCCCGTCCCCGGCGGTGATGTGACGCTCTACGCCGTGGATGAAGGCGTGCTGAGCCTGATGGGATACGAGACCCCCGATCCCGCGTCGTTTTTCCAGGCCGCGTTTGCGCTGGCGGTGAAGAACTGGACCTCCCTCGACGGCATTCTTCCCGAAGACGCGGCCGCACGGCAACGTGGGAACAAGGGCTTCCTCGTCGGCGGCGGCGGCGAGGATGACAGCCCGAACATTGAGATGCGGAAGAATTTCGTGACCACTCCGCTCTGGCTCGCGTCAACGACGAGTGATGCCGCAGGCAAGGTGACGGCCACGTTCACCGCGCCGGGGAATCTCACGCGCTACCGCATCATGGCGGTCGCAGCGGCGGGCACGGACAAGTTTGGCAGCGCGGAGTCACAGGTCATCATCAACAAGCCACTGATGATCGAGCCCGTTGTTCCGCGCTTCGCACGCCTGGCCGATGAAGTTCTCGTCAAAGCGGTGGTTCACAACACGACGAAGTTTTCCGGCGATGTGGAGATCGAGCTGACGCTCGACGGACAGTCTTCCTTCATCGAGGAAGTGCGGCCGTATGTGCCGGTGTCGTTCGCGATGCCGAAGGGCAATGGCAGATCCCAGAAGCGCACGCTGGCGCTGAAGGCGGGGGCCACCGCCTCGACGATGTTCCCGGTGAAGTTCGACAAGCTCGGCACCACGAAATGGACATGGACCGTGCGCACGGTGAAGTGGCCGGATGGCGCGCCGGTTTTGTCGGACGGCACGGAGTCCGTGTTCGACGTGAATCATCCGATGCCGGAGTTTCGCGAGGTGCGCTATGTGCGGCTGGATGCAAAGGTCCCAATCGACAACCTGCTCAAGGATGTGAGCCCGCAGCTTTTGGAAGGGGAGGGATCTGTGGAGGTCGGCGTCAGTTCATCGCGGCTTTCCGAGGTGCGCGATGCTCTGGGCTACGTGTTGCATTATCCGTATGGCTGCGTTGAGCAGACCGCATCCGCCACGCTGCCGTGGCTGGCGCTCGGCGGCTACAACGACTTGTTTCCCGAACATTTGTCGAAGGAGAAGTCCAAGGCCGCCGTGCAGGCGGGCGCGAATCGGCTGCTGCAAATGACCACCGATGACGGGGGCTTTGCGTATTGGCCCGGCGGGCAGGAAGCGAGCCGGTGGGGCACGGCATACGGCGGCTACGTCTTGCTGAAGGCGCGCGATGCCGGCGCTGCCGTACCGCCGGATACCATCAGCGCAATGCTGGATTATTTATCGAAGTCGCTGCGGAATCTCGACACGGAAAAAGACCCTTATGCGCTGACGGACGCGGCGATGGCGCTCTACACCCTGGCGAAGGGCGGCAAGGCCGAGCCCGCGTACGAGAACCTGCTTTACGGAAAGCGCGACAGCCTCCCGGAGATCGCGAAGCTTTATGTGTCTCTCGCGATGCTGATACACGATGCGCCGGAGCAACAGGTGAAGGATCTGCTGGGATGGAAGCCGAAGCCCGTGCAGGAAGTGAAGAAGGCCGTTCCGGTGAGCGCGAAAGGCAAGAAGGCCGCGTCGAAGCCGGCACCGAAGCCAGCGCCGCGCCCGGTGCCCGCTCCGGTGTGGACGCATTGGTGGGGGAATCAACTCAACAAGGCGCTGAGGCTGATCGCTTACACGCACCTCGGATTGAAGTCGGATGCCGACGCGCTGGCCACGTCGATCCTTCAATCTCGCAATGGCCGGGGCGAGTGGGGAAACACGATCACCAACGCATGGACGCTCCAATCCCTCGCCGCCTATGAGCGCAGCATGAAGACGACGAGCGAGCCGCTGGCGCTCCGAGCGCTGTGGGACACGCAGGACGTCCCGCTGAACCTGCCGACGTTGAACTCATCGACGAAGACAAGCTTTGCACTGAACGCGAACCTTACCGCGAAGCCGCTCACGATCTCGATTCCGGATGGGCGCGCCGCGTTTGCACGCATCGAGTCGCGGGCGTGGCCGCAGTTGAAGCAGTTTGACGGGCAGAATGCCGGCTACGGAATCACGCGCACGTATTCGAAGCTGATGCCGGACGGCTCAGTGCGGTCCATCGACGATCTCCGTGTCGGCGACATGGTGGTCGTTAGTTTGGAGGTGCAGATCGGCGGCGGAAATCGTTACCTCGCCATCAATGACGCGCTGCCCGCAGTGTTCGAGGCGGTAAATCCCGAGTTTGAATCCCAAGGAGGCAACGGCGGCAACCGCGCGGAGAATGACACCGAGCCCTGGTTTTGCGATCATCGCGAGATTCGCGGCGACCGCGCCTTGTTCTTCACCGACCACGCGCCAGGGAAGGGCAAGTTTGCCCTGAGCTACCTCGCCCGCGTCATCGCGGAAGGCGATACCATCGCGCCGCCCGCGCGCATCGAGGCGATGTACCAGCCCGACAAATTTGGCCTCAGCGCCACGCAGCGCGTGATCACGCTGCCCTCGGCCTCAGGGAAGAGCGTGGCGGGGAAGTAGAGATCAGGCGGCCGGAAAGAATTCCCTCATCAACTTGGCCAAGCCCGGCTTGTCGAGGCGACGATCAGCGATCGCGATCATTGCCTTGTACAAATCGGACAAAAAATACTGGGTAGGAATTTTCGCGAAACCATTGCCGGCGAGGAACGCGATCCCCGCAGCGATTGCGGTCCGCTTGTTTCCATCCAGGTACGCCTGTGCTTGGGCGATGTGAAAAGCATAGGCGGCAGCGACATCGAAGTGATCGCCCGATCCGTAGAAGAACGTGTTCTTCGCAGCGCCCAGGGCTGACTCCACAAGACCGCGGTCCCGACAGCCTGAAGTGCCGCCGTAGGCTTTGAGCGATGCCTCGTGAAGCTCGTCAACCTGGCCGATGTCCAGGAACCAAGGCTCCTGATCCATTACTTGGCCAGTTGTTCGAGCAGTGGGCCGTAGTGAGCAAAGACGTGATCCTTCGCTCTCTGGAACATTTCCGCAGGCATGGCCCCGCCCGCGCCTTCTTGCGGCGCGTCGGGAAGTTCTCTCGCAAAGCGTTTGATCTCCAACTGTTCGTTTGGAGTCAGAGCCTTGATTTGTTCGATGATCTCATGGGCGCTCATGGCTTTGGAGGATAACCGCAGGGTTCCGTGGGTGCATCTCCTTTTCCTTGTGCGGGCTCGTTGCGCTGCGCGGGTCGGCTGCGTTGCCTTGGCTTCAATGCTGCGTCTGCACCTCGTCGAGATTGAGAAGCAGGCTGGCCGTCATCGTCCATGCGGACAGCTCGGAGGTGCGCGCGAGCTGATCGTCGAGAAACGCTTTGATCTCGCCCAGTTCGTGCGGCTGAGGCGCGCGGGCCGTGGCCATTTGAAAAAGTCTTTGCAGGCGGTCGGATGTCTCCGCCAGCGCGCGCTGCGCGAGCGCGCGTGCGGCCTCCTGATAGTTCGCGTCATTTAGCAGCAGCAGCGCCTGCAGCGGGGTGTTTGTGCGCGGACGGCCGACGGTGCAGACCTCGCGCGTGGGTCCGTCAAAGGTGAGCATGTCCGGAGGAGGAGACTGGCGTTTCCAAAACGTGTAAAGGCCGCGCCGATGGGTCGCTTCACCAGTGTCCGGCTGGTAGCTTGCCTCGCCATTGTAACTGACCGCCTCCCAAAGTCCGGGCGGTTGCAAAGGCTTCACGCTGGGACCGCCGATCTTCCTCGCCAGCATGCCGCTGATGGCGAGCGCTTGATCGCGGATGATCTCAGCGGGCAGCCGGAAGCGCGGGCCGCGCGCGAGCAGGCGGTTCCCGGGATCACGCGCGAGAAGCTCCGGCGTGTAGTTTGAAGACTGGCGGAAGGTGGCGCTCATCACGATGAGCTTGAGCAGTGCCTTCACATCCCAAGGCTTCGTCGTCGCATCACCATCGCGAAAACGGACTGCGAGGAAGTCGAGCAGCTCGGCGTCTGCGGGCGCCTCGCCTTGCAGGCCGAAGTCGTTCGGCGTTCGCACGAGCCCATCGCCGAAACATTGCGCCCAAAGACGGTTCACAGCCACGCGCGCAGTGAGCGGATTCTCTTTTGCAACGAGCCATCGCGCCAGGCCGAGGCGGTTCCGTGGCGCGTCTGGCGGCAGAGCGCCGAGCGCTGAGGGAACGGCAAAGGCGACCTCTTCTCCCGGCTGGTCGTATTGACCGCGCGTGAGGATGCGCGTGATGCGCGGCTCAACCATCTCCTGCATCACCGCGATTGAAGGGATCTGCCTGCGCGCCTCCGCCTCCTCCGTGCGGGCCTCGCTCACTTGACGCGAGAGCTGCACCATTTCCGGCGTGCCGTGATGACGGATGTGCCAGGCCTCGAGCTTGTCCGTGACGGCACGGCTGCGTTTCGCGCGATCGACGGCCAACGTGCCTTCCAAAAACTCACGCCAATGCAGCGCGCCGACCTCGTCCCGCGTGATGGCCCTGTCATACAGGCGGAACTCATCCAGCCCGCCCTCGAAGCCGATGCCGGAGCTTTTCCATCCGATGCGCCACGGCTCCTGCGATGCGATGGAGCCGCGCAGGGAATCACGCCGCACCTCCACCTCATCCGGCTCGCCATCGATGTAAACCTTCAGCCCTGCCGCCTTCGAGGATCCATCATACGTCACGACCAGGTGATGCCACTGTCCTGCGCTGAACTTGCCGCGCGCCACCACCTCGATCCCTTCGCTGCCGTAGCGATGCGCGAGATTGATGCGCGGCTGCGCCTTGTACCAAAGGATCTCAAAGCCGCGCGCGTTCGCATTCGCGTCCTGCTTCGAGGCCACGCAGCCCTGCGGCGCGCTGCCGGGATTGATCCACACCGCAAGGCTGAACGCGCGGTCGCGCTCCATGGGCTGCGGCGCGGCGAAGTCGATGTATTGCGTGGCGTCGAGGAGCGTGGCGCCGCCCTTCACGCCGGGTCCGCTCACCAGGTTGCCGGTGACGGTGGAGCGCACCTGCATCGGTCCGGTGTCATCATTGCCGGCGTCGAAATTAAAATGCACGAGGCTGCCTTTCGACGGCGCGGCCGGCAGCGTCTGCAGCGCGCTCTTCTCCCACGCAAGAATCTCATTCTGCAAAGCGGGCCGCGCCTCCTTGAGCCGTGCCTCAAGTTTTTTCAGGTTGGCGCTGAGCTCTGCGAGACGCGCCCCCTGCGCCTCGGTCGGCAGGCGGATCGCGGGTTCGGCAATGTCCTTGATGATGCCTTTCTCGTCGAGGTTGTTGAAGGCGGCGAAGAAGCCGTAGTAGTCGCGCTGCGTGAGCGGATCGAATTTGTGATCGTGACATTTCGCGCAGCCCAGCGTGAGGCCGAGCCAGGTGGCCGCTGTCGTCTCAACACGGTCGCTCACGTAGCCGAGCCGGTACTCCTCCTCGATCACTCCCGTCTCATTCGTGACCGGGTGATTTCGATTGAAGGCCGTGGCCACGCGCTGCTGCACCGTCGCGCCGGGCAAAAGATCACCGGCGATCTGCTCGATGGTAAACTGGTCAAACGGCATGTTGTCATTGAATGCGCGGATCACCCAGTCGCGCCAGGGCCAGGCCTGCCGCTCGGCATCCGTGTAGTAGCCGTGCGTGTCGGCGTATCGCGCGGCGTCCAGCCAGTCGAGCGCGAGCCGCTCGCCGAAATGCGGTGAGGCGAGCAGCGCGTCCACCGTTTGCTCGTAGCTTGCGGAAGCGTGCTCGCGCGTGTCCGGCGGGAGGCCGGTGAGCGCCAGCGACACGCGCCGCATCAGCGTGGCCTCGTCCGCCTCCAGCGCGGGCTTCAGTCCGTGCCGCGTGAGCGACGCGCGCACGATCTCATCGATGGAGCCCGCGCCGGCGATCTTCGGCGGCACGAATGACCAGTGCGCCTCGTACTTCGCGCCTGCCGCCACCCATTGCCGCAGCACGGTGATCTCGTGCGCCGTGAGCGGCTCGTGGTCCTTGCGCGGCGGCATCGCCTCATCGGTGTCCGCGCTGGTGATGCGGCGGATGACCTCGCTCTCTTCCGGCTTCCCCGGCACGAGCGGGATCGCGCCGGACTTCGCCGGCCGCAGCGCGTCCTCGCGCACGTCGAGCCGCAGCCCGCCTTTGCGCGTGCCCGCATCAAAGCCATGGCACTTGAAGCACTTGTCCGACAAGATCGGCCGCACGTCGCGATTGAAGCCTGCGGCCGCGGCTGTGATGGCGGGGGCAATCACGGCGGACACAAGCAATCGGGCGCGGCGCTTCATTCTGGCAAACGGGTTTTAGGTCTGCGGCACCAAGGAGTGCTCGCGCAGCCATTTCAAATAAGCGCCGGCGCAGGCATCGAGGTTCTCCAGCGAGCCGCCGCCGCGCAAGGGCGAGCACATCTCAAAGACAGCGGTGCCGTCGAAGCCGCCATCTCGCAGGCCTTGGAAGAACGCGGGGTAATCGATGAAGCCGGTGCCGAACGGAACCGCGCGCACCCAATCCACGGCCTGGCGCTCGTAGTTCACCAGTTCGGGCCGGTAACGATGGCGCGGGACCTTGATGTAGTCGGCGTTCGTGGTGATGATCGTGTGGGGCGCCGCGAGCTTTGCAGCGTCGTAGAGCGGCTCGCCCCGCAGCGCCGGAGACCACGCATCGAAACCCAGCTTGCAGTTCGCGCGATCAATGTCGGAAAGCATCTCCAGCAGCGCTTCCGTGTGCAGGCCGATGTCGTGATGATTCTGAATGGCCAGCGTCACGCCGTGGGCTGCGGCGCGGTCGCACATCTCGCGGATGGCGGTGACGCAGCGCCGCCATTGCGCTTGAAGATCCTGCCCTTCCGCCTCATACGCGGTGAAGACGCGCACCACCGACCCGCCCAGGCCTCGCGCCATCCGCGCCAGAGACTCGACGTATGCGATCTGCATCTCCACCAGCGGCACCTCGCAACCGATGGACGCAGGCTGCGCGAGATTGACGTACGCGGCCAGCACATCGCAGCGCACTCGGGCTTCATCCAGCGCATCGCGCACCGGCCCCAGAAATTCGGGCGTGGCATCCAGAGGTGAGAGGTGCGGCCGTTTTCCAGCGAGCATCATCGACGGGAAGCCCAGCGTGCCCGCGTGCCGGATGAAATCCGTGAGCCCGAGCACAGACTGGCCCCAAAGCCCGGCATAGCTGATGGAGAAAAGTGCGGGTGTCATCTGGGGGTGAAAAGGTCGGGTGGAATTACGGGCCGCGCTGGCGCTCGTCTTGCACCTCATCGAGCGCGGAGTCCGTCTTTGCGCCATCGAGGATGCGCCGGGCGTCCGCGTCATCCATCAGCGTCGCCTTGAGAAAGGCGATGGCGTAACGCTCGAATGTCGCGCGGCGCGAGGCGTCCGCCCGTCCGCAAGTGAGCTGGCCGAGGAAATCGGTCGGCGATTCCGCATCGAGATGCGTGGCGCCGCGAATCTTGAGCGAGAACTTCGGCCCCGGCAGCACGGCGAAGACATCGCGCGCATTTCCATATTTGTTCCAAGCCTGTGGCTCCGCGCGCAGCACCGCGCAAGGGATCGTCACCGTTTTCCCGGCGTGCAGCCACGAGTCGTCCATGCCGACGGGGTCGAGGCCTACCCATGCATCGACGGGTTGCTTCCCCGCGGCGAGCATGGTGGTGAGGCCGCCCATCGAGAAACCCATCAGCGCCGACTTCGGGCCGGCCTTCACCTTCGAGGTGATCTTGCCGCTGCGCAGTTCGGAGACGAGCTCCGCGAGAACGCGCGCGTTCAGCTCATGATCCGCCAGCGCAGGCTGGGTCGGCACCGCCGCGATGAAGCCCTCACGCGCGAGCGCGACGCCCCAGCCGGCCATGTAGCGCTTGCTGCGTGTGAAGCCGTGCGCCACCACAACGAGCGGTGCGTCTCCGCGCGCAGCCGGAAAATAAAGCGTCACCGAAACGGGCTGGCCGGCCAGCATGAGATGCCGCGCTTCCTTGCTCACTCGCGCTGGCATCGCCGGTGTGACCGTGCGCGTGGATGCGAACAGGAACCCGCACACCAACAACCCGGCGATGAGCAGGCGCGGCCACCAACGGCGGATTTTTTTCATCATGGGCCTCAGGGTTTCAGCAGAAAGGCGATCAGATCTGCCATGGCCTCGGGCGTGATGGCTGCCTCGAGTCCGTCAGGCATCAGGGACAATCCCGAGCCGGTGAGCTTCGAGATGTCGCGGCGCAAAAGAGTCTCGCTGACGCCGTCGGGGCGTTTCAGCGTGAGGCTGGCGGTGCTTTCGTCGGCGATGATGCCATACACCGTCCGGCCATCCTTCGTCTCGACGGTGTATGCGAGGAATGCCGGCACCACCTCGCGGTTTGGATCGAGGATGTTGATCAGGACTTGCTCGGCGCTCCATGCGCGGATGGTGGCGAGGTTTGGCCCCACATCCTGCGCGCCGAGATCACCCGCGCGATGACACGCGATGCACGCCGTTTGAAAAACGTGCCGCCCGCGCTCCGCATCGCCCTTCATCGACAAGGAGCGGTTGTATTGCGCGACGACCGACTTGCGCGGTCCGGGTGCGGAGGCGCTGAAAAACTTTTCCGCCAGCGTCTTGACCTTTGGATCCGCGCTGAGCGTGAGCAGCCGGCGCTGCGCAAAAGGGATCTGGCTCGCCGGGATGAGGCCGCTCTCGACAGCCTGCATCAAGGGGAGCGCGCGTGCGCGCACGCCGAGCATCGTGGCGATGACCTCGGCGCGCACCGCAGGCGTCTGCGTCTTCCAGCCAGCGAGCAGCAGCTGCACGACATCCGGCGTGGTGAAGCTGCCGAGCGCTCCCACGGCCGCGCGCTGGATCTCCTGCGGCTCGCCGCCATCCAAAAGCCGCGCTAGCACATCCCGGACGAGCATGAGGTCGTCAAAAGTCAGCAGCCGGATCGCGGCGCGACGCGCTTCGATGTCCTGAGCGGGGTCGATCGCAGTCCGCGCGGCCTTTGACAAGACATCGTCCACCACACGCCCGGCATCTCCGGTGAAGCCCTCCCGCCGCAGGTTCCTGCCGCTGCGCTTCAAGCCTTCACCGATGCCCGAGATGACTTCGTGCCGCCCGCTCTCACCCATGGCGCCCAGCACGTGCTGCATCTCCGGCTTCTTCCCGCGCGCGCCGATGATCTGGGCAAGCTCGCGGATGAGATCGGTGGCGGCCGGTTTTGAAACGAAGGCATCATCCGCCAGCAGCCGCGCGAGAAGTTCATCGCTTGTCTCCGAACTCGAGCTGAGCACGGCGCTGCGCGTCCAAGGGTCTGCGGCGTCGCGTTTGGCGATGACCGCCAGGGCGTCGAGCACGCGCGCGTCGTCTGACTCACCGAGCGTGAACGCCGTCTGGAATCGCACGCGGGCATCCGCATCCTCCGCGCGGGGCAGCAGCGCGGTGAGGAGCCCCGCATCTTCCAGATCCGATTCAGCGAGCCTCACGGCGTGTTCGCGCACATGTGCGGACGCATCCTCGAGCACGATGAGCAATTCATCCTTCGTCAGCGCGTCCAGACCCTGCAGCGTCCACAGCGCATGCAGCCGCGCCTGCGGCAGGGTGCTGTTTCGGATCATGGCGCGCAGCGCGGGCGCGATGCTCTTGTCCTGCCGCTCAAACAACAATCGCTGCGCCGTCTCGCGCCACCATGCGTTTGGATTCTCCAGCGTGGCGACGAGCTCGACGTTGCTGGCGCTGCCGAGGCGCGGTTGTATTCCCGTTCGGAAATCCGGTGGCGTGAGCCGCCAGATGCGCCCCATGTCGCGGCCCGCTTCGAGATCCACCGCTGCGTGGATGTCCTCGGGAATGCTCCACGGGTGCTCGATGTTCTCGCGATACATGTCCATCACGTGCAGCGTGCCGTCGGGCGCGTTCACGAAGTTCACTGGCCGGAACCAGTTGTCAGTGGAGGCGACCATCTCATGGTCGCCATCGACGCGCGCGGCCTTGAATGTGACGCCGTCCGGCGTGAGCCGCAGCCGGTAGAGCAAGTTCCCGGCGCACTCGCACACAAAGACATTCCCGCGGTAGCTTTCCGGATACGCCGCGCCGCGATAGCTGGTGACGCCGCTGGCCGAGGTCACCACGCCTGCACCGACGAGTTCGCTGCGCGGCATGGTGATGTCGCGCTCGCCTGCCCACCGCTTCGCGCGGAGCACGCGCCACGGCTCGGGCGGGGAGATGGCATGAACGCGCAGTTGGTCTCCCGACTCGGCCATGTCGTGGATGGGGCTGCGCGCGGCGAGCGTTGAATTGCGGGCGAGGTAGCGCGCGGGCAGAACGATGTGCTGCGCGGGATTGCGGATGTTACAAAGAAATCGGTTCCCCCAATCATCGAACGAGCCGCCGAATCGCGCGCCTCCGGAAAGCAGATCAAGCGCGCGCGTCGCCGGATCAAAGCGAAAATCCGCACGGGAGATGGTGTGTGGCGTCGCGTCAGGTGTGCCGGATGACACAACGCTGCCTCCATTGCTGCCGCCCGCGCCGTGGATGTGATTGTCCAGGGACCAGACGAGATTGTTCATCACCGACTGCACATTCAGCTTTTTAAAACCGGTGAAGATTTTCTCCCGCACGTCCGCTTTTCCGTCGCCATCGCTGTCCTTCAAATACCAGATGTCCGGCGTGGCGGCGACGAAGACGCCGCCTTTCCAGCAAGCGATGCCGGTGGGCCACGAAAGTGTGTCGGCAAAAACGGTGCCTTTGTCGAAGACGCCGTCGCCATCGGTGTCCTCGAGCAGACGCACGCGACCGATGGGCTGGTCGGTGGGATTCTCCTGGCCCGGCTTGTGACGGGCTTTGTCGGTGTACGGATAGTCGCGCATCTCGCAGACGTAGGCGCGGCCGTTTTCGTCATACGTCATGGCCACAGGGCTCGCGACCATTGGCTCCGCGGCGAGGAGATCCATGCGGAAACCTTCGAGCACGCGGAACTGCTTTGCCGCCTCGTGCGCCGGTGTGGGTGGGACGGCGGGCAGCCGGCCGCTGACCGCATCGTGGTCGGGTTTTGACATGAGCGTTTTCTCCGCGCATCGCGGGCCGACGGGCGCGCACAGAACCAAGACGAGAAGGAGGGCAGGGGAGTGTTTCATTGTTTCTGTCGAGTCATTCAGCGCAGCCACTCGTCCCGATGGCGCGCGACGAATTCATCATCGTTAAGATTAGGGTACGCACGATGCACGCGGTCGATCTCCGCGAGCTGGCCAGGGCTCAGCGTCTCGTTTCCGTCCAGGCACCAGATCCCCTCGAGAAGACCCTGGCGGCGCAGCACCTCGTGCAGGCCCGCGATGCAGCCGCGGAAACTGTTTGCCGCGTCGAAGAAGGCCGCATTGCAGTCCGTGACCTCGACGGCCAGGCGCAGCAGGTCCGGGGTCGCGTCAGCGCGGTGGCAGCGGTCGAAAATCTCAACCGAACGCTTGGTCCACACGGACCAATGTCCGAGAAGGCCGCCGTCGAATCTGCGCTCATTGCCCACGAATCGGAACGGCGAAAGAAGGTCGGTGACGATGCTGTCGTCGTTCCCCGTGTAGAGCGCGATGTCATCGCGCCCGGCCTCGATCACGGCACGCACGACATCGAGGGTCTGGTAGCGGTTGAAGGGGGCGATCTTGATGGCGGCGACGTTGTCGATTTCGACGAAGCGGCGCCAGAATGCATGATCCAGGACGCGACCGCCGACGCCCGGCTGAAGGTAAAAGCCGATCACGGGGAGGACATCGGCGACAGCGCGGCAGTGCGCGATCAATGCGTCTTCATCCACGTCGCGCATCGCGCCGAGGCTGAGCAATCCGGCGTGATAGCCCAGCTCGCGCAGCAGGCTCGCCTCCGTGACGGCCTGGCATGTCGCGCCGCAAACACCGCCGATGCGCACCAGCGGAATGGTGGCGCGATCAATTTCCTCGGCGGCAAGTTGAAGCACGGGTTTGAACAGCCCCACTGCTGCGTCGCGAATGGCAAACTGCGTGGTGTGGACGCCGACCGCGAGCCCGCCGACGCCCGCAGCAAGGTAGTAGCGCGACAACGCGCGCTGACGCCGCTCATCGAGACGCCGCGCGGAATCGAGCGCCAGCGGATGCGCAGGAATGGCGAGTCCACGAAGGAGATGGGTGCGGAGTTCAGAAATTTCCATCGCTGACCTCGAAATGGGTTGGCCTGTCCAGCATCGCGCCGCCCTGGCTTTGCCACTGCGCGGTGGCGCGGATCATTTCCTCCAGCGAGACGGTGGGCGGACCGAACAACTCGTATGAGCGCGAGGCGTCCCACAGCCACGCGCGCTCGCCTTCCGCGCCCGTAATGATCGCCTCGCGGCCGAGCAGCTCGCCGAAGCGATGCGCCAGCCATCGGATCGAGACGCGCTCGATGCCGGTGACATTAAGCGCGATGGGCGGCGAGGCGGTGTGCGCCAGACATTGAATCGCGCGCGCGTTCGCATCGCCCTGCCAGATCACATTCGCCGCGCCCATCGTGACATCGACGGGATCACCGCGCGCGACCTTTGACGCGACATCACAGAGCACGCCGTAGCGCAGGTCTATGGCGTAGCACAGACGGAACAGCAGCGCGCGGGTGCCGTGCTGTTTTGCAAAATGCCCGAAGACCCGCTCGCGGCCAACGCACGAGTTTGTGTACTCGCCGGGCGGAGTGAGCGGTGAGTCCTCGCGCGCGCCGGGTCCGTCTGACGGCACCAGCGGGTACACGCAGCCCGTGGAGAACACCACGATGCGCGACTTTGCAAAACGCTCCGCCACGATCGCGGGCACGAGCGTGTTCATCACCCAGGTGATTTCCGGGGCGTCGTTTGTGCCGAACTTATGGCCCGCCATGAAGATGACGTTCGGCGCGGCGGGCAGCGCGCTCACCGCCGCGCGGTCGAGCAGATCGCAGGCGATGGTCTCGACGCCGTGACCCTGGAGCGACCGCGCCGCATCCGCCGAGGAGAAACGAGACACTGCGATGACACGCCGGCTGGTTTTTCCGATCTCATCGAGGCCTCTCCGCACCATCCGCGCGAGTGTGGGCCCCATCTTCCCGCCGGCACCGAGCAGCATCACATCGCCGTCGAACGCCTTCAACGCGGCGAGCACTCCAGGCGTGGGTTTGCTCAGTTCTTCTTCGAGTGCTTCGACTGTGTGGATGGGATTCATGCCGCAGGACAGCCGAGGAGACGTTGCGCGCGAGCGCGTTCATTCGCTGCGTGCTCACTCGTGCCGTGATTGGTTCTCCGTCAGGTTTTTGGTTGCCGATATCGCAGCCCGCTGGACTACTGTCGCACGGCTCCGACGCCGCACCGATCATGCCCACCACCTACCACATCATTCCCACTGCCGCGCACAATGACCTCGTGCGCAAAGCCTACCTTCACCGTGGCTTCACAGCATCCGAGGCCGATGACGCAGCCCGCTTTTGCGAGATGGCATCCGCACACGGCATCCGCACGCATAACGCGATCAAGGCGCTGCATCTCGATCATCTCTTCGGAAGCACGACGGGTGGTTGCAAACCGGGCGCTGAGATCAAGGTGATCGAGAAGAAGTTCGCCGCGAGCGAGGCGTGGGATGGCAATCTGAAGCTCGGTCAAAGCGTCGCGTTTCATGCGATGGAGCGCTGCATGGAGATGGCCGACAAATATGGCATCGGCCAGGTGAGCGTGGACAATGCCTTCCATTACCTCTGGGGCGGCGGCTATGTGATGGACGCGGCGAAGAAGGGCTACATCGCCTACACGAATTGCACCTCGACGCTCGGCGAGGTCGTGCCGTTCGGCGGCAAGTTTCCCGTGCTCGGCACGAATCCGCATTCGTGGGGACTGCCGACGCAGGATGCGTGTGGCTTCCCCATCGTCATCGACTGGGCCACCTCGACCGTCGCAATGGGCCGCGTGCAGCAGCTCAAGCGCGAAGGCAAGCCGCTGCCGCCCGGCGCGGCTGTCGATGCGGCAGGCAATCCGACCACTGACGCGAACGAAGCTGCTTGGCTCCTGCCCTTCGGCGCGCACAAAGGCTACGGACTGTCGCTGCTCATCGAGGTCATGGGCGCGATGATCGGCGGCTCGTTGCCCACCTTGCGCGGCGGTGGCGGTCATCCCGACATCAAGAGCCAGCCGTTTCCTGCGGGCGAGAAGCGCACGTCGTCATTCTACTTCCAGGTCATTCATCCCGAAGCCATCAGCACAGGCATGTTCGCCAAAGGCCGCAACTTTGCGCAGAACGTGAAGGCTGTCATCGACGACATCCTCGGTCACGGAAACGAAGCCTGCATGTTGCCCGGCCAGCCCGAGGCGCAAAACGCCGCGCATACGGCGAAGGCTGGTGGCCT
>JANOBO010000053.1:0-7101 GCA_031411695.1 Verrucomicrobiaceae bacterium
ATACTACGCATTGGTGAGCCCGCGGCATGTGCCGCCGCTTTCCATCGTGCTCGCGTGGTGGTTTTTTGGCGCCTTGCTGATGACGGGGAAACGCTACTCGGAGTTCCGCTTCATCGGAGACGCGGAGCTTAGCGGCAGATACCGGCGGTCGTTCCAAGTTTACACCGAGAAATCGCTGATCTTGGCGATGATCACCTACGCGAATCTGTTTTGCTTTTGCACCGGCGTGGCGATGGCCGTGTATCCTCGGCTGAATGACCTCGTCCTGGTGTTCCCGCTCATCGTGCTGGCCGTCATCGCGTACTTTCAGCACGCCATGAAGGAGGAGACGGCCCGGCTCGAGCCTGAGCAGCTTCTGCGGAATCCGTGGGTCGTCGGCTGCACCCTTCTCACCGGGGCGGTGACGCTCTGGCTGCTGTGGCAAAACCAAGGGTACGCCAAGGCAATGCATCTGCTCGGGCCGCTGACATTCTGAATTCTTCATTTGTTGTCCCAACGTTCAAAGAGCACTGCTGTCGAACTCCACCGAATCCGCTCCCAATTAGATCCATGAACACGCCCTCGTCCCCGGTCTTCGATAACGGCACTCCAACGCCGCAGCCCCGCAACTCCCGCAATCGGGCGAAAACAGTCTGGCTCGCCCTGCTCGTCCTCACCGTTTGTTGTCTGCTTAGCGCAGCCATCACAGCTTGGTGGGTGAAGCGCAACATTTACGCCTCGCCGTTGCATCCGGTGACCCTGACCGTGGCCGAGCAGCAGACCTTCGACCAGAAAGTCGAGACGCTGAAGCTCGAGGGAGGCTCGCAAAAACCATCGGCGACTCCTGGGCGCAACATCGAGGACGAAAAACGGACGCTCCGCATCACCGACAAGGAGATCAACGCCTTCTTGGACAAGCAAGGCCTCGGCGAGCAATTCAAAGTGGAACTCGCACATGGCGGGGCCGAGGTCACCGCGCTGCTTCCGGTCGATGAGGTTGTGCCGGTTCTCGGAGGCAAGACCCTGCGGCTGAAATTGGGCCTGCGTGGCGACATGAGCGGCGAAGGCAAACCCGCGTTCAGCATCTCCGATATCAGCTTGGGCGGAGTGTCGCTTCCAAACGCTTGGTGGGGGAATTTGAAGGGGGTGAATCTCTTCGCGTCTACTCTCGAAGCCGATCCTGTTGTGAGACAGTTCCTGGCGGGCATCCGAGAGCTTGAAATCGACCGCGGCTCGATCCGCGTGCTGCTCAACGAATGACGCGCCCTTCTGGCGGGGCACTTCAACAAAGTACTTTCCAACACATTGAATTCCAGCTTGCCACCACTGGATGACTTGCTATCCTTGGCCTCCGTGATTATCAAATCAACCATGAAACTACTGACAACCCTCCTAATGACAGCGGTTTTGGCCTCAAGCGCCATTGCCGGTCCTATCGCGTCCAAAAACCCAAAGAACCCGGTGATGCCACCTCCTCCAGGATGTGATTGCTTCGCTCCCGGCGCGGCTCTCGGAGTCTTCGGCGGTGCGATTTTCGATCGTGGCGACAGTTCCCTGGGCGGCGGCGTCCTCGGTGAATACTTCTTCACAGAGAACATCGGCATTCAAGGCAGCTACGGCGTGTATGCCACGAGCAAGGAACACCATGCGTTTGACGCCAGCCTTGTGCTGCGTGCTCCAATCAAGAGCCTCTGCATCGCTCCGTATGTTCTCGCAGGTGGCGGTTACAGCACGAACTCGACCAGCGAAGGTAACTTCCATGCAGGTGGCGGCGTTGACATCCGTCTCGGCGGGTGCAAGGGCATCTTCGCTGACGGCGCTTACCATTGGGCCAACGAAGGTGATTACACCATCGTCCGCCTCGGTGTGAAGCTTCCGTTCTGATCTTCCGTTTTAGATAACCCGAACTTTTTTGCGAGGGAGCAGGCGACTGCTCCCTCGCTTTTTTTTGCACTGATGTGCCACTCCTCCACCCATTTGCGATGTCCGTCTTCAAGACGCAACAAGTCGATATGGCGTATGCACCCTCGAGTGCGCCCGTGGTGGGGGACACTGTGGCGTGAGGTGAGGCGCAAGTTGAGCCATTGAGGCTCTCTGTTTCGTTTCCTGTGAACGGTTCGTTAGCGCCCGGCCTCAGCATCTTCCTTCGTACAAGGAATGAATTCACGTCCGGACGTGGCCTGGCACGCCTCGTGCCAAGACACCCGTGAAGCGTTCCGCGCGCAGCTTCTCATTTGTAGCAGGTGCGCATGACGTTCCCACATCCCCAAACCATTCCCCTTTTATTCTATGAGCAAGATTCTCGGCATCGACCTAGGTACAACCAACTCCTGCATGGCTGTGCTCGAAGCAGGCAAGGCGGTCGTTCTCGAAAACAGCGAGGGTGCCCGCACCACTCCATCGGTCGTCGCCTTCACAAAAAGCGGCGAGCGAGTCGTGGGACAGGCCGCTAAACGCCAAGCCGTCACTAACCCGCGCAACACCGTCTTCTCCGTGAAGCGTCTCATGGGCCGCAAGTTCACCGAACTCACCGACGCGGACAAACGCATGCCTTACAAGATCGTCGCCGCTTCCAATGGCGATGCGCACGTGCAAGTCGAAGTCGGCGGTGAGACGAAAACGTACAGCCCTCAGGAAGTCAGCGCGATGATCCTGGGCAAGCTCAAGGCGGACGCCGAGGCCAAGCTCGGCGAGACCATCACGGAGGCCGTCATCACGGTGCCTGCCTACTTCAATGACAGCCAGCGCAACGCAACGAAGGCTGCGGGCGAGATCGCCGGTCTCAACGTCCGTCGCATTATCAATGAACCGACCGCAGCCGCGCTCGCATACGGACTCGACAGCAAGTCCGATGAAAAAGTCGCCGTCTATGACCTTGGCGGCGGCACCTTCGACATCAGCGTGCTTGAGATCGGCGACGGCGTCTTTGAAGTTCTCGCCACCGACGGCGACACCCACCTCGGGGGCGATGACTGGGACAACACGCTCATCACTTGGATCGTCAACGAATTCAAAACCGACAGCGGCATCGACCTCAGCGGGCAGCCAGACGCGCTTCAGCGCATCAAGGAAGAAGCCGAGAAGGCCAAGATCGCTCTCAGCTCCAGCCAGAGCTATGACCTGAATCTCCCCTTCATCACCGCCGACGCCACCGGGCCGAAGCACATCATGAAGACCTTGAGCCGCGCCAAGATGGAGCAGCTCACCGACAGCCTCTTCGAGCGCACCATCAAGCCGGTGAAAGACTGCCTCGCTGCTGCGAAACTTGATGCTGCAAAGATTGATGAGCTCGTCCTCGTCGGCGGCATGACACGCATGCCGAAGGTCGTCGAGACTGCGAAGAAGCTTGCCGGCAAAGACCCGCATCAAGGCGTGAACCCCGATGAAGTTGTCGCCATCGGTGCTGCCATCCAGGGCGGCGTGCTCAAGGGCGATGTGAAGGACGTGCTCCTGCTCGACGTGACTCCGCTCACGCTCTCCATTGAAACCGCTGGCGGCATTGCCACGCCGATGATCCCTCGCAACACGACCATCCCGAAGAAGCATTCGCAAATTTTCTCCACTTACAGCGACAACCAGCCCGGTGTAGAAATCGTCGTCCTCCAGGGCGAGCGCCCAATGTCCCGCGACAATAAAACGCTAGGCACCTTCAAGCTCGACGGCATCCCGCCCGCACCGCGCGGCGTCCCGCAGGTCGAGGTCACCTTTGACATTGATGCCAATGGCATCTTGCACGTCTCCGCGAAGGAAAAAGTCAGCGGTAAAGAGCAGAAGATCTCCATCCAGGGCAGCTCCGGCCTCAGCCAGGATGAGATCGAGAAAGCCAAGAAGGACGCCGAAGAGCACGCTGAGGAAGATCTCAAGCGCAAGGAAGCCGTCGAGGTCAAGAACAAGGCCGAGGCACTCACCTTCGAAATCGAGAAGCAGCTCAAGGAATGGGAAACCAAAGTCCCCGCCGAGCAGCTCTCTCCGATCAAGGACAAGCTCACCTCATTGAAGTCCGCCGTTGAAGCGAACGACTCTGACAAAATGAAGTCGCAGACCGAAGAACTTGAGAAGCTCTTCGCCGCCGCCTACCAGGCCGCCGCAGCCGCCGGGGCAACCGCCGGAGCACCCGGGGGAATGCCCGACATGAGCGGGATGGGCGGAGCGCCAGACGCCGCCTCCGCGGATACGAAGCAAGAAGACAAGGGCAAGGTGGTCGACGCCGACTTTGAAGTCGTGGACAAGGACAAGTGATCTGTCGTTTGTAGCGCAAATTGCTGAGACACACATGTTGATCCAGAAATCCCAATCGTTGCTTACAAGGCAACTGCATCTCGGTCGAACGTGCGCCCGTTGCGCCGTGGGCTGTGTTTGTCTTGTGGGGCTGGCTCTCTTGTCTGCCTGTGGCAAATCACCGGAGTCGAACGTATCCGCTGTGGTTCCAGAGGCTCTGAAGCCGGCTACATCGGCGAAAGTGTCCGATGCAAACATTGACGCGGCGATCGGTGATGCATTGGCAACGACGAAGATGCCGCCGCCAATCGCGGAGCGTGAAGCGAACCTCACCGCTCAGGCGGAGGATGTCCTGGCCCGCTATCCTGACAAGAATGCCGCCGAACTTCTCGCAGTGCCCGAAGTGAGCGCGAAGTTGAAGATCGGATTGCAAAAGCTCGGTGAAGACCCGGCGCTCGGGAAGCAAATCAGCTCCACGGTCGATCTCGCCGCAAAATTAAAGGGCCTTGAAGGCGGTCCCGGGTCCGCGCGCCTGGATCTCGACATTAAGACATACGACAGGACGCGCACCAGGCGCATGCTCGAAACGGTTTTCTCAGAGGATCCAAAACGCATCGTCGGCTTCCTCGTCGAGGAGATCGGCGAGGCCGCGCCGGAACTCAGCTACGGCGGCGTGAAGCGCGCGAGCAACGGCATCGCCATCGAGAGCAACCCTCCGCCGTCGCCACCGAAATAATTTCCCCACTTTCCGCCCGGCCAGCCGACACGCGCTCAATGCATGACGGTGGGCCGGGCAGACAAAACCAAAACCGAACACCAAACTAGAAAGCAAGATACATACCACTATGGCAACCTCGATCACTCCACTTGGCCGCCGCGTGCTTGTCAGGCGCTCCATCAGCGAAGAAAAAACAGCAGGTGGCATTTTCCTCCCCGACACCGCGAAGGAAAAGCCACAAGAAGCTGAAGTCATCGCCCTGGGCATTGGCAAAGACGACGAAGGCAAAGACGTCAAAGAACTTTTCACCGTGAAGAGCGGCGACAAAGTCCTCATCTCGAAATACGGCGGCACCGAAGTCAAAATTGACGGCGAGGACCTCCTCATCATCAACGAGACCGACATCCTCGGAATCGTGAAGTAACGCAACCGGCGGATCAACGGCCACGGCATCACGCCGCCAACGTCCCGCCAATCACACACACTGAACTCAATTACAGACTAGAACTATTATGGCAAAACAACTCCACTTCGACGAAAGCGCACGCCAGGCACTCCTGCGCGGCGTGACAAAGCTGGCCCGCGCGGTCAAGGCCACCCTTGGACCATCGGGACGCAACGTCATCCTCGAAAAGAAATTCGGCAGCCCCACGATCACCAAGGACGGCGTCACCGTCGCCAAGGAGATCGAGCTTCCATGCCCCTATGAAAACATGGGCGCCCAGCTCATCAAGGAAGTCTCCAGCAAGACCTCCGACGTTGCCGGCGACGGCACCACCACGGCGACCGTGCTTGCCGAGGCCATCTACGCAGAAGGCCTCCGCAACGTGACCGCCGGCGCAAATCCGATCTCGCTCCAGCGCGGCATCATGAAGGCCTCGGAGGCCATCGTCGCCAAGCTGAAGGAAATCTCCACCCCCGTGAAAGACAGCAAGGAAGTGGCGCAGGTCGCGACCGTGTCGGCCAACTGGGACGAGTCGATCGGCAACATCATCGCCGAGGCCATGGACAAAGTCGGTAAGGAAGGAACCATTACCGTCGAAGAAGCCAAGAGCATCGAGACGACTCTCGAAGTCGTCGAAGGCATGCAGTTCGACAAGGGTTACCTCTCCCCGTACTTCGTCACCAACGCTGAGACGATGGAAGCCAACCTCGAGTCCGCCTACATCCTCATTTACGAGAAGAAGATCGGCAGCCTCAAGGACATGCTCCCTCTGCTTGAGAAAGTGGCGCGCTCCGGCAAGCCCCTCCTCATCATCGCGGAAGACGTGGAAGGTGAAGCGCTCGCGACCCTCGTGGTCAACAAGCTGCGCGGCACCCTCAACATTGTCGCGGTGAAGGCACCTGGCTTCGGAGATCGCCGCAAGGCCATGCTCGAGGACATCGCCATCCTCACCGGTGGCAAGTGCATCACCGAAGATCTCGGCATCAAGCTGGAGAACGTGGACCTCGCCGACCTCGGCAAGGCCAAGCGCATCACCATCGGCAAGGAGAACACCATCATCGTCGAAGGCGAAGGTGGCACCGATGCCATCCAGGGCCGCGTGGGCCAGCTCAAGCGTCAGATCGACGAAACCACCTCCGACTACGACCGTGAGAAGCTCCAGGAGCGCCTCGCCAAGCTCGCCGGCGGTGTGGCCGTCATCAACGTCGGTGCCGCCACCGAGACCGAGATGAAGGAAAAGAAAGCCCGCGTCGAAGACGCCCTGCACGCCACGCGCGCAGCCGTCGAAGAAGGCATCGTCCCTGGTGGCGGTGTTGCTCTCATCCGCGCCCAGGCCGCCATCGGCGACCTGAAGCTCGTAGGTGACGAGAAGACCGGCGCCGAAATCGTCGCCCGCGCTGTTGAAGCTCCTCTTCGTCAGCTTGCCGCAAACGCAGGCATCGAAGGCGCGCTCGTCGTAGCCGAAGTGAAGAAGGGCAAGGGCAACCACGGTTACAACGTCGCCACCGGCAAGTACGAAGACCTCGTCAAGGCTGGTGTCGTCGATCCTACCAAGGTGACCCGCTCCGCTCTTCAGAACGCCGCCTCCATCAGCGGTCTCCTGCTCACCACCGAGTGCCTCATCGCCGATCTTCCGAAGTAAGAAGCCGGTGACGCCGGTCATGCGCATGACCACGGCGGCATGGGCATGTAATCCTTGCGGTCGCGACTTCAATCGCGGCTCAAACATCCAACTCAGCAG
>JANOBO010000054.1:0-30004 GCA_031411695.1 Verrucomicrobiaceae bacterium
ACCCGATGTGTTGGAAAATACGTCCTGGAAATCTGGTTTCCCGCCATGGAACTGGCTCCTGAGAAAACGAGCCATGGCGACCAATACCGTCAAAGAAATCAGATGAATCTCTACGTCAGCAACCTCTCGTATCAAATGACCGATGCGGAACTCCAGTCCGCTTTTGAAGCCTTCGGCACAGTCTCCAGCGCGCGCGTCATCACCGACCGCGAGTCCGGCAGATCACGCGGCTTTGGCTTTGTGGAAATGCCCGTGGAAACCGAGGCGCTGTCCGCCATCAACGCATTGAACGAGCAAGCCCTCGAAGGCCGCCCGATCAAAGTCGTCGAGGCTCGCCCAAAAGAAGAGCGCCCCCGCCGTGATTTTGGGGGTGGCGGCGGCGGAGGCGGCGGCGGCGGCGGAGGCGGAGGTCGCAAATGGGATCGCGATCGTGGCGGTGACCGCGGGGACCGTGGAGATCGCGGTGAGTACCGCCGCTAGAATCTTCGGCACCCGGATTCCATTCGTGGCGGGAGGGGGATGCCGCTCGCGCTTTTTTCACGTTGCTCTACCCGAATCACATCGCGGCAGTCACGCAGGCTGCTTGGCTGCGATGGGTCTCGTGGCCTGTTCCTCCACGATCTGGGCGATGCGGGCTGCTGAGTCGCGCACGGCGAGCTGGGCGGCGGCGTTTTTCATGGCCATGGCTTTCGCGGGATCAGTGAGGATCTCGCGCACGGCATCGACGAGCGTGGTGGCGTTGATCTCGGCCTCGGGCATCAGGCGCGCGGCGCCGGCGGTGGCGAAGATTTCCGCGTTGCGCGTCTGGTGGTCGTCGGCGGCAAAAGGGTAGGGGACGAGGAGGCTGGGAATGCCAAACCACGCGAGCTCGGTGAGCGTGGATGCGCCGGAGCGGGCGATCGCGAGATCGGCGATCTGATAGGCTAGCTCCATGCGATGACAAAAGGCGGCGACGTGCTGCGGGAGCAGGGGATGCTTCGCATAGCCATCACGCACCTCCTCATAGTCGGTGGGGCCGGCGATGTGGAGGACTTGAATGCCGAGCTTTTCAAATTGCTCGAGCGCGAGGCAGACCACCCGGTTCACGCCGCGCGCACCTTGGCTGCCGCCCATGATGACAAGGGTCTTTTTGTTTTTGTCGAGCTTGAAGAAAGCGTGTGGATCATCGGTGACCCTTTCGCGCAACGTGCTGCGGATGGGTGTGCCTACGGTGCGCACATCGGGATGCTTCGGGAAATGCGCTGCGCAGGCTTCGAGCCCGACGAGGACCACGTCGCAAAACCGGGCCGTGAGGCGGTTTGCTTTGCCCGGGATCGCGTTCGAGTCGTGAATCAGGGTGCGGCATTTTTCACGGCGGCCCGCGACGATAGGTGCCAGGGACGTGAAGCCACCCATGCCGAGCACGACCTGCGCGCGATGCTTCCGAATGAGCGCGCGGGCGGCGTTCATGCCCTTGAACGTGCCGGTGATGAAGGAGATCATCTTCGGCGACCAAGGCTTTGGCATGGCGAGGAAGGGCAGGCGCTCAAAACGCATCTGGGGATGGCCGGAGGCCGCAAGGCTGTCGATCTTTTTCTCGCTGATGAGCAGTGTGACTTGATGACCGCGCGCCGTGAGAGCCTCGCCGACGGCGATGCCGGGGAAAAGATGTCCACCCGTTCCGCCGCAGGCGATGAGGACGTGAAGCGGGCTCGCGGCAGGCTTGAGCGGACGTGCGGCCGGCGTGGCGACGGGCGCGGGATCTACGGCTCGGGTTTGCTGGCGTTTGGGGCGGGACTTGGCCACGGCGGATCAGAGCTGCGGCGTCCAGCGGCGGTTGTTGCGGATGATGGGCAGCTCACCGCGATGGAGATGCACTCCCTGGCGATGGATGTTGATGAGGATTCCGATGGCGATCATGGCTGCGACGAGGCTGGAGCCACCGTAGCTCACAAATGGAAGAGGCAAGCCTTTGTTTGGCAGCAGGGCGGTGGTGACGCCCATGTTCAGCAGCGCCTCGAGCCCGAGCATGAGGGTGAGGCCGAAGCCGAGCAGCTTTCCGAACCGGTTCGGCGCGTACGACGAGATGCACATGCCGGCGATGACGAGCACGAGGAAAACGAGCACGGTGCCTGCGGTGCCGTAGAGGCCAAGCTCCTCGCCGACCATGGGAAAGATGAAATCGGTGTGCGCCTCGGGCAGATAGGAAAGCTTCATGCGCCCGGCGCCGAGTCCGCGGCCCTCGACGCCGCCGGAGCCGAACGCGAGCGATGAGACCCACTGCTGAAGGCCCCAGGTGTCCTTGTAGTTTTGCAGATCATAGACGGCGGTGATGCGCTGCACGCGGTTCGGCGTGTAGAGGACCGCAGTCGTGAGAGCCGCCGCGATCACGCTGACCACCACCGCGAGATAAACGAAGCGCGTGCCCGCCACGAACATGATGCCCGCGCCGATCATCGCGGCGAGCAGCGCATTGCCGAGATCAACCTCACAACCGATCAGCACCACCGGGACGGCGACAAGCAGCGCCGGCAGCAGGAAGCCGCGCAGCAGCGTGTGCGTGTCCGCCTCATGCTGTGCAAACCACGCGGCCATGGCGATGGCCAGCGCGATTTTTGCCATCTCAGATGGCTGCACACGAAACATGCCGGCGCCGATCCAGCGGGTGGCGCCGTTGATGGTGACGCCAATGCCGGGCACGAGCACGATGGCCAGCACGGCCGCCGCGCCGGCAAAGAGATGCCAGCGCCAGCGGAAGAGCTTGTTGTAATCGAGCAGCGCGAAAAAGAAACACGCCACCACGCCCAGGCCGAGGGCGACGCCTTGCTTGCGCAGCGTGACGTACGCCTCGCCCTTCCCGTCTCCCACAAAGTAGCTCGTGCTCGCCAGCATGGTCAGCCCCAGAGCCACCAGAAGACACACTGCCACAATGAGAAGAATCGAAATGCGCCGGGCCATTGGAAAACGAGCGCTGCGGTTTACTTCGCGGGGATCACCAGCTTCGTGCCATCACGCAGCCTTGCGGGGTCCTTGATGCTGTTTGCCTTCATCAAGCTCTGGACCGAGACGCCATACTGAGCGGACAAACGGTAAAGCGTCTCGCCCTTGGCCATCGTGTGCGAGCCGCTGACGGCCACGGCCTTCGGCGCGGCACCCTTTGCGGACGCCGGTGTTTTGGTGGCGGTCTTCGGCGGCGAGTCAGCCTTGGTGATGGGCCGCTTCGCCATCTCGCTCGGTGTCGGCACGGGACGCGGAGGCGAGGATGTGACGGCGGTCTTCTTCACCACCGGCTTGTCGCGCGCGGGGGATGAGACGGCGTCTGTCTTGTCCGCCTTCGGCTTGCTCGTCGCCTGCGGTGGTGTGTCGGCAGCGGTCGGTGCGGCGTACGCTTCGGTGTTCGCGAGCGGCGTCACATCTGGCAGGGGCGCGAGCACTGCCAGCCTGTCGCTGGCGGATGCGAGGGAAACGAGCGCCGAGCTGGAAAGCGGTTCCGAGGTGCTGGCCGGAGGCTCCGATGCAAAGGCGCTGCCATCCGGAGCCGTCGTCATTGAGGACGAAGGCATCGCGAGCGCGGCGGGCGGCAGCGGTCGTGCCGCGCTGATCTGGAGAGGGGTGTTGATTTTGTTTCCAGGAATCTTGAGCACGGTGCCGGCGGAGAACGCGACGTCTTGATCGAGCTGATTGAGCGCGATCAGCTCATCTTTATCCACGCCGAAGCGCGCGACGATCATCGGCAGCGAGTCGCCCGAGCGCACTTCGTACGTCTCGTGCCCGGCGCCGTCGGTCATCGTGGCGGCGGCCGGTGCCAGGGCCGAAGGCGGCGTGCCGGCGATCTCATGCTGCGACTTGGTCAGCAACGCCTGCGCGGCAGGCGCGCGGGGCGATGGCTTTGCGCTGCCTGAGGAATCGGAGACGATGATTCCGCCGATGATGAGGATGTGCAGGATGAGCATGGCGATGAACATGCGCGCAAAGCCGGTGTTCGGCTCGTGCTGGTTCCAGTCGCCTTCCTGCGTGACGTAGGCGGCGACGTGATGGCGGCGTTTATCGCCTCCCATCAAGGTGGTGAGCAGTTTTGGTTTTTTCTTCATGATGGCTTCGGGCTTTGGGGTTTTGTTTGGGTGGGGACTGACGCTTTCAGGAGAGGGCACGCACGGCATCGCAGAACACATCACCGCGCTGCGCATAGCCGGTGTACATGTCGAAGGAGGAGGTGCCGGGGGAGAGCACGATCGCATCGCCGGGCTTTGAAAGCGTGGTGGCGATGCGCACTGCATCCGCCATGTCCGCTGCGCGCCTGCATGTGACGAGATCGTTGAAGCCACGCTCGAGCGCGGGTGCGATCTCGCCGATGACGACCATCGCATGCACCCGCCCGGGCACCGTGCCGCGCAGCGGTGTGTAATCGAGGCCCTTCTCCTTTCCACCGGCGATCAGGACGATGGGCCTGTCCTGCGAGCGGATGCAGCTCTCGAGAGCGTGCAGGTTTGTGGCCTTTGAATCGTTGATGTACTCGCGCTCACTCAAGACGCGCACCAGCTCGCAGCGATGACGCGGCGCCTCGTAGCTTTCCAGCGTGCGGATCATGCCGTCGAACGTGAGGCCGAGCAGCCAGCCTGCGGCCAGCGCGGCGAGGATGTTCTCCATGTTGTGCCGGCCGCGCAGCTTCACGCGCGAGGCATCGCCGACCTTCGCGTCCCGATGGAAGAACGCGCCGTCTCGATAAGTGAAGTCGGCGTCTGTCTCCGCCGAGAAGGTGACGCGCCGTGCCTTGATCTCGCCAACCTCTTCGCCCGCGCGGATCACAGCCCAGTCGTCGGCGGTCTGGTTTTCGAAGATGCGGCGCTTGGCCTGGTAGTAAGACTCGAGGTCGGGATAGCGGTCGAGATGATCGGGCGCGAAGTTCAGCCACACGCTGACCTTTGTCCGCAGCGTGGTGATCGTCTCGAGCTGGAAGGAACTGATCTCGAGCGCGAGCACGTCGTATTTCTCCCCGCCTGCGACCAGCTCTGAGAGCGCAAGGCCGTGGTTGCCACACGGGAGCGAACGCTTGCCGGCGCCATTGAAAAGCGCGGCGATCACTTCAGTGCATGTGCTTTTTCCATTCGTGCCGGTGATGCCGACCATCGGCACGTCAGTGAGCGTGAAGCCAAATTCCATCTCCCCGGTGAGCGGCACGCCGGCGGCAGTGAATTTTTTCGGCAACGGCCAGCCTGCATCGAGTCCGGGGCTGATGATGGCGAGATCAAACGCGCCTGGGTCCACGGCAAATGCCTTTGCCGCATCACCGAGCACCGCCGGAAACCCGGCGGTCTTGATCTTCGCCGGATCGCCTTCGTCGAAGATCGTGGCGTGCGCGCCATGCTGGCAAGCAAGCCGCGCGGCGCCGAGTCCGCTGCGGCCGGCGCCAAGAATGGCAAAGCGTTGTCCGTCGAATTTTCCCATGAATGCTAGCGGAGTTTCAAGGTGGCGAGCCCGATGAGAGCGAAGATGAGGGAGGCGATCCAGAAGCGCGTGATGACCTGGTTCTCAGGCCAGCCGCCCAGCTCGAAGTGATGATGAATAGGCGACATGCGGAAGACGCGCTTCCCGCGCGTCTTGAAGCTGACCACCTGGATCATCACGCTCAGCGCCTCGGTCACGAACACGCCGCCGACGAGCACGAGCACGATCTCCTGCTTGCAGCCAATGGCCAGCGTGGCGATGCAGCCGCCGAGCGCGAGGCTGCCGGTGTCACCCATGAACATCTTGGCGGGGTGCGCGTTCCACCACAGGAATCCGAGACATGCGCCCGCCAGTGCCATCGCGATGATCGGCAGCTCGGAGGCCAGCGAGTGATGCGGCACATCGAGATACTCCGAGTACTTCGCGTTTCCGCAGATGTAGCCGAACGCCGCATAGGCAAGCGCGGTGGTGAGCGAGCAGCCGGTGGCAAGTCCATCGAGGCCGTCCGTGAGGTTCACCGCGTTTGACGCGCCGATGATGATGAGCGCAAAGAAGGGGATGGCGAAGTAGCCGAGGTCAGGAATGATGGCGTCCTTGAAGAACGGGACGTGCAGCCCGCGCAAATGTCCCGTGCCTGCGTCCAACGGAATTCCATACGCAAAAACGAAGCTGGCCACCAAGGCCACGCCGCCCTGCCACAGAAGCTTAGTGCGCGCGTTCACACCTTTTGAGTTTTTCTTGGCGACCTTGAGGTAGTCGTCATAGAGCCCCAGCGCACCGAGGCCGACCGTGGCAAAGAGGATCGTCCACACCATGGGATTGGTCCATTTGCACCAGAGCAAGGTGGAGATGACCAGCGAGCCGACGATGAGGATGCCGCCCATGGTGGGCGTCCCGGCCTTCTTGCCGTGCAGTTCGAAGAGCTTGTTCACCTCCGCAGCCGTGCGGATGGGCTGGCCCACCTTCAAGGAGATGAGTTTCCGGATCAGGCGCTCTCCGAAAATGAGCGAGATCAAAAAGGCCGTGACCGCCGCGCCACCAGCGCGAAACGTGTGATAGCGGAAGACGTTCAGCAGCTTGTAGATGATGCCATCCTGCGCTGAGAAGAGGTCGCGGTGTTCGTAAAGCCAGTAAATCATGAGGACTGAAAATGATCGAGCACGTGCTCCATGCCCGCTGAGCGGCTGCCCTTCAGCAGCACGATGTCGCCGTCCCTGAGGTAACCGCGGAGATGCGCGGCACACTCGTCGTGTGAGGTGAAATTCGATGTGATCAGCGTGGCCTTCGTCTCCAGCGCGGCGGCGCTGATGAGTGCGGCTTCTTCGCCGACAGTGAACACTGCGGCGAGATCCATTCCGGCTGCAAACTGGCCGAGTGAGCGATGCTCCGGCACGGCGTGCCCGCCCAGCTCTCCCATCCGGCCGAGTACGGCGACGCGGCGGCCTTTCCCGTCCAGACCGGCGAGCGTGCGCAGCCCTGCGCGCATCGAATCGGGATTGGCGTTGTACGAGTCATCGAGAAACGTGACGCCACGGATGCGCTTCGTCTCGAGACGACCGCCTGAGAGACGCACCTCGCGAAACGCCGCCGCGATTTCATCCGGGGCGATGCCATGCTTCCATCCCGCCGCAGCGGCGAGCGCGGCATTGCCGACCATGTGCTCGCCAGGGATCGGGAGATAAGATGCAACCTTCTCACCGCCAAAATCGAGCGTGAAGGAGGTGCCGTCAGCCTCACGCTTCAAGTCGATCGCGGAGACATCACCACCATTGACCCCTGCCGTGACAATGCGCGCCTTGGCCCGGGCGGAAATCGAGGTCGTGTACTCATCATTCGCATTCAGCACCACCCAGCCATCTGGCGACGCCGCCTCGGCGAGGGTGCCTTTCTCCCGCGCAATGCCTTCGCGCGAGCCGAGATGCTCGATGTGCGCCACGCCAATGTTCGTGATGATGCCGACGTCGGGTTCGGCGATGTCGGTTAGCACCTTGATCTCACCGGCATGATTCATGCCCATCTCGAGGATGCAGCAGTCATCGCCCTCCTCGAGGCGCAGAATGCTGAGCGGCAGGCCGATGTGGTTGTTGAGATTGCCGACGGTGGCGCAGACCTTGAACTTCCGCGACAGGACGGCGCGTGCGAGATCCTTGGTCGAGGTCTTGCCGTTGCTGCCGGTGATGCCGATGACGAGCGGATCGTGCAGGCGGCGGTACCCGCGCGCGAGCTTTTGCAATGCGTCCAGCGTGTCACCCGCTTCGATAATGACGCACGGTAGAGCGCTCCACGCGGGGTCCACCCGGCTCACGATCACTGCGGCGGCGCCGGCCTGCGCGACCTGTGGGATGAAATCGTGCGCGTCAAACTTCTCGCCGACGAGGGCGACGAACACCTCACCTGCGGTGATCTTGCGTGAGTCCGTGTTCACGCGTGTCACCACGCGCGTGGCATCTCCGCCGCGAATCGTGCCGCCGCAGAGCTGGGCGATGGTTGACAGCGGGAGGGCTCTCATGCGCGGTCGTCTTCCATGGGCATACGGTTTTGCTTCATGTTGAAGAGACATTGCCGCGCCATGCGGCGGTCATCGAACGCGCTCCGCACGCCGTTCACCTCCTGATAAGTTTCGTGTCCTTTGCCGGCGATCAGGACGATGTCGCCGTCCCACGCGTTTTGGATCGCGGTGTGGATGGCCTCGCGGCGGTCCACGATCTCGAGATGACCGGGGCGGACAAATCCCTTCCGCGCATCGGCGATGATTGTGTCTGGATCTTCGGTGCGCGGATTGTCGGAGGTCAGCACGCAGATGTCGCTGCCTTCCTCGGCAGCGCGCGCCATCTTCGGGCGCTTCGTGCGGTCGCGATCTCCCCCGCAGCCGAAGACGGTGATGATGCGCTTCGGCTTCAGCGCGCGCAGGGTGCGCAGCACGTTGATGAGCGCGTCCGGCGTGTGCGCGTAATCGACGAAGACCTGGAACGCGCCGCCTTCCGTGACGCGCTCGAGCCTGCCGGGCACTTGCGGCGCGCCTCTCATGTGGCTCACGGCCTCGCGAAGGTTCAGACCCAGCGCGTGCGCCGCGGTGACCGCGCCGAGCGTGTTGTAAACGTTGAAGTCTCCAATCAGCGGGGACCTGACGAGAAAGGAGCGGCCGCGGGCGGTGAGCTCGAAGCTGGTGCCAGCGAGATCGTAGCGCACATCACCCGCTTGGAAATCCAGTCCCGAGCCGAAGCCGTACCGTGTCACGCGGCCCGTGGCCTCGAACTGCGTGATGAGCTTTCTGCCCCACGAATCGTCCGCGTTGATGATCATCTGCCCGGTGCCTGCATCGGCGACTGACTGGAACATCAGGCTCTTCGCGCGGAAGTATTCTTCCATCGTGCCGTGGTAGTCGAGATGGTCCTGGGTCAGGTTTGTGAAGACGGCCGCCGCAAACTGAAGGCCGTGGACGCGGTCCTGCGCGAGCGCGTGGGAGGAAACTTCCATCACCAGCGCGCGGCATCCGTTGTCACGCATCGTCGCGAGCAACTGCTGGATCTCCAGCGACTCCGGCGTGGTGTGCGTCGCGGGCACCTGCTCGCCGCCGAGATCGTAGAGCACCGTGCCGAGCAATCCCGCGCGCATGTGCGCGGCGTTCAGGAGGTGATGCAGCAGGAAGCCTATCGTCGTTTTTCCATTCGTGCCGGTTACTCCGGCCACTAGCATTGACCTCGCCGGATGGCCATGAAATGCGGCTGCCATGTCCGCGAGCGCGATGCGCGACTGCCGCACATGCACCCATGGCACCGCCACTCCATCGGGCGGTGCGGTTTCCGAGACAATCGCTGCCGCGCCGGCCTGCATCGCCTGCGGAATGAACTTGTGACCGTCGGCCGCAGTCCCGCGGATCGCGACGAAGGCAATTCCCGCAGCGGCCTTGCGCGAGTCGTAAGCGATGCCGGTGATCTCGGCGTCCAGGCTTCCCGATGTGACCGGCTTATCCGTGCCGGCGATGACATCACGCAGCTTCATCGGCGCGCACCTCCTTTGTCGGCAAGGCGGACTTTGACCGGCCGCTGAAAGTCCACCGAGAGATGTTCGAGCGCGGCCACGACGACCTCCGCGAAAATGGGTGCGGCCACCTTGCCGCCGTACAGCTCGGACTTCGCCGCATTGGGGTTGTCCATCATGACAACGCACGCCACGCGCGGATCATCCGCCGGTGCGAAGCCGACGAACGAGGTGACATACTGACCGTCCACATAGCGGCGCAGATCCTCGTCATAGCGCTGTGATGTGCCGGTCTTACCGGCCACGACCACGTTCTTGATGGCGGCCTGCTTGCCGGTGCCCTCGGTCACCACGCGCATCATCGCCTTTTTGATGAGGTCGGCCGTCTTTGCCTTGCAGATTTGATGCTTTTGCTCGGGCGCATGGCTGTGAACGTCCTTGCCATCGAAGGACACGGTGCGGTCCACGATGCGCGGCTTCATGAGCACGCCGCCATTGGCAATCGCGCCGACCGCCATCGCGAGCTGTAGCGGCGTCACGGAGACCTCGTACCCCATCGCCATTCGCGAAAAGGTGGTACCGGTCCATTTGTCGGTGTTGAGATATCCGGGCCGCTCGCCCTTGAGGCCGATGCCCGTCAACTGGCCAAAGCCGAAGCGCCACGCATAGGCGAGGAAGTCGTCCTGTCCCACCAGCTTCGCCATCTTGTAGGTCCCGATATTGCTCGAGTGCGCAAACACATCCTCGACGCGGAGCGTGCCGAAGGACTCGTCGTCGCGCAGCTTCATCTTCAGGGCCGGCTCCTCATAGAGGCCGTTGTTGCAGAAGAACTCGGTCTCAAGGCCAGCCTTTCCGAGATCCAGCGCGGCGCATAGGGTGACGATCTTGAACGTCGAGCCAGGCTCGTACGGATCGGAGATGGCGAGGTTCCGCCACATGCCGGTCTTGGCATCGCGCTCGTAGTGTGGGCGGCTGGCCATCGCGAGGATGGAGCCCGTTTTCGGATCGGTCAGGACGATGATGGCCTTACGCGGCGTGTAGATGGCGCATTGCTGCTCGAGCACGGACTCCACCATTTCCTGCAGATGCATGTCGATGGTGAGATGCACATCGCTGCCATGCCGTGCCTCCACCACCTTGCCGCGGTAGAGCGGCAGCTCGCGGCCTTTGTTGTCCCGCTCGATCCACTGCTCACCATCCGTGCCGGTCAGCTCCGCATCCATCAGCGCCTCGACGCCCCAGTTTCCTTGGTTCGCAAACGTCACATCGCCCAGCACATGCGTGAGCCTGTCGGTGGATGGGTAGGCGCGCTTCGTCGCAGGGCGGAGATGGATGCCGGTGATCTGCGATTCCTCGATCAGCTTCCGCCAGCCTGGCAGGTCATCATCTTCGATATCCTTGAGCAGGACCATCTCAGACTTCGGAGCCCGGACCATCGTGAGGACGGCGTCAAAGGGAAGGTTCAGGGGGCCGCTCAAGGTCGCGGCGATGTGCCGGTGGTATTCCTCGAGGATCTGTGCGGCGCTCCGCGTCTTGCGCAGCTCTGTGATGGTTTTTCCTTGGAGCGACGCGAGCTTCCGCGTCACCAGATGTGTCTCACGAAGATGAACGCGGTCCGTGTAAAGATCGTAAACAGTGCGGTCGTGAGCGAGCAGCTCTCCATTGCGATCCCGGATCGAGCCCCGATGCGCGGGTATCGTCTGGCGGAGCTGGCGCATCTGCGCGGCCAGCGCGGACGATTTCTCGTGCAGGCTCAAATGCAAGTGAACGAGGCGCCAGGTGACGCCGGTGAATCCGAGCACCAAGGCAGACGTGACAAGTCCGATGCGCCTGCGCACCCAGCGGTCTCTGCGGAGCTGATCACACCGTGGAATGGGCTGCGGGATGGCGTTCATGGTGAGATCTCGATGATCCGGTCCTTGGTGATCGGGCGCAGCAGCGTGCGTGCGCCTGCAAGCCGCGTCTGCACCTTGTCGCGCGTGAGCTGGCTCTCGATCCGTAAGTCCAGCGCGGCGAGTTCCTGCTTGAGCAGGCTGATCTCCTTTTCCACTTTCCGCTGCTCATCGCCGAGGGCATGCACGCGGTTCCGCTCTGCCACCCGGCACAGCGCGATGAACAATGCCGCGACCGTGACCGCGATGACCAGCGTCACTGAGGACAGGCGCACGGCATTTCGGTATCGATGGTTCATGCTGGGCGTGAGAGTCTTTGTGCGACGCGCACTCGGGCGCTGCGCGCGCGGGGGTTTCTCTTGATCTCTTCTTCGGACGGTTCGAGCGGCTTGCGCGTGACCACCTTCAGGCAGAAGTCGGGATTTGACCTCGGTTCAGGCCACTCAGGCCTGTCTTCAAATTCGGCTGAGAGGTGATTGAAGGTTTGCTTCACGATCCGATCCTCGAGGGAGTGAAACGAAATGACCACGAGCCGCCCACCCGGTTTCAACCAGCGCGGTGCCAGCTCGAGAAACTGATGCAGCGCTGCCAGTTCATCATTGATGGCAATGCGGAGCGCCTGAAAGGTCAGCGTCGCTGGGTGCCGCTTTCCCTTGCGCCCGATTGCAGCCTCCACGATTCCGGCGAGTTCGGCCGTCGTCCCGACCGGCTGCCTCTGCCGCGCCCGGATGATCGCACGTGCGATGCGACGGTATTGGGGCTCTTCACCGAATTCCCGCAGGACCCGCTCGAGCTCTTCCTCGCTCGCCGCGTTCACTAGATCAGCGGCAGTTTTTTTGGACTGCTGGTCCATTCGAAGATCCAAGGGCCCATCGTTCATGAACGAAAATCCGCGGGTGGGTTCGTCCAGTTGATGGCTCGATACGCCGAGATCCACAAGCATCCCGTCGAAGCCAGACACACCAGTCTCCGCCAGGATCTCCGGGAAGTGGCGGAAGTTCCCGTGCAGACCACAGAACTGGCTCTCATACTTTTTCAATCGTTCCGTCGCGTGCCGCAGCGCATTCGAGTCTTGGTCCATCGCCACGACCCGCGCTCCTTTTTGCAGCAAGGCCTCGGCATGGCCGCCCCCGCCCAGGGTGCCGTCAAAGATCAATTTTCCCGGTGCCGGCTGAAGTGCCTCCAGCACTTCGCGCACCATCACCGGCTCATGGTAGAACCCGACGTCCCGCCACGCTGGCAAACTTGGACCCTCCCCGCCCGATTGCCCTCCACCGTCCGCCTGGGGCCTGGCGTGGTAGATGCCTCGCCCCTCTTGCAGATGGGTCGCTGCGGGTGCTGCCAAACCAAACCAAGGCCAGCTTCCGACGTGCGACACATGGCCGAGGCGTTTGGCAAAATCGTCCCAGGCGCGCTCGATCTCTTCGAAGAGCGACGGAGAGGAAGTAGGCAACTTGGGAAAACCAAGCCAGTCAGTAGCCACAGAGGTTTTCATAGGAGAACGGGGCGAGAAATTGCGGAGACAAAGAAGCCAAAAGCAGTTTCTATACAAGCTACACAATTAATGTCACTTTATTATCGAGAAAGCCGAGGTTTGGCAATCCTATATTTATAAAATTTTAGAAGCTCGCGTTGGTTCCTAGCCAATCCCACGGAGCTTGAAGACCATTTAATAAACTGCTCGATTTGAGACGATTTCCATAATTCTCAAACTAACCCGAGCGCTGTGCGAATTCTGTGATAGAGTGAGCTTCTATGGCTGCTCGATCCAAGAATGCATTTTCTCGTCGGCTCGCGGATCCTCTCACTGATGAGTTGGTCATAGCGCTTTCCGACGGCAAGACCTACGATTTCAGAGCGCTCTTCACCAAAGTGTTTGAGGGCATCAAGAGGAAGAAGGCGGCCAGCGGTGGAGAGGAAATGCTCCGCCTCCGATCCTATGAGAAGCTGCTTGCCCTCGCAAAGCGGGGCTTCGTTTCAAAATGCGGGCGTAGCTTCACAGGACTCTCCCGTCTTCAGGAGGCGAGCAGCACTCACAAGCCCGAGACGGCTTCAAAATAGCTGAGTCAGGGAGCGGTGCAGTGTTTCCACGCACTCGCGGGAGTGAGGGTAGTCGCCATCCCATCGGCGGGCGTGAACGTATTCATCCACCATGGATATCTCCACGAAGCTGTCGATCTTGGCAGACGCGGCAAAATATGACGCCTCGTGCGCGAGTAGCGGAACGTCGAAACGAGATTCGCGCAAAGGCGGGATTGGGTCCACCACTGGCGCCGGCATCTGCCACAGTTACACGCCGGACGGTCGTTGCGTGTCGCTGCTGAAGATACTGCTCACAAACCACTGCACCTACGATTGCCTCTACTGCATCAACCGCGCATCCAGCAATGTGCGGCGCGCCCGCTTCACAGCTGAGGAAGTGGTGCAACTGACGCTCGATTTCTACCGGCGAAACTACATCGAGGGGCTGTTCCTCAGTTCGGGCATTATCCAGAACGCGGACTACACGATGGAGCAGGTGGTGCGGGTGGCCCGGCTGCTGCGGCTGGATCATGGGTTTCGCGGATACATTCATCTCAAGACGATTCCGGAGGCCTCGGCAGCGTTGATTGAAGAAGCAGGGCGCTGGGCCGACCGCATCAGCATCAATGTGGAACTCCCCACGCAGGCAGATTTAGAGAAGCTGGCACCTGCAAAAAGCCTTTCTCGAATTGAAACCTCGATGGGAGTGATCAAACAAAGGATCGATCAGGCGAGGGCCGAGCGTGCGGAAAGCACCAAAGCACCGCCTTTTGCGCCAGCAGGGCAAAGCACGCAGATGATCATCGGCGCCACAGCCGCCAGCGACGCGGACATTCTCCGGAGGGCCTCATCACTCTATGAGGTTCGCCGTCTGCGGCGCGTTTATTATTCTGCCTTCAGCCCCATCCCTGACGCCTCGTCCAAACTGCCTCTCTCCGCGCCGCCGCTGGTGCGCGAGCACAGGCTTTATCAGGCCGACTGGCTCATGCGCTTCTACGGATTCGACGTCGGCGAGCTCACCACCCGAGACGAGCCTGATCTGCCCCTCCACATGGACCCGAAGCTGGCGTGGGCCTTGCGAAATCGCGGCTCGTTTCCGGTGGACGTGCAGAAGGCCCCGCGCGAGCTGCTGCTCCGCGTGCCAGGACTCGGCGTGCGCAATGTGGACCGCATCGTGCGCATCCGCCGCCTGCACACGCTGCGCCTCGCCGATCTGGCGCGGCTTCGATTGCCAATGAAAAAAATCATGCCGTTTGTCATCGTCGCAGACCACACGCCGCATCTTTTGGACACGGACAGGAAGCTGCACACCACCCCGCCGCCGCACGAACAAATGGAGCTCTTCAGCGATCATCCCTCCACCTTCGTAGCGGGAGAGCTTTGAGCCCACGCGCGTGGCATTCCGCTATCGAAACCCCACATGCGTCAGATCACCTTCGTCCCCACGTTCGCAGCATGGCAAAAAGCGGCGCGACGAGCGTTGGCCGATTCATTGACGCCGGACGAGATTGTCTGGGAGGAATGGGGTGTCGATCAGCCTGCCTTGGCGCTGTTTGACGAACACGACGAATTCGCCCTCACGCGGCCATCTCCGCGCTTCCGTGTGCCGAAGGATTTCCTCGCGATGGCAGCCCGCGTCGCGTGTCATCGCGACCTTCAGCGCTGGGCCTTGCTCTACCGCATGCTGTGGCGGCTCACCCATGACGAGCCGCGACTCCTTGAGATCACGGTGGACCCCGCTGTTTACGAACTCGTGTCCATGGACAAAAGCGTGCGCCGCGACGTGCATAAGATGCGTGCTTTCGTCCGCTTCCGTCAGGTTCATCACGCGGGCGCGGCGTGGTATGTGGCCTGGTTTGAGCCTGAGCATCGCATCATTGAGTACAACGCTCCGTTTTTCCGCGATCGCTTTGCGCAGATGAGCTGGTCGATCCTCTCGCCCGGCCGCTGCGTCCACTGGGACGGCGCGCAACTTTCCTTCACGGACGGCGTGCCGAGATCGGAGGCGCCTGATGGCGATGAGGTGGAGTCGCTGTGGCTGACCTACTACGGCAACATCTTCAATCCCGCGCGTGTGAAGAAACACGCCATGCAGGCCGAGATGCCGAAGCGCTATTGGAAAAACCTGCCCGAGGCCACGCTCATACCCGCCTTGCTGAACGATGCCCCGTCCAGAGTTAGGAAGATGCGCAACGACAGCGCAGAGAAAACGAGCGGGGACAAAGAGGGCGGCGCAGCTGTGCCACCGGACTCGATGGATCTGGCCGCGCTCCGCGAGGCAGCACGTGAATGTCATGCATGCCCCCTTTGGAAGAACGCGACGCAGACTGTCTTCGGCGAAGGCCCGCCTGATGCGGCTCTCGTGATCGTTGGAGAGCAACCGGGCGACAGTGAAGACCTCGCGGGCCGCCCATTCGTCGGACCGGCTGGGGAGCTTTTGGATCGCGCGTTGGCGGAAGCCGGCGTGGAGCGTGCCGAGGCTTATGTGACCAATGCGGTGAAGCACTTCAAATGGGAGCCGCGCGGGAAACGACGAATTCATGAAAAGCCGGGCCGCAGCGACATCGCAGCGTGCAGACCCTGGCTTGCTGCGGAATTCCGCACGCTGCGTCCGAAGGTTGTGCTTTGCCTGGGAGCCACGGCTGCCGCCAGTGTCTTTGGCAGGCAGGTGCGCGTGTTGAGCGAGCGAGGGACCGTGAAGGCATCTTCATTTTGCGACCAGACCATCGTGACGGTGCATCCGTCCATGCTGCTCCGGATTCCAGACGAAGCCTCGTGCAAGGAGCAATATGAATCCTTCGTCGCAGATCTTCGGGCGGTTGGAAAACTGTTGTGATGGCTCGGGCCACCGCAGGAATGCGCCCGACTGTTGGCAAGGTTGATTGACCCGCTCGCGGCTCCGGCTCGCATTCGTCGCAACGCCAACTCGATGAGCCGCGTTATCGGCCTAAGCCCACTCAAGTCTAGCTCCACGCCATGATTCATCTCCCGCCCTCCTTCCTCAGGTTGCTCGCCTGCGCGTTGCTTGTTCCTTTGCAGCCCGCGCATGCCGGCGCGCCTTTCATCGAAAAGCAAGACCTCTTCCGCGCTGGCGAAGATCCCGCCTACAACATCTACCACATACCCGGCATCGTCGTGTCCGCCAAGGGCACCGTGCTGGCGTGGTGCGAGGCGCGGAAGCGGCCCGCTGGCGTGAGCGACTGGGATGACATACGCATCCTGCTCCGGCGCAGCACCGATGATGGCAAGACGTGGAGCGCGGCGAAAAGCATCGCCGCCGTGGACGGCCCGAAAACGAAGAATCCCCTCGCGCTCAAGATGAAAAACATCGATCCCGCCGATGTGACTTACAACAACCCGGTGCTCATCGCCGACAAGGATGGCACGGTTCACATGCTTTTCTGTCTTGAATACATGCGCGTCTTTTACCAGCGCAGCGATGACGATGGACTCACCTTCAGCAAGCCAGTTGAGATCTCCACCGTCTTTGAAGCCTTCAGAAAGGACTATGACTGGAAGGTGCTCGCCACCGGACCCAATCACAGCATCCAGCTCAAGACGGGCCGTCTCGTCGTGCCCGTGTGGCTGTCCACCGGCACCGGTGGCAACGCGCATCGACCCAGCGTCACCGCCACCATCCACAGCGATGACCAGGGCGCGACCTGGAAGGCCGGCGACATCGCCGTGCCATGCACAGATGAGTGGATCAATCCCAATGAAACCGTCGCCATCGAACTCACCGACGGCCGGGTGATGCTGAACTGCCGCAGCGAGTCGAAGGCGCACCGCCGACTCATCACCACCAGCAAGGATGGCGCGACAGGCTGGAGTACGCCGAAGTTCGACGACGCCCTGCTCGAACCCATCTGCATGGGCGGCATCGTCCGCTACAACCTGGGCGGCCAAAATTTGATCCTCTTCTCCAACCCGCATAATCTCGACAAAGCCGGCGGCAAAGCCGAGCCTGGCAAAAATCGCGACCGCAAAAACGTCAGTGTGAAAATCAGCCGCGACGAGGGCCGGACCTGGGGCGTGAACAAAACCATCGAGCCCGGCCCCAGCATGTATTCCGACATCGCCGTCACGCCAGCCGGCACCATCCTTTGCTTCTACGGTCGCGGCACGAAGCCCGGCTTTGCAGGCGCGGGCCTCACGCTAGCGCGCTTCAATCTCGAGTGGCTCACCAGCGGAGCAGAAGCAGCTCCATGAAAATGCTCGCCTTCTTCGACGCGTGCACGCTCAGCGCCGTCATGCTGAGGCCGTAGAGCAAAGGCGAGAAGCAAAGCATTGCTGCCATTCAGCGTCCAAGTGCCCGCGTCATTCTTCGTCACCGTGCCGAGCGTGTTCGCTACGGAGCCATCGGCTACGCCGCCATTGATGACACCTTTGCCCGCACCTCGCAGCTCCAGCGAGCGACCCGTCACATTGGGCGCGACGTTGCCCTGAATGGTCAGCGTCCCAGCGTTTGAGGTGATACGTGTGCTGCCCGCGCCACTGGTCAACGTGATGCCGCTGCCTATCTCGTTGCCGCCCGCCTCATTGATGATCGCGCCATTCGGATTGCTCGTTGAAATGGCAAACTGCGCAGGCAACACCACCGCGCCCGCCGAGCCATCTAACCGCAGCGCCGAGGTGGTCGCAGTTGCCGTGATGGGCCTTTGCGCCCGTGCCGAGCTGCGCCGCATCGGTGATGCGCAGCGAGCCACCGTAAGGATCAGTTGCCATGGTTGGGGGCAACACCGGTCCACCACAGCGTCACGTTTTGGACAAACTTTTCACCAACGGAACTTTCTCAACCAGGCCTACTTCTTCACTGTCTTTTTCTTCGTCGAAGGCGGGCGCTTCCATGACTCGGGACGGGCGATCTGTTTGGCGGCCTCAAGTTTCGTCAGCAATGCGGGATAGGGCACGTCTTGGACGCTGAGCTTGCTATCAATGGCAAGGCCGGCGGCGATGGCGGCGCTTTGACTGAGGGCCATGAAGACGGGCTCCATGCGGATGGAGCCGTGGGCGACGTGAGAGGCGGAGAGGCAGATGGGGGAGAAGAGATTTTCGCACTCGCCTTTCTTTGGGATGATGGAGCGATACGAGATGCCATAAGGCCGCGGCGGGGTGCGCCAGATGACGCCTTCGTTTTGGACCGTGCCTGCGTCAGTGACGATGTGCTGCACACAGTGCGAGTCCATGCCAAAGGAGCCGAGGCCGACGGGATCGGGGGCTTTGCGTGTGCCGGAGCAGTCGAGCTGCGTCGTGACGTAGTCGCCCACCATGCGGCGTGCCTCGCGGATGTAGATCATCCAGGGCCAGCCGCCGTTGTCGGTGAACTCGTCTTTGGGCAACCCATAGCTGGCAGTGCGGGTGCGGATTTTCTCAGGCACGCGTGGGCTGTTCGACATGGTCCAGAGGAAGCCGCGAATGTAGGTCTGGTGTTCCATCTCGATCTCACGGCGGCGCTCGTAGCTGGCTTCGGGATACTCCCAGTTGGCCCCAGCATAGTCGGAGCCGACGGCGTGCATGTTGTTCCAATCGACCTTCTTGCCATCGGCAAGCGGCTCGATGAGCGCGGGGAGTCGTGGATCACCTGCGTCGAAGTTCCGCAGCAAGAGTTCGTGATCGATCTCGCGATAGCCCGCTGGTTTTTCGATGGGGAGGCGGTTCGCCGGATCGGTGGTGAGGCAGACGCGGTAGTTGTAAGCTTGGATCTTCTTGTCGCCTTGGCCGTTGGTGAGGTCTTCGATCTTGGAAATGTGTGGCAACAGGCCGCTGTTGGGATCGGCGAGCTTCACATAAGGGTCCACGTCTTTGATGAAGTGATCTTTGTCCTTCTGGCCGTAGTGGACACGCGGATTGGTGTCGCCGCGACGCACGCCCGCCATGTCCTCGCCGTATTGGCTCTCAGGCTCGCGACCGACCGTGTAGCTCACACCGGCTGCGGCCATGAGATCGCCGACGTAGCTGGCATCGATGAACATTTTGCCATGGTAGGTCTTGCCACTCAGTGTGGTGATGGCGGTGATGCGCTTGCCGTCCATCGTCACGCCTTTGCCGGGAGTGCGGTCGAGCTGTTCGTTGTAAACCACATTCACGCCAGCATCCGCGATCATTTGCTCGAACACCTTCTTTCCGACATGCGGCTCGAAGCTGCGGACGTGATCCTTGCCGTAGCTTTTTGCCACAGCATCGTAAAACTCGGAAGCGATGCCGCCAAAGGTGCTGCGATAGCTCAGGAAGTCCGTGGCGCCGAGTCCGCTCGCGCTCATTCCGCCGGGAAAGCCCGTGGGATTGATCCAGATGACCGAGCGACCCTCGCGCTTGGCGGAAATCGCGGCGACGACCGCGCCAGAGGAGTCTCCATAGACGACGACATCGTGGCCGGGCAGAGCTTCCTGGGCTGATCCGGCACTGCTGTGAGACAGCCATGCTAGCAACAGGATGAGGAGGAAATGAGAAATGGGTTTCATGGTTGAATGGAATGGCGATCCAAGTCGCAGAGGTTTCAGTGATCGTCAAAAACTGAGCGGCCGGGATGCCGACTTTCCGGGCTACTCGACCGGCACCAACTGCACAGCGTCGAGGATGACGAAGCCTGTGGTGTCCGTGTTTTTGACTTGGATGGTGGTTTCGCCCTCCGCCACCAGGTCCGCGGTGCCGATCTGCCGGAAGTGCTGACCGGCGGGCAAAGACTGAGTTTGATCCACGGTGAGCTTCATTTCACGCCCACCGCTGATGATGATTACGGGCACACTCTTGGCACGGGTTTCGTGCGCGGAATAAGCCATGAGCACCTGGTATTGGCCAGACTTGGGCACCTTGACGCGGAACATGGCGGAGGCATTACCGTCGCTGCGGACGTCTTTGTTGCCGCTAACGGCGTAGCCGCTGCCGATGCTCGGTTTGAAGTTCGTGGAGTGCGTCCATGCCCCGACGAGTCGCGCTTCCGCGTCATCGAGCACGATCCCGGAAAGCGACTTCATGGGGATGAAGCCGGCTGAATTTGCCGCTGCCGGTTTGGCCGGAGCTTTCGGCAGTGCGAGCACCTGGCCCTGCGCGAGGAGCCGCTGGCGCAGGAGCGGATACGGCAAGTCTTGCACAGCGACGGACTGTTTCGCCGCCAGCGCCGCTGCGACACCTGCGCCCTGGCCGATGACCATCCATGCGCCCTCGATGCGCAGGGAGGACATGGCGACATGCGTGCAGGAGAGGGCGATGGGCACCAGCAGGTTGTCGCACTGGGCGGCCTGCGGCAGCACGGAGCGATAGGGCACATGGTAAGCGTATCCGACTCCCGAGCCGGGCACTCGCACGGGCAAAATGGTGCCTTCGTTGATGACGCTGCCGTTCTTCAATGCCACGCGCTGGCAATCGTGCGAATCAATCGGGAAAGAGGAGACCGCGATGGCGTCGTCCTTCTCCGGTGACTCGATGATGTCCTTCTGCGAAATCACATAGATGCCCTTCATGCGCCGAGACTCGCGCACATAGAGCGCGGGCGGAAAGTTGGCAGTTGCAGCAAACTCGTCTTTGCAGAGACCGAGGTCGTCAAACTCGTCGCGGACTTTGGGCGGCACTGCGGGGTCGGTGCGGAGGAAGTGAAGAAACTCGAGCGTGTATTGTTTGTGGTCTTCCCAAATCTTCGCGCGGTCCGCTTCATCGGCACTGTGCCAGGTATTGCAGCCACCGACGAGGCCCAGCGAGACCTGGCCGTGAATCGAGTTGTTGCCGTCGAGTTTGTTGCCGGGCAGCGGATAGAGGTCCAGGCCCACACCACGAACACCCGCCTTGAAAGCACGGCGGGCGAGCTCGAAGCGGGCAGGATCGTATTTCTCAGGAGCAGGCATTGGGACCATCTTGGCCGGGTTTCTCGTGAGGCAGAGGCGGAAGCTGTAAGTCATGATGTTCTGATCGCCTGCTTCGTCAGGGCCCGCATCGCTCGTCGTCACCAGCGGCAGCAGTTTTCCCGCGTCATCGAAGCCGCTGATGTTCATCTTCTTCTTGGGATACTGCTTGCCCGCATAGGATTCGCCAAACTCTGCGCGGCCTTCGCGGCCAATCTTCCACTCCACGCCTGCCGCCGCCATCAGGTCGCCTTCATAGGTGCCGTCCACGAACACCTGCGCCGCGAAAGTGCTGTCCTTCATCACGAGCGCGGTGATGCGCGGGCCCTTCTTTGTGACTGATTTCAAATAGCGCCCGGTCTTCACAGTGACGCCGCTTTCCTTGAGCATCGCCAGCGTTACACGCATCGCCACATGCGGCTCAAAGGTCCACTTCGCCGAGTCTTTGAGCGCTGCATCGTAAGGAGCCGGAAGCCCGCGGCTGGTGTAGTCTTTGACGATGCGTGTGTGCCATTCGTCGAAGAGGCCCATGAGCGTCTCGCGTCTCATCTGGTTCGAGTCGCAGTGACTCAGTCCGCCTGTGCTGAGGCCGCCGACATGCTGCGTCGGCTCCAACAAGATGACCGAAGCCCCCTCGCGTGCTGCCGCAATGGCCGCGCAAAAGCCGCCGGGCGTGGAGCCATAGACGATGACGTCCGCAGACTGCTGCGCAAAGCCGACGGCGGTGGTTGAAAGGAAGATGGTGACGAGTAGAGAGAGCGTGTTTATTGGATGCATGGTTGGGAAAGACTGGCAGTTGCGTGCAATGCTGTCAGCAGAGCCATCAGCATTGTAGTGAGGAATAGCCAAGATCGTCCGCGAGGAAGAAAATGATGTTTGGCTGCGCCGCCTGGAGCGGGGCGCATGGTGCGATGAGGCAGATCAGGGTGAAGATTGGAAAACGAGAACGATGGTTTGTTTCATGGGTAAGATTTATGTGGGCTTAGGACTCAATGAAGACAGGCTTTTACGATTACCAGAAGGAGGAATTGAAAGCGGATTCCAAGGCAAAAACGCAATTTCACGGCTGGAGGATTTTTCCTTTCACAGAGCCGAACTCTCCGCTGCCGGGCACGAAGGGATATTTTTCGATGAAGCCTTTTGGAAGCCGCACGCCGAGTCCCGGCGTGTCGGCGAGTTTGACGCGTCCATTCTCGAGCACGGGCGGTTCGATCCACAGATCGGTGAGCAGGGGCGCGACGATGTGCGTGTTCAGCTCGGGGCGGTTCGGGCTGTAGGGAGCCATTTCGAGGGTAGTGGCGTTTCGCGAGGCAAAGGCGGCGTGCAGGTTCGCGGCGGCGCCGGGTGTGGCGCTCCAGGCGTGTGTGGCGATGTTCACGCCCTGCAACTCGCACAGCCGCGCGATCTTGATAAAGTTCATCATGCCGCCCATGAAGCTGGCGTCGAGCTGCGCGAGGGCGAAGGGCTTGTGCACGAGCCAGTCGCGCCATTCTTCGAGGCTGGTGAGACATTCGCCACCTGCGACGGGAATGGTCGTGGAGGCGCGCAACTCGGCGTAGGCGCGCATGTCGTTGTAGGGCAAAGGCTCCTCAAAGAAGCCGATGGGATGACTCTCCAGCGACTGAAGCACAAAGCGCGCGGTGGCGAGGTCCCAGACGTGATTGCCCTCACCGAGAAAATCCATGTGCGCGTCGAGATTGAGTGTGAACGAATCACCAAAGCGCTGACGCAGGAACTCAACCTTGCCGATCTCGACCTCACTAGCCTCCTGTGGTGTGCGCGAGCCGACGATGGGATGCGCCGGCCCGCGATAAGTGCCAGCGCCGAGCTTCACAGCCTGGAAGCCAAGGCTGATGTATTGCGCGATCTTTCCTTCAAGCTCGCCGCGATCATGCGGTGTCGTCGCGCCGGTGGCATAACATGGCAGCGTCTCGTGACAGCGGCCGCCGAGCAGCTCATACACCGGCACGCCGAGCGCCTTGCCTTTGAGATCGAGCAGCGCGTTCTCGATCCCGCTGATGACGATGGAGCCGAGACCGGAGCGCGACCAGATGCGGCCCGTCGTGGTCATGCGCTGGCAGAGCACATCGACATCGAGCGGCGACTGGCCGATCAAAATCGGCGCATAAAACTCCACGATGCCTGGCACGACTTCCGGCACGAAGTAGCCAGCGTACGTTTCACCGAGGCCCGTCAGCTCCGTGTCGGTCTCGATGTAGATCAGCGCGGCGGAACGGCGCGCGCGGGCCTTCATGAAGATGTCCTGTTGCGGCGCGGTGGAGAGAATGGTGCGGACGTTGGTGATTTTCATGGCAGGTCGGCGGGTGGGATGACATTGAGCAACGGCTCTCCCGCGGCAAAGCGGCGGGCGTTCTGGCGGAAGATGTCCAGCAACGAGGTTAAATAGCGCGGCGAGAACTCGCTGCCTGAGATGTGCGGTGTGAGGATGACATGCGGGAAGCTCCAGAGCGGATGCTCGGGCGGCAGCGGGTAGGCGTAGTGCGTGTCCAAAGCCGCGCCGCCGAGATGACCGTCACGCAGCGCGGCGAGCAACGCGCTTTCTTGAATGAGCGGCCCGCGCGCGGGATTCAGCACGAAAGCGCCTTTGGGCAGCGAACGCAGCTCCGACTCGCCGATGATCCCGTCCGTCGCCTTCGTCAACGGCAGCGCGAGGATCAAGAAATCCAGCCCGCTCAAGAACGCGGACATCTCCGCCTCAGTGAAGTAGCGATGCGGCAGCGAGCCATCGGGATCGCCAGTGCCAGCGATGCACGTTGAGTCCGCGCGCGACTTCACACCGGAGCGCGTGAGCACATGCACCGTCATCCCCAGCGCCCGCGCCAGCCGCGCCGTCTCGCGCCCGATGCCGCCATAGCCCCAGATGCCCAGCGTGCGCCCGCGCACCTCGCCGCCGAACTGCGCCGAGCGCTCCCAGATGCCAGCGTCTTGATGGCGGATCAGCGTGCGCAGATCACGCGCCAGATTGATCATCATCGCGACGCACCACTCCGCGATGGGGCAGTCAAAGATGCCGCGCGCATTCGTCACCGTGACTCCGCGCTCGCCGAGCCGGTGCGGAAACAAATGCGAGAAGCCCGCCGATTCGATCTGCAGCCAGCGCAGGTTTTTGAAGGCCGCGAAGTTCGGCGGTGGATGAGTGCAAAAAGCTGCCACGACCTGGTCCGCATCATCCTCGGGCCAGGGATCGCCTTTGTTCAAGCCTCGAAGAACACGCACCTCCATGCCTTCCGCAACCGGCTCCATTCCGGGAGCGACATTCAGAAAAGGCAGCGCGGTGGTGAGGCAGAGCGGCTTCATTAAGTAGATTCGATTGGCAATCGAAAGGTTCGGGATGCTGCGTGGTGTCGTGTGTGCTCGGCTTCGATTGCCAATCGAAGCTACTTCAAATGCTCGATCAAAAATGCCTCAGGATCTGGAGTGGTGCCGGGATTGTCTTGAAGGCGGAGGATGCAAGTGACTCCAGCGGCATCGCACTTCTCTTTGAGCTTCACGCCGAAGATGGCGTGATGGATCGCGCTGCCTGCGGAGGTGGCTGGCAGCGGATCGACGCGTGGATTCTGAATCATCACTGGCGGATCACCCGCGCTGACGTGCGTGATGGCAGAGAACTCGTGCAGCAGCTTGATCCATTCCGACTTCGGCTTCTTGATATCCTCGCCTTTCTTGAGTCCCACCGCGCGACCGATCATGGGATGCTTCAAAACCTCGTCACCGACCCATTGCGTGATGATCTGCGGCTCCAGACAGGTTTGTGGCGAAAGAGCGACGGCAACACGCAGTCGTGTCGATGGTGGTCCAAGGTCATCGTGAAAAGCTAGCCAGAGTGAAGTCGTCGCACCTGCGGAGATGCCATAGGCACCGAAGCGCGCGGAATCGAGCTTCCACTCCGCCGCCCTCCCACGGAGGAACTGCACTGCCTTCGCCGCATCATGCACGGGCGCGGGCAAAATGGCCGTGGTGGTGTAGCGGTAGTTGATCGAGGCCACGGAGATGCCGTTGTTCAGCATCACTTCGAGCAGCTTCACGGGCAGGTCCGTTTTTTCACCGCCTGCCCAGCCGCCGCCGTGGATGAAGATCAGCAGCGGCACAGGTTTGCCCGACTTTACCTGCCAGAGATCGAGTGTGTTGCGCTCATGCGGGCCGTAGCTCACATCGGCGAAGGTGGGTGACGGGATGGCGGGCGTGCTGCTGGTTTGAGCAAGCAGCGACGTGGTGAAGAGCAGGAAGAGCAGGTGGTTCATAGCCAGTTTGGGTGATTCATTCTCATCAGCTCCACATAACGATCAAACCTCTCATCGCTCACTCCTTCATAGGGCGGCAGCAGGCGCAGAGGAAACTCGCTGTCGTGGACACGGCAGAACATCTTGTCGAACGCGCCATCCATGTGCGCGGTGGCGCCGACGGCCTCTTTGAACGCGGCGATGAGGCCGGGGAAGTTTTGCGAGATGGCGGCGAGACTGGCTTCGTCCTGCGCGCGGCCTGCGTCGAAGAACTCACTGGCGCGCGCGAAATTCGTCGAGGCGAAGGAGATGAGGAAGCCGCACTCTCCCATCATCGCGGCGATGGGAAAGCCACCCTCGGTGATGAAATGCTGGAGTTGCGGCGCGTCATTCATGAGGCTCGTGAGCCTCGCGACATCCGCTGTGCTGTTTTTCGTGGCGACGAGGTTTGGATAAGTTTCCGAGAGACAGCCATACTCGGCTCCAGTGATGATGCGGCCGGTGCGCATGAGATTGTAGTGGAGGAACTCGCAGTCGGGGAAGCGCCCGCATGTCTCGCGGAAGAAAGTCGTGACCTCTGTGTCGCTCAGCGCGCCCCAGCTCGGCAGGCTGATTTGAAAGCGCCGCGCGCCCATATCACGCGCGCGCTCGATGCGCTCGATGACCGTGGGGAGCGAGATGCTGATGAGGCCAACCATGCTTTGGATGCCTTCGCCGCTCGTTTCATCAAGGAAGACGCGAGTGACCTGATCGAACTGCAAATCCGTGACCGCATAGCCTTCGCCAGCCGTGCCGAAGATGTAGAGATCACGGATACCGCTGGCGATCTGATGCCGCACGCTGCGGCGGAAGATGTCTTCTTCAAACTCGAAGCGCGCGCTCCATGGCACACAGCAGGTGGCGAGGATGCAGGGGCGGTAGCGTTTGGTGGAGTTCATTTCAAAGTGAGAGCAAAGAGCTCGGCCTTCTCCAGATGCACACGAAGGACGTATTTTTTTCCCGCAGGCAAATCAGCGAGTTTTCTCTTCTTCCAGGCGGCTGCGTAGTCCAGATCATCCGATATCATCGGCACGGCGTCGGCTTTGCTGAAGCCGCGGATGCGGTAGCCGTCTTCGTTGAGCACTTCGAGCCATGCGCTGCCTTTCGACGCATCGGCGTTGAGCGTGATGGTTTTCACTGCTGCGAGGTCGAGGGGCTTGAGTGTGACGTTGCCGATGGTGTTTTCGATGCGCGGCTTGTTTGCGGGCTGCTTTTTCACTTTTACCAGCGGATTGATCGTGATGGCTGCCAGGCGGTCTCGCGGCGTGGTGACCATGCCAATGCCGCTGTGGTAATCGGTCGCGCTTTGCCTCGGATCGTTGAACCCCACGCCGCCGATGGCGGTGCCGCGATAGCCGCCGTAGTAGAAGCGCATTTCTTTTTCGAGGATGACCGGCGTGCCATTCGTGATGACGGACCCGGCGTCGAATCGCCCCGGCTGGCCGCGTGGGATGGCGAAGCTCCCTTGCAGGCTGCGATCCCAATGCTTTCCATCGCGGCTGCACATGAACTCCGCGTCCATCGATCCCACGGAGCGATCGAGGATTTGATTCAGCGAGAAGTACATGCCGTTGTGCATGAACACGGGCGAGGTGTGAAACTCAAGCTGCGCCGCGTCGCGATCATTGACGGTGAGGATTAGCTCGGGCTTGCTCCAGTGGATGAAGTCCTTGCTCTCAAAGCGGCCCATCCCGTGCTTCCACGCCAGCGAGCCATCCGGCCACGGGGTCCACATTTTGCCGTAGCCGACGAAGAGGCCCAGACGCGCGTCGTAGAGCACATCGAGCGCGTCGGACATGGAACTCGGCACGCGCCAGATGCGTCGTGGGGAGTTGTTCTTGCCCGGCATTTCGAGATACGGCCCTTCGTCTTCAAAGGGCAATTCCAGACCCTTCGCGCCGAAGCCGGTTTTGTGGATGGGACTTCCCGCGTATTTCGTCCAGTGAATGCCATCGGGCGAAAACGCGACGTGTGTGCCGCTGCCGCCTTGCTCGCCTTTCGCCGGCACCCAATCGTAGTAGGCCATCTTGTAGCGTCGCGCGGGATCAGGATCGCGTTCATCGACGATGACGCTGTTGCAGTAGCGCTCACCGTAAGCTTCGCGAGTGCCGAGCAGCACGATGTTGGTGTCCTTGATCTCGTAAAATGGGATCAGGCCCAGGTTGGGTTTCGTCCAGGTGATGCCGTCCATGCTCTCCGCGTAGCAGACGACATTTTTCATCACCTTGTCCTCCACGCGCCGCTCCTGATAGGCCTGATACCAAAGCTGATGCTTCCCCGTTTTCGCATCGCGATAAACGCTCGTCCAGCCGAGCATCGCCTCCCACGGCTTGTCGGGTGCGATCACTGGATCAGGCGAGTGCCGCTTGAACTCCACGACCCGCCGGATCGTGCCTGGCCGATACAGCACGTCTTCGTCATCGACGAGAAGGATGGTGCGCTCTGCGGCGTGGAGACTCGCGCAGAGCAGGATGGTGATGAGTGCGGCTTTCATGATTTGGTTCAGTTGAGCGTGATGGCAAAAACTTCCGCACGATCGAGGTGCAGGCGGATCATCACATCGCCTGCGGGCAGCCGCGTGAGGTCGGCTTCATTCCAGGTGACTCGGTGGCGCAGGTGATCGCCTGTGATCGGGATGGCATCGGTTTTGGTGAAGCCGGGGAGGCGGTAGCCTTGGGCATCGAGCAGCTCGACGCGGACGGCGGCTTTCACGGCGGCGGTGTTCACAGTGATGTTTTTCACTCCTGCTAGCGAGCGCGGCTTGAGCGTGATCTGGCCGATGCGCTCCAGTGGGCGCAATCCGGCGAAACGATCCAACGGCAGAGTGGCGAGTCCGATTCCAGTCTTGGGCAGCTTACCTTTCTTTGATCCCCATTCGGATTCGATGCCGCCAAAGCCCCACGGGTTCTCCGCGCCGCCGAAGTAGAAGCGGATTTCGTTTTCGAGCACGATGGGTGTGGCATTGCTCCAGATGCGGGCGGTATCGTAGGCGTTCGCTTTGCCGACAGGGAGAAACATCGTGTCACGAAAAGGGCGCGACCATTTGAAACCGTGGTCGCGGCTGAGGGCCAGCTCGATGGGTTGCTGGCCGTGTGTCTCGAAATCAGCGAGTTGGATGAGGCCGAACCACACGCCACGATGCACGAAGGCAGGAGCGCTGTGCAGCTGCACGCCCTGGCGTGTGCCGGGATACGCTCCGGGGCGCAGGCCGTCGTGCTCATCGGGCGCCATGACGAATTGCGCGGGCGACCACTGGATGAAATCATCGCTCTCCGTGCGCACGACGGAGCGTTTCCAAAAGGTGCGGCCATCGGGGCCATCGATCCAGCCTTTGGCGAGCACGACATACTTCTTCCGCACCGGATCATAAGTCGCATCGATCACGTCGCTGACGGAGTTCAGCAGGCCGAGCGGTGCGGTGTCGCCAGCGAAAGGTGGATCGGTGATGCGCCCGTAGTTTCCGCGCAACACGGGGCCGGGATGCTTCGTCCAATGGATGCCATCGGGTGAAAAGGCGACATACATGCCGCCGTTGCGGCCGCGCGGCTCTTTGGGGTCGGTGGGCGCGACTTCGGGCTCGGGGATGGACCAGTAGGCGAGCTTGTAGCGCCGCGCCGGGTCGCCACCCGGTGGATCGACGACGACGGAGGCGTCATAGTGATCGCTGCTGGTGAGGACGACATTGCGATCCGGGATGCCTTTGAAGGTGAGGATGTCCAGCTCGGGTTTCGTCCACGCGATGCCATCTTTCGACTCTGCATAGCACACCACGCAGCCCGCGCCGCTCATCTGATACCACATCTGATAGCGGCCCGATGCGGGATCACGATACACGCTGCAATACGCGACCTGATGCTTGAGCGTGGGGCCGATGAGCAGCGGATTCTTCTCGTGACGAACTGGTTGATGAAGCACACGCCGCGTGGCGGGGCGGTAGAGGATGTTGTGATCGTCCACGAGCAGCAAGACTTCCGCTGCCGGGACACCCGAGCATAGCGCGAGCAAAAGCAGCGGGACAAGTCTCATGGCTTCGGCGGCGCGTCCCAGATGGCGACGCCCATGTGGTAGCGGGCGTGGTCGCGCGAGGCGCCGGAATACCAAGCGGTGACGAGCTTGCCATCGGCGCGCTGCACGGTGCTAGGATAGCCGCAATCCCAAGTCGTGGTGTGGGCGATGCGGATCGGCTCACCCCAGGTTTTGCCTTCGTCGCTGCTGAGCTTCGCCAGCACGCCGAGCTGGTCACCGGTCTTGATGCGGTTGCCGTAGGCGAGGAGGATGCGGCCGTCTTTGAGCCGGAGGAGGTGGCCGTTAATCTCGTTCTTCGCGGTGACGATCTGTGGCTCGCTCCACGTCACGCCTTCGTCTTCGGAGCGATAGAGTTCCATCGTGATGTAGCGTGCCGCGGCGAGCCAGCGCTTGCCGCCGAGATGCAGGAGCGTGGTCTCGTTGCTCTTCGGGCCGATAGTGCCCGTGCGAACCCACGTTTTGCCGTCGTCATCGCTACGAAAGTGCCAGGAGCGGTAACCTTGGGTCTTGGTGCTCTTCGTCGGGTCCGTGAACTCGCCGCCGT
>JANOBO010000055.1:0-21425 GCA_031411695.1 Verrucomicrobiaceae bacterium
TCTCTTCCGTTCGCTCAGGCTGCTTCCACTCTCCCGGATTCAGCAGCACCACGGCGAGCGCGGCAAAGGCGAATCCGCGCAGTAGCATCAACATCACGCGCGAAGAAGAACCCAGCGTGAGTCCAGCGCGCCACGCCAGCCACATGCCCGCCAGCGGCAGCACCACGAGGACGATCCACGTCCAGGGTTCTGAAATGACAGGCGCGATGGTCATGCGGCGGCGGTTTTGATGGTGCTGCGGGCGAGGACGCTCTCGATCAGCAGCAGCAGCAGCGCCGCCCCGACGCACCAGGGCCAGAGCGGCTGGCCGTCCCGCTGCGCGGTGAGCGCGGCGGCGGCGCTGAGCGTGAGTGACTTGCCCACACCGAGCGTGGCGGGATCGAGGCAGCGCAGGTCGCTCTCGGCATCAGCTGGGAAATTCACGCTCGCGCGCTCAGCGGGCTGGCCGTCGAGCAGCCATTTGAAATTGCCCGGCTGCATCGCGTCACGCGCGCGAAAGACCGGCGGCGATTGCGCGCTGTCGTGTGTGATCGGTGTCTCGACACCGCCATCGTCCTGCAGCCGAATTTGATCCACCGCCACGGGCTGTTGCGGCTGCCAGAAGACGGATTGCGGAGGAACAAACTGCCGCAACGCGGAAGAGCCGCCGCTCTCGCCATGCTGGAGCAGCAGCTCGCCGAGCAGCACGAGAAACGACGGCTGCTGCACGCGATCGCTCACGGTTTCATCGAGTTCGATGTTCCAGAGGACGAGCCAGCCCTTGCCCGCGCGCTGCGCGGCGATGGCGGGCACGCCGTCATTGTAGCGCATGAGCATCTGTTCGGGCTGCGTGCTTATTTGCAACCGCCGCCACACGCTGCCGCTTGCTGGATCGCCGTACTCGCCGTTGCGAAAGAGCGTCCACAGCGGGTGATCGTCGCGCGTCGTCTGCATCGTCCACGGTTTGTCTTTGGCGCGATCACGCTGCGCGTTTTGGATCGCGGCTTCTTTTGCCGACGCATTCCAAAACGCCATCCACGCGCTGCCGTTCCAGTCGTCGCCGGGCTGGCAAATCACGGTGGCACCGCGCTCCGCCGCCTCGCGCAAGGCGGTGACGCTGCTCGCAGGAGCACGCACCGCGAGACGCACATCGGGATCAGGCGCGGTGCTTTTCATGTCGAGCCAGCCGAGCGATGCGAGCGCGCGCTGCCAGAGGATGAGCGATGCATCCTGCGGCGGGCCTTCCACATTCACGCGCCAGCTTTCACGAATCTCGATAGTCGCAAAGCGTCGGTCGTCCGCCGGAAACGCATCCTCCGGGAGTGATGCGGCGATGCCTTGCAATCCCGCCGCGCCGCACGGCACACGAAACTCCGCCACGCCCTCACCCCACGCGGGCAGGGTGACCGCGCGCGACTGACGCACCTCGGCGAATGCGAGCTGCACGGTCGTCTTCAATTCCGCACCGGAAAAATTGCGCACACGACACAGCACGCGCGCCTCGGCGCCGGTGACTGGCCGCTCCGGTTGCACCACGAGGCTGGTGAGCGCAGCGTTCGCGGCCTCCGTCGTTGCCACGGGCATCTGGAATAGGCGCACGTTTGGCGGGATGCTCAGCGTCGCCTGCTTCCACGCGCTGGATTGAAAATCGCTGACCAAATAAAGTTCTTTAGCGCCCTCGCCGCGGCCGAGCTGCTCCATCGCGATGCGCAGCGCCTCGTTCACCTCGCCCGGCTCCTGCGTGACGCCGCCACGGCGCAGTGAATCGCGCAGCGCCTCCACATTCACCGCCGGATCTGGAAACTCCGCGTCGGGAGCGGCGTCGAGCCACACCACATTCGCCAGCGTCTGCGATCCCCCGCTTTTCAGCACCTCGCCCGCCAGCGCCGTGCCGCGCACAAAACGTGACTGCCCTTGCTCGACAAATCCCATCGACGCCGAGCGATCCACGACGATGACGATGGTCTTGCGCACATTCGCCGCCGTGAGCTGTGCGCCGCTAAATAAGAGAGGCTGCAAAAACGCGGCGACGATGCCTGCAACGGCGAGCAGCCGCAGCACGAGCAGCAGCCAGTCCTTGGGCCGCCGGAGATTTGTCGTCTTGCGCTCCACCTGCCGCAGCCATTGCAGCGACGGAAATGGAAACTCCCTCGGCTTCGCCCGCGCAAACAAATGCGCCAGCACCGGCACGGCGAGCAGGGCCGTGAAGATGAGGAAGGCTGGATTAAGGAGCGACAAAGACATGCGCGGTTAGTTAGTCGAAGTTGAAACTGGCATTGAGAAAGCCGCATGGCATAATCCGTGCATGACATCCGCATCGCCTCCGTCACCAAGCGAAGCATCGGTTCTGCGTCCGCTCATCTTGGCCCGCATCGAACAGCTTCCCGCCGAGGACCTGCCGCTTATCGACAGGACGCTATTGGAGCTCGAAACGCGGCGTCTGAGCGACGAACTGGGAGCAGCGCTGGCTGAAGACTGGCGTTCTGGCCGCATCACCGAGGAAAGCATTGCTGAAGCAGTGCGTGAGCACCGGCAAAAGCACCCATATCGCTGATGATGGTGTGCATCGACAGCAATGTGGTGCTGGGCATGTTCAATCCTGGGCATCCTCACCGCCCGATTCATGATGCATGGGATGCGGGCAGGCTCGAATAGGCGGTTAGCAATGAGATTATGCTCGAATACGAAGAGGTGGTGCAACGAAGGTCGGGCAAGTCCAGGGCCGACACGATGTTGCGAATCATCGACAACGTGGGTGTCTTGCGAGGGAATGTGCGGCGCGTTTCTCCGACTTATCGGTTCCGGGTGATCCACGACGATGTGGATGACAATAAGTTCGTCGATGCGGCGATTGTCTCGAATGCCGCGTTCATCATCACCGACGACAAACACTTCCGACCTGTAAACACTTCTGGCCATGGTGTGCGCGTCATCATGCCGGAAGCCTTCATTCGTGACGTGTTGCCGCTCTTGTAGCAAGACGTGATCTGTAAAATGATGGGACGTGTTCATGTCATCAAGCGGTCCAAAAGAGCGAAGTAGCTCTCATCCGTGCGGGCGAGCATCCAGTCCACGCGGCGTGACGATGCCATCGCGCGCAGGGTGGCGATGCGCTGGCGCACGGCGTCGCGGTAGCTTTCGCGCACTTGCTGGCTGTGGACGGTGATTTTCTCGCCGGTTTCGAGATCGGTGAAGCGCGCGAGACCGATCTCGCCGAGGTCGAGTTCCATCGGCGTGAGCACCTGGAAGAGATGGATGCGGAAGCCGCGATGCAGATAGGGATTGAGCGCTTTGAACACGGCGGCGGGGTCTTCGTAGAAGTCGCTGAGGATCACGAGCGTGCCGCGCCGCGTGATCATCGGCAGCGTGCGCTCGAGCGCGATGGCGAGCGAGGTCTCGCGGCCAGGCTGGTTGTGCTCCAGCGCGCTGAGGCACTGATGCAGATGCGCGCGCGTGCTGCCGGAGGGGATGGAGGTGCGCACGCGGTCATCGAATAGATGCAGGCTCACTTTGTCCGTCTGCCGCACGACCAGATACGCGAGGCAGGCGGCAAAAAAAGATGCGTGATCGAGCTTCGTCACACCATCGCGAAGCGGAAAGCCCATGCTGCCGCTGCTATCGACGAGCAGGTGCATCTCCATGTTTGTCTCCTGCTCGAAGGTCTTCAGATAGACGCGGTCGGTGCGGGCGAAGACGCGCCAGTCCACGAGCTTCGGATCATCGCCCGGCGTGTAGCCGCGATACTCGTGAAACTCAATGGACGAGCCGCGCTGCCGCGACCGATGCCGCCCGCTGAGCCAGCCCTCGACCATGAGACGCGCGGACAGCTCGTAGTTCTTGAGCTTGCGGACGTCCTCGGGCTTGAGGTGCTTGAAGGTGGCGGGCATGGGGAGGGAATGACGGAATCCGAATGACGAATGACGAATGAAGAATGAAGAATTTCAGATTTTGGCGAGGAGGTGCTCGATGATCTTCTCCACGCTGATGTCATCGCCGGTCGCGTTGTAGTTCGGAAGGATGCGGTGACGCAGCACCGGACCGGCGACGGCTTTGACTTCTTCGAGTGAGGCGGCGGGCTGGCCGCGTAACAGCGCGAGCGCGCGGGCGGCACGGACGAGTGATTGCGAGGCGCGTGGGCCTGCGCCCCAGGCGACGTAGTTTTTGATGAAGTCATCAGCCAGCTCGCCGCCGGGCCGCGAGCGATGTGTGAGCTGTAGCACGGCCTGCGTGACGTGATCGGGCACGGGCACATCAAGCACGGCGTCTTGAAGCGCGAGCAGGCCCGCCGCATCGAGCACGGTGTTCGCGCTGGCCGTGGTTTTTCCCGTCGTGCGCGCGAGCACCTCGGCCTCCTCGGCCATGCTCGGGTAGTCGAGCTTGATCTGATAAAAGAAACGGTCGAGCTGCGCCTCCGGCAGCGGATAGGTGCCCTCGTGCTCAATGGGATTCTGCGTGGCGAAGACGAGGAACGGCTCCTCCAGCGCGCGAGTCTTGCCAGCGACGGTGACTTGTTTTTCCTGCATGGCTTCAAGCAATGCGGCCTGCGTTTTCGGCGGCGTGCGGTTGATCTCGTCGGCGAGGATGAGGTTCGCGAAGATCGGCCCTGCCACGAAATTGAAGCTGCGACCACCGCCTTGCGACTCCTGCAAAACCTCGCTGCCGAGGATGTCAGTGGGCATCAGGTCGGGCGTGAACTGGATGCGCTGAAACTTGAGGCCGAGGATTTTTCCAAGTGTGGAGACGAGCAACGTCTTCGCCAGACCGGGCACACCAACGAGCAGACAGTGGCCGCGACACAGCAGCGCGGTGAGCATCTGCTCGACGACGCCGTGCTGGCCTACGATGACGCGGCCTGTTTCTTCACGAATGCGTGCCGCCTGCTGGAGCACATGCTCCCAGGCGCTGTTGGTGGGGATGGGTGGTGGTGACATGGGAATGAAGGATGACGAATGGACGGCGAGGAGGGCGGGTTACTTGGCTTTGGGTTCGAAGAGTGTGGGGGTGGCGGCGCTGAAGAAGAAAAGGGTCGCGGCATCGGGATTGGATTCTTCGAGGGCTTTGAAGACGGTCTGCCAGCCTCTCACTTCATCATTGCGCGCCTCTTGCATGGATGCGGCGGCCCCGGCCAGCTCGTCGTTCTCCGGCTTCGATGGCGCGGGAGTTTTCTCATCGGGTGCTTCGGTGATGGGGGCATCGAACCAGGTCCAGTTCGCGTTCATCCGACCGGCGCCAAAAAAACCGATGGCGGCGCGCTTCGCGAGTTTGGGCAGATGCTCGCCGATGTTTTCCGCGCGGCTCTTCAATTGCTGGAACTGCCAGTTCTTCGGCGGTTTTGTTTCCTCCTTCACGATGAGCTTCCAGCCAAAGACGGGCAGTCCGCGCTGCATCGTCGCGGAAAGAAAGCCCGCGCCTTCGAATGTGGAAACTCGCCGAGCGATGTCGATCACTGTCGGCCTGTCCGCCGCGTGATCACGCAGAGCCTGCCACGGAGTCTTGTCGGTCACGCCGGTGAAAATCACGTTGTGAATTTGAGCGATGTAAGTCTTGAGATTCGGCGGCAGATCGGGCTCGCGTGTGAGCGCTTCATTGAGCACGATGAGCTTGTCGATCTCGAGCGCCGCGATGCCACTTTGGATTTCCGCCGCTGATTTCGACGCCCATTCGGCGAGCGCTTGCTTGCGCGTGTCGGAACTGATGCCAGACACCTGTGGCAATGGCGCGGGCTTCTGCCCGGCGAGCAGCGCAGCGCCGTGCTCGCGCAAAAGTTTCGCGCCGCGCGGGCCGAGTGCGCCGAGGTATCTGCCGGCCTCAAAGTTCGCGGTGCCGGTCGCGAGTGTCTGCAGCGCACCCACGGTCTGCACGAGCAGACCCGGCGGCTCATCATCGGCTGACTCGTCATTCGCCGATGCCTCTTCCTTCCGATCCAGCAAGCGCGTCCAGTGCTCCTTGGTGCGCTCCAGCACGGCGAGCCGCTCCTCGGCCTTCGGCTCGCTCTCGCTCCGAAGAGCAAAGCTCAGCATCTGCGCGGCGAAGGCGGTGGATTTGAAATCGGGCAGCGCTTTCACGATGGCCTCCACGCGCGCGGCAAAGGTGAGCTTCTTCATCAGCTTTGGCAGCTCTTGATAAGCCTGCCGCATGACCATCTGCTCCTCTTCCTCCTGTGCTTGCGGATCGAACTTTGCCAGCTCGGCGAGCAATCCCGGCAGATCGGCATTTTTCTTCCCGTCCTTCGCCGTGGCTTCGAGGCGCTTCAGGGCGGACTCCATCTGCTTGCGCTGCTGCTCCTGTCCATCGCCGAAGCGGGAAAGATCACCCTCGAGCTTCTGTCGTACCTTCGCGATGAACGGAGCAGCTTTGGCTCCCAGCTTTTCGACGAGTGGCGCGAGGGTGTTCAGGTCATAGACGCTGACGTTCTCGATCATCGCGTTCTCCAATCGCGCCATCTTCTTCTCGTCGGTCAGAGTCAACGCATGAGCCAGCACGTCGTCGTCGCGGTCCCCGGCTTCGATGTAGGCAAGCGCGAGGTCAGCGGGAGATGCGTCCTTCACGCTCTCGTGCCACGCGAGAATGTCTGGTGCGAGCGCGGCGTGATCACTCTCATCCCCAGAGCGCAACTCGTTCGGCAGGACGCGCTCCAGCGCGCTCCAAGCGAGTGCCGCGCGTGTGGGCGGCTTTTGCAACTGGCTGTAGGCATTGCGCAGCTTCTGCGCGGCATCGTCATTGCTTCCGCTGCTGAAGGAGTAGCCGCGGTCGTTCAGGTTTGCCGCGCCGACGGAGGTCAGTGTGTCATCGCTGAGCAGCGCGGCTAACAGTGGCACGGCGGCCAGTCCGTGGCTGTGCGGGAAGTCTGTGGCATTCACCCGCTCACCCTGCGTTTCCGCATCTGGCAAAGCTGGCAGCGTCCAGCGCGAGTATTCGGGAGACTTCCCGCCTTCCATTTCCTTCACCCACGCGAGCAGCAGCTTTTGGTCAGCCTCGGGGAGCGGCTGCTTCGTTTTCAGCGGCGGCTCGGCGGGGAGCTTCGCACGCTCGGTGACGTGATGAAGAAACACGCGCACCGCATCACGCTGCTGCCAGCCTTGCGGAAATTTTTTCACCAGCGCATCCAGCCCGTCGCGCAGCTTTGCCCAGTCGCGGCTCTCGCCGAAAGCGCGCATCACCTCCTGCATGGCGGGCGCGGCGATGCGATTGAAAAAGCCATTGAGCATCTCCTTGCGCATTTCCTCGCTCGCATCTCCGAAGGCGAGCTTGCCGAGTTTCATCGCCTCCGCCTCGTGTCCCGTGTGCATCAGCATCGCGGCCCAGAGCAGCGCGGTGTGCTGGTGCTGGGCGAGCTTCACAGCGGGATCAATGCGATTTCTGCTGCTGCTGCTGAATGGATCCAGTGCTCCAGCCAGACCGGAGCCTTTCGCCTTCGCCGTTTCCTTCGTGAGCCACTCCGCTGCAGCGGTCACGTCCTTGGTCACGTCGGCATTTTTCCAGACAGCCCGGTACTCGCGCCGCTCATTGCGCTGCTGCTCCTCGTTCTCCTTCTCGGCCTTCACCGTAAAATGCGCGCCGCTGTAGATGACCATGATCCTGGCCTCCGCGCCTGGCTTTTCAGCGAAGAGAAATGCGTTCCCCTCACTGCTGAAGACATCCTCCTCCTGGGTGAAGATGCCAAAGCGTCGCCCTTGGCTGCGCATCGCCACCCAGCGCGCGTCATGCGGAACATCGGCCGCGACAAAGGCCGCGAGCTTCGTCATCCCGTCGCGCAATTGGAGATCGGAAAGCTCCGTGCCGCGTGCCTGCGCGAGGAACCCGGACATGCCGAGCAGAACACCGAGCCGACGAAACCAGTTGCCTGCATCCCTCATGATTAAAGGCGATGATGAGTGGATCCGCGAAGTTTGGCAAGATTGTCTTTGTCGCCACAAGTCTATTCGCTACGAGTTACCGCCTTGAGATGCGGATATATGCCCCAATAGAACCGGATCAAGCAGAGCGCCGGGCAGCCGTGGTGCCTGCCACAGCAGCCAGACTCATCAAACTCGGGGCCGAGGTTGAGATCGAAACGGGCCTCGGCAAAAGCATCTTCTTCTCCGACGGCGACTATCAAAGGACGGGAGCCAGCGTCTCGAACGACCACCGCGTCTCGCTCTCGAGTGCGGACATTGTGCTGAGGCTTCGGAAACCGCCTGCTGATGACCTGAGAGCGATGAAGAGCGGCTGCATTCACGTCAGCTACCTGGATCCTTTCAACGATCCGGCTTCTCTCCAAACCCTGGCCACGGCCGGGGTGAGCGCGATCTGCATGGAGATGATTCCGCGTTCGACCATCGCGCAGAAAATGGACGCGCTGAGTTCGCAGGCAAACCTCGGCGGCTATGTGGCTGTGATGATGGGTGCGAACAGGCTTGACCGGATCTTCCCGATGATGAGCACGCCATCGGGAACCATCGCGCCGGCGAAAGTCTTCATCATCGGCGTCGGAGTGGCCGGCCTGCAGGCCATCGCGACGGCGAAGCGGCTCGGCGCTGTGGTGGAGGCGTTCGACACGCGGCCCGTCGTGGAGGAGCAGGTGAAATCTCTCGGCGCAAAGTTTGTGGAGGTGGATCTGGGAAGCATCGGCCAGACGGAGCAGGGCTACGCGAAGGAGCTGACGCAAGAGCAGCTAGCGATGCAGCGGGAGGTGATGGCAGACCGCTGCGCGCAGGCCGATCTGGTCATCACCACCGCGCAGGTTTTCGGGAGAAAAGCGCCGGTCATAGTCACGACAGCCATGGTGCAGGGCATGAAGCCCGGCAGCGTGGTGGTGGACATGGCCGTGGAAACGGGCGGCAATGTCGAATGCTCAAAGCTCGGCGAGGAAGTGCTCATCAACGACGTGCGCGTGCTCGGCCACGGGAATCTTCCCGGCCGCGTGCCGCGCGTGGCCAGCGAGATGTACTCGAACAACCTCGGCAATCTCGTGGAGCATTTCTGGGATCGTGAGGCGCGGACGCTCAGGCTTGATCCCGCCAACGACATTCTGAAGCAATGCCTGGTGACTCACGGCGGAGCTGTCTGCCATGAAGGCCTGCGCAAGCTGGTCGAATCCAAATTATCCTCCCTCGCATGAACGCCGACACGCTCATTCCCGCGCTCTACATCTTCTGCCTCGCCGCATTCCTCGGCTATCTCGTGCTGTCCCGCGTGCCGCCCTTGCTGCACACGCCGCTCATGTCGGCGACGAACGCGATCTCGGGCATCTCGCTCGTGGGATCGATCATCACCGCCGGCGCGCAGCACAGCACGCTCAGCACAGCTCTGGGCTTTGCGGCTGTCACCTGCGCCACGATCAATGTCGTCGGCGGCTTTTGGATCACCGAGCGCACGCTGAAGTTCTTCAAGCGGAAGGATGCTGCCGCAAAGCGGAATGACGAATGAATGAGGAAATCCCAATGATTGACCGCGGAACATGGTGGCGGGCCTCGGCCGCGCCTACGTACCGGCGCATTCGTCATTCTGCATTCGTCATTCGTCATTCGTCATGCATCACCCGCCCACGGCCATGACTCGCTACTTCATCGAGGCCAGCTACCTCATCGCATCGCTGCTGTTCATTTACGGCCTGCGGTGCATGACGCATCCGGAGTCCGCGCGGCGCGGGATGAAGGCTGCGGAGCTTGGCATGTTGATGGCCATCATCGGCACGCTGATGCACGCTGAGATCGTCAGCTACGAGTGGATCATCGCGGGCCTCATTCTCGGCGGCACCATCGGCGGCGTGATCTCGTATTGGGTGCCGATGACGGCGCTGCCGCAGCGCGCCGCGTTGTCGCTGGCCTTCGGCGCGCTGGCCGCGACGCTCGTGGGCGTGGCCGAGTACCATACGCACCGCGCGGCACTTGGTGGATTCAAGATGGGCGTGATCGGGTTTGAAGTGCTGCTCGGCTCCCTCACGACGACGGGCAGCCTCATTGCCGCGGCGAAACTGCAGGAACTGCTGCCGGGGATGCCGATGACCTTCAAAGGACAGAAGACCGTGAACTTCGGCCTGCTGCTCATGATGCTGCTTCTCTTTGTGCATCTCGTCGCACACGCAGACGCGGCGTGGGCCTTCGGCCTGATGGTCGTGCTGGCGTGGATGTTCGGCGTCATGCTCGTGCTGCCCATCGGCGCTGCGGACATGCCGGTGGTGATGGCGCTGCTGAACTCGTACGCCGGACTGGCTGCGGCGGCGACGGGCTTTGCGATCTCAAACAACGTGCTCATCATCGCGGGCACGCTCGATGGTTTTTCCGGCTTCATCCTTTCCGTGGCAATGTGCAAAGCCATGAACCGCTCGATGACGAACGTGCTCTTTGGCGCGTTTGGCAGCGCCACGGAAAACGCCGCGGGTGGCGAGGCCGGCGCGATGCGCGAGGTGGGGGTGGAGGATGTCGCCACGCAGATGGCCTACGCGCGGCAGGTTGTTTTCGTCCCCGGATACGGCATGGCCACGGCGCAGGCGCAGCATGTGGTGCGTGAGTTGTCGGACGCGCTCGAAGGCCGCGGCGTCACGGTCAAGTTTGCCATTCATCCCGTCGCCGGCCGCATGCCTGGCCACATGAACGTCCTCCTCGCCGAGGCGAATGTGCCTTACTCCCAGCTCTACGAGCTGGAGCAGATCAACGCCGACTTCCCGAACACCGATGTCTCCGTCGTCATCGGCGCGAACGACGTGGTGAACCCCGACGCGCGCGACAATCCGCAAAGTCCCATCGCCGGCATGCCCATCCTCGAGGTGGACCGCTCGAAATCCGTGATCGTGCTGAAGCGCGGCAAAGGCAAGGGCTTCTCCGGAATCGAGAACCCGCTCTTCTTCAAGCCGAACACCGGCATGTTGTACGGTGACGCGAAGGAGTCGCTGGGCCGGCTGATCCACGCGGTGAAGGAGGCCTGACAAGGATGCGAGTTTTCGCAGCGGCGCTTCGTTGGAGGCGCATGATCAAGACACTGCTGCTCGCCGTTGCCCTCACCCTCGCCGCTGGTCTGTCCTCCGCCGCCGACCGGAAGCCGAACGTCATCCTCATCATGGCCGACGATCTCGGCTATGAAACCATCACGGCCAATGGCGGCGAAAGCTACCGGACGCCCAACCTCGACCGGCTCGCCGCGACGGGGATGCGCTTTGAAAACTGCCATGTGCAGCCGCTTTGCACACCGACGCGCGCGCAGCTCATGACCGGGATGTCGAACGCGCGGAACTACACGCACTTTGGCCACCTGGAGCCATCGCAGACCACGTTTGGCAACTTGCTCAAGAGCGCCGGCTACTCGACGTGCATCGCCGGCAAGTGGCAGCTCGGTCGGGATTTTGCGCTGCCGGGGAAGTTTGGCTTCGATGAGTACTGCCTCTGGCAGCTCACGCGCAGGCCCGACCGCTACAAGAATCCCGGCCTCGAGATCAACGGCAAGGAGATGAACTACACGCAGGGCGAATATGGGCCGGACATCGTGAACGACTACGCGCTCGACTACATCACGCGGAAGAAAGCGGAGCCGTTCTTTCTTTACTACCCGATGATGCTAACCCACTCACCGTATGATCCCACGCCGGACAGCGCGGACTACGCTGGCGGGAAGACGAAAGGAAAAGCCAAGGGCGAGGGCGGGCACTTCGGCGACATGGTCGCCTACATGGACAAGCTCGTGGGCAAGCTGGTGACCAGGCTCGACGAGGCCGGCATCCGCGACCACACACTGATCCTCTTCCTCGGCGATAACGGCACCGGCAAGGGGACACCTTCGAAGTTTAAGGGCCAGGACGTGAAGGGCGCCAAAGGCGACACTGTGAGCTACGGCACGCATGTGCCGCTCATCGCGAACTGGCCCGGCAGAATCCCGCCCGGCAAAGTCGTCGCCGACCTGATCGACAGCACCGACTTCCTGCCGACGGTCTGCGAGGCTGCGGGTGCGGCCATCCACGCTGAACTCAAGATCGACGGTCGCAGTTTCATGCCGCAGCTTCGCGGTGAGAAAGGCAGCCCGCGCGAGTGGCTCTACTCCTGGTACAATCCTAGCGGCGGGCCGAAGGCGAAGGCCGAATTCGCGCATGACGCGCGCTTCAAGCTCTACTCCGATGGCCGGCTCTTCGATGTGCGCGCGGATGAGAAGGAGCAGCAGCCGCTTTCCCCGGACGCCTTGAGCGCCGATGCGAAGGACGCGCAGGCGCGGCTGCAGTCTGCCCTTGATCATTTCAAAGACGCACGACCCGATGCGATTGCCAAACAAGGCCAGGCCTTCGGTGGCGAGGGTGAGACGCCGACGAAGAAGAAAAAAAAGAAGTGACGCGGCTCAGGCGGCCAGACTCTTCACCGCGGCCCCGATTGCCTTGCCGAGCTTCGCGTGTTCCTCCGCTTCGAGGTGAATGCCGTCGAGCGGACTCGGCACCACCACTTCCTGACTGTTCAGATAGGCGCAGCCGAGCTGGAGCGCGATAGCTTCGTAGTGCTTGGGCAATGCCATCGATCTCGACTGCGCGTCATTGATCTTCTCAGCGATCTCCGGGGCGCGCGACATGTCACCGATAGCGGGCGGACAAACGAGCAGGAGCTGCGGTGTTTCTCCGTTCACGCCGGCATCGCTTTGCAGGATCATCTTTGCCAAGATGGACGCTCCGGTGGCGATCTCACCGGGCGACACGCCGAATGTGTTTTTCAGATCGTTCGTCCCCAGCATCAGCACCACGAGGTCCAGCGGCTTGTGCGACTCCAGACAGGCGGGCAGAAAGGTCTTTCCGTTCCGCGCCACATTGAGCGGGTCATCGTGCACCGTGGTGCGTCCGTTCTGGCCTTCCTCGATCACGCGCCACCCATCGCCCAGCTCGCGGGCCAGCACGCCTGTCCACCGCACATCATGCGCGTGCCGGATCGGAAACGGAGCCACCGCAGTTGCAGCAGGATCGTAGCCCCAGGTGTTTGAGTCGCCGAAGCAGAGAAGGGTCTTCATGGCGCGATGATGGGAGCGCGTGCCGCGCGCCGCAATGGCAAATCGAGCCTCCTCTTGCCCTGCCTAATCATCGGTGCCAGTCTGCGCGCTCTCCGACTGACATGGCCGACGACATTGTTTACTTTGACCTCGAAACTCAGCGCACGGCGAATGACGTCGGCGGCTGGGGAAACAAGCACGAGATGGGCATCTCCGTCGCGGTGACCTACAGCACGAAGACGGGCGCGTATCGTGTTTTTGAAGAGAAGGATGCCGCCGATCTGATCGGGCAGCTCGTGCGTGCGGATCTTGTCGTGGGCTTCAATCACATCGGCTTCGATTACGAGGTGCTCATGGGACGCTGCATCTTCGATTTTCGGGATCAGGTGCGCAGCCTGGATCTGCTGGTCGAGCTGGAGAAGAAACTCGGCCACCGGTTGAAGCTCGACGCCGTGGCCTCGGCCACGCTCGGATGTGGGAAGACGGGCGATGGGCTCGACGCCATCCGCTGGTGGCAGCAGGCGATGGCCGCCGAGCAGGCCGCCGCCTTGCCCGAACAGCAGGCAAAGTGGGTCGAGCGCGGCGAGAAGATCGCCGACATCGCCGAGTATTGCGCGTATGACGTGAAGGTCACGAAATGCGTGCACGAATACGGCGTGCGGCACGGGCACGTGAAGTACCTCGACCGCAACGGCCGCGAGCAAAGGGTCGAAGTGAAGTGGTGACGGTCCGGCCTGCGGTGACGCACGTCACGCGGCGCCGAACTTCGCGCACAGCTCGTCCAGCGCCTGCTTTGTGCGCTTGATGCCTTCGATCTCGGTGTGCTTCTGGCCTTCGTATTCAATGCCGATGTAGCCCTTGTAGCCCGCCTTCACCACGATGCCGACCAGCCGCTCGAAATCGAGCGTGATCTCGCGCGGTTCCCGTCTGTCTTCGGTGTAAAACTTGCCTGCGCCGGTGTCCCAGTCATAGGCCTTCGCGCTCACCGCATGCCTCACCCACGGCATGAACTCGCGCAGGCCTTGGTAGGGGTTGTACAGCTCGGCGTTCTCGCGGTTTGTGTAGAAATTACCAAAGTCAGGCAGGACGCCCACGCGCGGATGGTTCGCCTCCTTCATCACGCTGGTCAGCCACTTGCCATTCGACGAGACGCCGCCGTGGTTCTCGACCACGACAAACAAGCCGCGCTTTTCGCCTTCGACGCAAAGCGCATGCAGGCCATCGGCGGCCAGCTTCTTCTGCTCCTCCGGCGCGAGCTTCGCATCGCTGGCGGCGTTCACACGGATCGAGTGACACCCGAGAAACGCGGCGGCATCCAGCCACTTCAGATGGTTCCGCACGGTCTGCTTGCGCTTGGCGTCGTCCGGATCGCCGAGGTTGCCCTCGCGGTCGCACATGATGAGCAATCCCTTCACGCCTTCGCCGTCCTGGCGCTTCTTCATCTCGCCCAGGAAGGCCTTGTCCTCCGCCTTGTCGAAGAACATCTGGTTCACATACTCGATGCCGCCGATGTCGAGGCTGCGCGCGATCTTTGCGAAGTCGAGATGCTCGATTGGCTCCGCTCCGTCCTTTTTGAACATGCCCTTGTTCAACGACCATTCCGCTAGCGAGATCTTGAACGCCGGCTCCTTGTCTGATGCCGCGCCGGCAGACCGCGCGATGGAGGCGGCGGTGGCGACGGTCGATGTGGCGAGCTGGAGAAAACGGCGGCGTGAGTGTGAGGGCGGGTTCATAGGCGCGACATGAAACGCCCTTTTGCGCGCGTGGCAATCGAGCAAAGCAAAAGTGCACAGATCCGATGCGGCGCACTCCCACCTTGACCGCCGCGCGCGGACTCCCGAGTGTCGCCGGCACGCATGTCCGACGCCAGCGCTACTCCCATGATGAAGCAGTACCTCGCCATCCGGCGCGAGCTGCCGGAGGATGTGCTGCTGTTTTTCCGGCTCGGCGATTTTTACGAGCTGTTCTTCGAGGATGCGAAGACGGCCGCGCCGTTGCTGAACGTCGCGCTCACGAAGCGCAACGGCGTGCCGATGTGCGGTGTGCCGCATCATTCATCCCAAGGCTACATCGCGAAGCTGATCAAAGCCGGCAAGCGCGTGGCCATCGCCGAGCAGACCACGGAGCCGACGCCGGGAAAAATAGTCGAGCGTGCGGTGTCGCAGGTGTTGAGCGCGGGCACGATCAGCGATCTCAATCTTCTCGATGCGGCGCGGCCGAACTATCTCGCGGCAGTGTTTCGCGAGGGCAAGAAGATCGGGCTCGCCTATGTCGATCACACGACGGGTGAGTTTGAACTCGGCGAATTCAAGGACACCACGGAGCTTGCCGATGAACTGGAGAGACTCCAGGCGAGCGAGCTTCTCTTTTGCGAGGAACAGCGTGAGCTGATCGCGGCACTCGGGAGTCCTGCATGTGCGCAGCCTGTGGAGGGCTACCTTTTTTTGCTCGACCAAGGGCAGCACATCCTCACCCAGCATTTCAAGGTGCAGTCGCTCGATGGCTTCGGCTGCACCGGCATGAGCGCGGCGGTGTGCGCGGCGGGCGCGGTGTTGCAATACCTGCAGTTCCAGCTTCGCCGCAGCGTGGATCACATTCAGCGGCTGCGTGTGTCGCAGACGCAGGACGTGGTGTTGATCGATGCGGCGAGTCAAAGTCACCTCGAACTCGTGACCGCGCGCGGCGGGGCGCAGCACACGCTGCTCAGCGCGCTCGACCGCACCTGCACGCCGATGGGGGCGCGCAAGCTGCGGAGCTGGGTGCTGCATCCGCTGCGTGATCTCGATCAACTCACGCAACGCCAGGACATGATCGCCGCCCTGCTGGATGAAACCATGCTGCTCGGCCAATTGCGCACGCTGCTCAAGGAAGTGCGCGATCTCGAGCGCACCAGCAGCCGTCTCAGCCAAGGCAGCGGTAATGGGCGTGATTTGCAAATGCTGGCGCTGTCGCTGGAGGTGGTACCTGCATTGCGGCTCGCATTGGAAAGTGGTGCAATCTTCCAGGTTGCAGACCGCAAGCTAGAAGCTTGCGCCACCATCCTCTCCAGCCTGCACGACCTCACCCCCATCGCCGCCGAGATCCAGCGCGCCATCACCGACGAGCCGCCGATGCAGATCAAAGAAGGCGGTGTCTTCCGCGAAGGCTGGCTGCCCGAGCTCGATGAGCTGCGCAACGCCACCACGCTCGGCCGGCAGTGGATCGCCGATTTGCAAAATCGCGAGATCGAGCGCACGGGGATCAAGAGCCTCAAGATCAAATACAACGCGGTGTTTGGTTACTTCATCGAGATCACGAAGGCCAACGTCGGCAGCGTGCCCGCCGACTACCATCGCAAGCAAACCACGGTCAACGGCGAGCGCTACATCACCGACGAACTCAAGCGCATGGAGGACAAGATCCTCGGCAGCGAAGAGCGCAGCAAGGCGCTGGAATACGAGGAGTTCATCAGCCTGCGCGGCAAAGTGCTCGGCCATCTTGCGCACATTCAAGAGACGGCGGAGGCAATCGCCGGGCTCGATGCGCTCTGCTCACTCGCCGAAACCGCGCGTCTCTTCAATTACACGCGGCCCGTCCTCAATGAGACACGCAATCTCTTTATCCGCGATGGGCGCCACCCCGTGCTCGACCAAAACCTCACCGGCGGCGAGCGCTTCGTGCCGAATGACGTCACGCTCGAGCCCGAGGAAAGCCGACTGCTTCTCATCACGGGCCCGAACATGGCGGGCAAGAGCACGTATTTGCGACAGGTCGCGCTGCTCACATTGATGGCGCAGATCGGCAGCTATCTGCCAGTAGCCAGCGCGGAGATCGGACTCGTCGATCGCATCTTCACGCGAATCGGCGCCAGCGACGACATCTCGCGCGGGCAGAGTACCTTTATGGTCGAGATGAACGAGACCGCGCTCATCCTCAACAACGCCACCGAGCGCAGTCTTGTGATCCTCGACGAGATCGGCCGCGGCACGAGCACCTTCGACGGCCTGAGCATCGCGTGGTCCGTGGCCGAGCATCTGCACGACAAGATTGGCGCGCGCGCCTTGTTTGCCACGCACTACCACGAGATCACCGCGCTCTCACAAAGCCGCGGTGCCGTGAAGAACTACAACGTCGCGGTGAAGGAGTGGAACCAGCAGATCATCTTCCTCCGAAAGATCATCCCGGGTAGCGCCGAAAAAAGCTACGGCATCCAAGTTGCCCGACTTGCCGGCCTTCCCGAAGGCGTCATCAACCGCGCCAAAGAAGTTCTTCAACAACTCGAAGCCGGCCACCAGCCCGCCGAGAGCGTCAAAGAAGTCCCCGTGCCAACGAGCGTGCCGGCGAAGACGAGAAGACGTGCGGTGAGCGATGCGGACGCGGGACAGATGACCTTGTTTGGATGACGCGAATGCAGCATTGCGACGGGTCGCAATTAGCTGATGCCCACCAGCATGCTTAACACATGACAAAAAGTATTGTTTCTCGGCGCAGCAGGCTACGAAGTCTAGTGACGACACCCGTTCTCGTCGCAAGCTGGCTGGGATGCGAAGGAGATTACAGATCTGAGGGGCTTCGAATAAGTGGTAATCTCGCTGATCGATCTTGATCCGTCGGTCGTCGATCGGCAGCCTTTCACCATCAACCCAAGGTAACTTGTGACATTGTCTTCAATCCGAACGCAGCTTTGCCATCTGAATGATGGCGGTTGAGCCCGGGTCAAATCGCGCACCCGCAGATGCCATGATTTCCCAAAAAGGGCCGCGCCCCCGTTGTTGGACCAAAAGCGGCGCGATGGATGCCTCGCGAGACTTCCGTCGTGTGGCGAGCCCTAGCGCGACTTTGCGGCCCATGCGCCCCGGCGCCGCTCCGCAGATGAACACCGCTGCGCGTGTCTTCGAGGGTTGCCACCAGTCGCTCTCTGGAGTCACCTGCGCTTGATGCACCGCGAGCAGGTTATACGCGAAAATGGCGCAGAGCATCGATGCTTCCGTGGCGAAGAACTTGCGCGTGCAGAATCCGTCAGCGCGCATGTCGTTCCTCAATTCCTCGATGCGTTGTTCGATGGCTGCCGCCCGATGTAGTCGCGCCAAAGCGTGGCGGCGTCTTCGGTGCGATTGGGCACCACACGCGAAACGTGTAGCCAAACACGCTGCCGGGGGGCAGCGCACCGCGCTCCGGCTCGCGCACGACGACTAAGCATCGCGTGTCGCGCCAGCCATGCAACCTGAGTGTGAAACTGCTCACCACCTGGCCCTTGCCCATCTCGCGCCACACCAGTGTCGAGCTGTGCAGGTAGCGTTTGAGTGCGGTGGAAGGCGCGCAGCCCATCGCAGCGAGCGACGCGGGGGTCACCCTCGACGCCCGGGAGCAAGAACGCGGTGAAGCCGTAAGCGCTGGGGATCGTGTTGGGCGAAGCATAGCTGAAGGGCAAGGTACCGGCTGCCAGTTCAAGAAATCCGATCTGACCCACCCAAGCGATGAAACTGGCGAAACCCGCGAAGTGGTTGACCATCTTGGAGGGGAAGATCAAAAGCAGGTGCGACCACGGCAAGTATTGCAAAATCAAGGGTATCGTTGTGTACCGTGGGCGGGAGTAAGAGTAGGGCTCACAGCCTTAAAGGCGGCCCACGTCCGCGCTTCACCTGGACAAAGATCGGCAAAGTGCGCCACTCACCCTATTTCGGCGCGCTCCTCTTCAACCGCTGTGACAAGGTGCCCTTCCAAGTGTTTTGAGAGGTGGTGTAATTGCGCCTCTCACGAACCCCGTCCTGAACATATTCCATGTGAAAGACCTCACCAGCCCTGAATCATGAGCAAACAAACTGCAAAACGCGTGGCGATCATCGGTGCCAGCGATAACCCCGAACGATACTCACACCACGCGCTCGTCATGCTGCGGGATCGCGGGCACGAAATCATCCCGGTGCATCCAAAGCTGACGGAGATCGAGGGCTTGCCCGTCGTGGCGGACGTCGCCTCAATACGCGGCAGCGTGGACACGGTGACGATGTACGTGGGGCCGCAAATCTCGGCAGGCCTCAGCGATGCGCTGATCGCCCTTCATCCGAGGCGCGTGATATTCAATCCCGGCGCGGAGAACATGGATCTGGCCGCCAAGTTGCGCGCAGCCGACATCAATTGCGAGGAAGGGTGCACGCTGGTACTGCTGCGAACCGGCGCGTTCTGAGGGGATCATCAGTCCGCCTGACCCACAAACAGGACGGCGTGTTTTTCATAGACGACTTTTCCGCCCGACATGCGCGCGAGATACTCGATGACGTCTGTCATCGGAATGTTTGCCAGACTCAGTGTTAGCGTCTTCTTGCCCATCTCGGGGGTCTTCACGATGAAGTTTGGGATCACCTTTCCCTGAGAGGCATTCTTGGACATCGCCCCGAGCGCCAGCAATGCCTCGGAAAGAGTCACCTCGTTGAACTCGACTTTTGGAATCGTCACAGTCCCGTATAATTTCTTGATCGACGTGTCCGGCTTCGAATAGGTGTTGATCTGCGCGAGCAAAGCCTTGGTCTCGAAGTGATTTGGGCTCACCGCCGCCACCTGCATCAGCAACGCCTTAGCCGCTTCCATGTCGCCCTTGTAAAACGCGGCGCGACCCTGCTGGAACACAGAGTTGATCTCTTTCCCTTCCGCACCCTCAACCGACGCAGGCAATAAAAAAGCGGCCGCCGCAACGAAGGCCGCAGATGAGATGCAACGAATTAGTTTTGTTTCCATGGTGTAAACTGGCTTGATCACCCTTAAACCCATTACAACAAAATGATCGGCGAATGTCAACATCTGCGGCCCATGCAAGGCATCACGCTCTGCGCGAGACGCCGCATCCCCGCACACGGAACGGAGAAATGCGGTTGAGAAACGGTGGCGCAAGCGTGATCAGACTGAATGTCAGAGACACAGAAGATCCATTCTGGAGAGCAGCGCGCGACCACCAAAAGCGCGGCTGAGGAGATTCTAGGAAAGGAGGCATCGGAGTCGCTGTGGAAGGAAAACAGGCGGATCTTCATCCTCGCCCTGTGCGTTATCGCCTTCTTGGTGATCGCACACTTCACGTCATTGCAGACATGGCTAAAAAGTGGACAGAACTGGAAGCGAAACATCGACGAGTTTGGCATCGCCGCGCACCTCGCCTTCGGTGGTTTGTCTGCCCTGGCGGTAATGCTAGGCCTCCCGCGGCTTCCATTGTGCTCCGTAGCAGGCGCGGTCTTTGGTTTCAAAGAAGGGCTCGCGATCTCATGGCTGAGTTCAACATTGGGATCGTACGGCGCGTTCCTGCTGGCTCGTTGGGGAGGGCGTGGCGTGACGGAGCAACGCATTCTGCGCTGGCCGTGGTTGAAGTCGTTGTTCGCATCGCCATCTCTCCTGCGTGTTATTCTTGTTCGCCAACTGATGGTGCCGGGGGTGGTGTTGAATCTGCTTTTTGGAATGACGCCTGTACGGCATCGCGTCTTTTTTACCGGCACGCTGATTGGATATCTCCCACTGAACGTGGCGCTCACGCTCGTGGGTAGCGGACTGGGAAAGGAGACTTTGGCGGAGTCACTGAAACAGATTCTCACCGCGCTCGCAGTTATCAATATCGTTGCGTGGATCGTCGTCCGTCGCGCGAAGAAGAGCAGCAGGCATTGAGAAATAGAGAGGGTAACTCGCACACTTCGCGGAGCAGTATCCGATCGCGTGTGGCCTGCGGAGATTGCCAGAAAAATACACCTGTTACCTGGTTTCGAAGCTGTTAAAAACAGGTTTGCCCTCTCGAGGGACGCCAAGCGTTAAACCTCGAAAATCACTCTTTGAAGAGACGGATTTGGAAAAAAATGAAAATTTTGCAGAATGGGTTTGACGATCCAGAAGGCTGTACTACTATCACCTCCCGCTCGCCGAAAACGCGAGTGCCGAAAGAGGAAAAAACAGCGCGTAAAGCGTTCGATTTTCAAGTCTCCGGCGATTGATCTTTCAGAGAACAGCAGTGAAAAGAGATGCCGTTAAAAGCCGATCTAATCACTCGAAAAACAAAGACTAAATTGTGTGCTGCGCGTGGAATGCGCGCAGGCCGGTTGGTAAAACAACCGGACGTCAATTTGGTTGGCATTTATGCCAGCAAAATTATTTTTGGAGAGTTTGATTCTGGCTCAGAACGAACGCTGGCGGCGTGGATAAGACATGCAAGTCGAACGGAACATTTCAGGTAGCAATATTTGAAATGTTCAGTGGCGAACGGGTGCGTAACACGTGGATAACATTCCGGGAAGCGGGGGATAGCCCAGGGAAACTTGGATTAATACCGCATGTGGTCGAAAGACTAAAGGTGGGGACCGCAAGGCCTGCCACTTCCCGATTGGTCCGCGGCCTATCAGCTTGTTGGTGAGGTAATGGCTCACCAAGGCTACGACGGGTAGCTGGTCTTAGAGGACGACCAGCCACACTGGAACTGAGACACGGTCCAGACACCTACGGGTGGCAGCAGTCGAGAATCTTTCACAATGGGGGCAACCCTGATGGAGCGACGCCGCGTGGAG
>JANOBO010000056.1:0-6186 GCA_031411695.1 Verrucomicrobiaceae bacterium
GGACTACTTTCAATCCGATGTTGCCCGGCTGTCATCCAAACGTAACCTTGAATCAACCGCGCGCTGCGTCGCCACAACGGAGGTTAATTTGCCGGCACCCAAGAACTCACTGCTGCATGAATTCGGCTTGATGCTGCATCAGGCATGGCAGCAATTGCAGAACACGGTGAGCAAGCGGTCGCTAGATCCACTGCCGCTGCGCAAGACGCTCAAAGGTTATCGCAAGGACTCCTTCAAGGCAGATCTTCGCGCCGGGCTCGACGGCGCGCTCCTCGCCGTCCCCCAGGGCATGGCCTTCGCTGTGGTGGCCGGACTGCCGCTGGTGTACGGCATCACCTGCTCGGCGGTCGCGTGTGTCTTCGGCGCGGTGCTGATGAGCTCGCGCCATTCGATCTATGGACCCACGAACGCGACGGCCTTCATGGTGGCGTCGTATTTCGCGGCGTTCCCAAACACGAACCAGCTCGCCGCGATGCCCATGCTGGTGTTTCTCGTCGGCGGGCTGCTGGTGCTGGGCGCATACTTCCGCGTGGCGGATCTCGCGCGCTACATCAGCCGCACCGTGGTGGTGGCCTATCTCACAGGCGCGGCGGTGCAAATGTTTGCGCGTCAGCTTCCCGTCATCCTCGGACAGCAACATGCTCCGTCCGGCAAGGTGGCGGCGCGCACGCTGGTGTCGGATCTCACCGATGTGTTCGGGAATCTCTCCACGATTCACTGGCCGAGCGCGTTGATCTGCGCGCTCACCTTCGGCAGCTACTTCGGGCTCCGACGCCTCGGCAGGCGCTTTCCTTCCCTCACGCTCACGCTGGTGCTGATGTCGTTCATCGCCTGGCTCATGAACAGGGGCGGTCTTCATGTGGAGACGTTCTCCGACGCATCGTTCACGTGGCGCGAGTTGCTGCCGTCCTTCCCTGACTTCACGAGCGGGAATGCATCCGCGCAGTTCAGCCAGCTCTTCGCGCTGGCGCTCTCGCTCGCCTTCGTGGCCATGCTAGAGAACTCCGCCATGGCGCGCACGCTCGCCAGCCGGTCCGGCCATACGGTCGATGCAAACCAGGACATGCTCAGCCTCGGCGCGGCAAATCTGGCCTGCGCCTATCTCAGCGGCATGCCCGCCTCGCACTCGCTCACACGTTCCCTCGCTGCCTATGAAAGCGGCGCGGTCTCACCGGTGTGCGCCATTTTCAGCGGCACGCTCTGTCTGGTCGCCGCCGTCACCATCGGCCCTCTCGTGGCGTTCCTACCAAAGGCCGCTCTCGGCGCCATGGTCATCTGCGTGGCCATCGCGCTGATCCAGCCGCGGCAGATCCGCATCTCCCTCCGTGCCACGGGGTCGGATGCGATCGTGTTTCTCACCACGTTCATCGCCACGCTCATGGTGCCGCTGCACGTCGCCATCTTCACCGGCGTGGGCATCTCGCTCATCCTTTATCTTCGGAAGGCCAGCCGCCCCTCCCTCGTCGAGTATGAGTTCAACCAAGAGGGCCAGCTCGCCGAGGCGCAGAAGGGTCGGCGGCAGAATCCGTCCATCTCCATCGTCCACGTCGAGGGCGATCTCTTCTTTGGCGCGGCAGAGCTTTTCCGCACGCAGATCCAGCGCACCTGCGCCGATCCAAACCTGCGCGTGATCATCCTTCGGCTGAAAAACGCGCGCCACTTGGATGCCACGAGCGTGATGGCCCTCGAGGAGTTGCTGCACGTCATGCGCGCGGAGGGCCGCGACCTCATCGTCAGCGGCGCGATGAAGGACGTCTATCGCGTGCTGCGGGACTCCGGGCTCGTCGAGGTCATCGGTCGCGAAAACATCTTCCTCGGCAGCACCACGAATCCAAATCTCTCCACGCGCAACGCCTTGAAGCGCGCGCAGCAAATCCTCGGCAGCACCGAGGCCGAGGTGCGCATCTACTACGATCCGGCCAAGCAGACTCCGGCGGGTTGAACGCCGCGCGGCCACTGAAGCCCTTGCCACTCCGCGCGCTCCGTCTCAGAATGCGTGCGCATGAAACCACTCGACATCCAGGTGAACGGCTACGCCGGCACCGACTTCAATCGCGATGATCTCACCGCCGAGGCCCTGCACCACGCATGCGCCTGCCTCATCGAAGACGGCTGCCACGAGATCCTGGCCACCTTCATCACCGACACCGTGCCCACGCTCGAGCATCGCATCCGCAGGCTCGTGGAACTGCGCGCGCAAGACTCGCTCGCGCGATCCGTCATCGCTGGCATTCACATCGAGGGGCCGTTCATCAATCCCGAGAAAGGCTACGTCGGCGCGCACCCGCCACACGCCGTGAAACCTGCCAATCTCGACGACGCCAAACGCCTGCTCCAGGCCGCAGGCGGCCTGGCGCGGCTGATGACTCTCGCGCCCGAATGCGATGCTGGCTTCAAGGTCACCGAGTTTCTTGCGGCCCAGCGCGTCACGGTTTCGGCCGGCCATTGCAATGCGACACTGGCCCAGCTCGAGGCAGCCATCGACCACGGGCTGAGCATGTTCACGCACGTCGGCAATGGCTGCCCCATGCAAATGCATCGACACGACAACATTATCCAGCGCGCCCTCGCCCTGCGGGACCGCCTCTGGCTCTGCTTCATTCCCGACGGCGTCCACATCGACTTCTTCGCGTTGAAAAATTACCTGCGCGCCGCCGGACTCGAGCGCGCCATCTTCGTCACCGACGCCATTTCCGCCGCGCGGCTCGGGCCCGGCCGTTTCACGCTGGCCGGATGGGACATCGTCATCGGCGATGACCTCGGCGCGCGTTCGCCCGATGGCTCCCACTTCGTCGGCAGCACCGTCACCATCCCGCGCATCGTGGATAATGCCCGGCAACACCTCGGCATGTCCGACGCCGACCTAGCCCTCGTGCTCGACACCAATCCCCGCAAAGCCCTCGCATAGCTACTCCGCGGGACAAACGGGAGCGCGTCCGCGATCGAACCTTCAGCGTGCGTGCGGCCTGATTCTTCGGAGGCTCTACCTTTCGGCGGCCTCTACCCATGCTTCAAGCGATCCGCACACCAGGAAGTCCCGATAAGGTTCGTCATCGAGCACACGGAGAGTCGCATGAAGCCATCGATACAGCGCTCTCCGGCGCATTCCGGGCCGCCCGCCCAGATTGAGTCCGAAGACGCGAATTGTGATCGCCGCACGGGAGCGCCGTTCCTCAGGAGCAAATCGATTTGGGTGTATCTCGCCAGTGCCGACATCGAACTCGAAATAGTCTTCGAAAGCGTAGCCTGTTTCATCGGGAGCGAGAAGCCCGTCCTCCCACTGTCCCCGCTTGTGGCCCTGGCACCGGTCACAACAGTAGTACAAATTGGACCATGCGAACGCGAGATGGTGAAAGCGTTCATCGTGCTTCGGTCGAAAATGTTCGATGGGTTCTAGAGAGGTGTCTTGGATTGGGAAAGCATCGCAGAACGAACAGTGACCACCCGTCATCGCTCGCAGGTCATCCAGAATCCACTCGCGGGCTGATTTCTTGTCGTGTGCGTACCACGAAAACGGAGCCACAGCATTTGCCCGTCGCCGTTCCGACCATTGCTGGTTCCATGCGGCACCCTTCAGCTTCAAGATCTCCGGCTCGGCGGGGCGGTTCGCGGGCCTCATGCTGCGAATGCGGGTGACTGCTTTTTGAGCCGTTCGAACTGGCGGATCTCACCAGCGATCATGTCGTTTAGCGCGTCACCTCGATCTGCAATCGCCTTCGCTTTCTCGCATAACTCGGTCTCCCGGTTCCACTGTCCGTCGAGCACGGCGCTCTTCAGTTCGCGAAACGCCTTCAGCATCGCTTCAGTTTCGGGATCGAACCATTCCTTCACTCCCAAGACTTCCTCCACTACTTCGAGGTAGGAGTCGCCTTTGCCGCATTCTCGTGGCTTCTCCACGCCTACGACACCATTTTCGTCGGCCCGCAGGATATGAATCCAGCCCTCATTGATCGATGAGATTACGAAGGGTGAATGGGTGGCGACAAAGAACTGGCCGTTGGGAAAGAGCGATTGGGCAGCCGGGATCAGCTTCCGCTGCCAGGCGGGATGAAGATGCCCCTCTGGCTCATCCAGGAGCAAGATCAGCGGGATGGAGAGAGGATCTTTGTGCTCGGGAAAGAGCGCATCCAGCTTTGCCACACAGGCAGCCAGCCAGCCGATGATGCACCGAAGGCCGTCCGGCAATTGGTTAAACCGCATCGGCGTCGCTCCCCATGTCACCTTCAAGCTCACCTTTGGATAAGGAGTGACGCTGAAACGGAACCGGCGTCCCGTAATCTGCGAGACAGTTTCCTCAAGACGATCAGAAAGGCGAGTCGCGCGGGTTTGGATGTCCGCGCTGTCGTCCAGCTTCTCCATCGCCGCGGCCATTTTGATATTCACGAGGCTTTGTGCCACTTGTTTGTCCTCGTCGCTGGTCTTATCGAACGCGAGGAGCGTGCCCGGATCTTGTATCTTAATTGGGCTCAGGGCGGTCACATCCGCGTCAGAAATCTGGGCAACGCCCCGGAAGGCCATCGCGGCAAACGGACCGACCTGGATTTCCCCGTGAGAGTGGCCCAAATAGCCCAACCTATGTCCGTGGGGCCAGTCGCGGCCATCGAGGACAAACTGCCCAATATCACGCGATGCGCCCCTAACAGCGATCGCACGACGGTTCGTACTCCACAAAAGCGTCTTGTCTTGTGTGGATGCCGTTACTCCCGCCACTAAACCAGTCCCCTGCGTCCGATTATCGAGTTCCGACCGGTTTCCGAGCGATGCGGCCAGCAAGGAAAGCAGGCGCGTCTTCCCGGTTCCGTTTTGACCGGTCAAGATGTGGACCTCAGCAAGCTTGCTCGTTTCGGGCTTGGGGGGAAACTGCATCTCAAATGGACCAAAGGGTTCGTAATTTTTGGCGGCGAGTGCAGTGATACGCATGACTCCAGTCTATCAATTCCGCATCAGCGTGCAAGATCATCCACAGCGTGAGGCCTCCGAGCGTTGCGCGGGGAGCGCGTAGCTGCCATGCCCTTCGATTGCGCCGGCGAAGACCTGAATCGGAGGCTGCTGGGCCTAGCCGCCCAAAAAAACTCAATTTTTCTCTCGCCATTCTGAGCGGGCAGTGGATCGCGACCGGTTTCCCGGATAACTCGACCGCTGTGCCGGGGCGGCAGGACGCGCGCTACACGCTGCTTTCCAGTCTGGCCGGTTTCTTTGCCGCGCATCCCGAGATGGAGGTGAGCACGCCGATGCTGACGGTGACGGCCGCCGCGCTGACGGCCCGCCACACTGCCATGACGACGCTGCGCACTGCGCTGAACACCGCCAGCAACAACCGCGTGGCCGCCGGCGTGACAGCCAACACCGCCGAGGATGCCATGCGGGACGCGCTGAGCGGCTTCATCAGCGAGCTGGGCGGGCGCATCACCGATGACGACTCGCAATGGGAGATCTTCGGCCTGAACATCCCCGCCGACCCCGACCTGCCCCTGGCCGTGGCTGGGCTGACGCTGACCGCGCTGGGCGGCGGCAAGCTGAAGGGCGAGTGGCCGCGGGCAAAACGCGCGCGCCGCTACCGTCGCTTCCTCCAGATCGTGGGCACGGACGCGGACTTTGTGTTCATCGAGCCCAACGTCACCGGCTCCGGCTCCACCTTGCAGACGCTGTTGGAAAACCTGCCCGTGGGCGCGACGGTGCGCCTGAAGGTCATCGCCGCCAACGACGCCGGCGAGGCCGCCGCGAGCAACGTGGCGGAAGGCGTGGTGACTTGAGGGTAGTGGGTAGAGAGTAGAGGGTAGCGGAAAGGCGGGAGCGTTCAGCAACGCAGGCCGGGCTGTCGAAGGCCGCGCGGTGACTTGGGACACTCAGCCGCGCTGGGTCCATCGGCGATTTACGAGGATAGGCGCTCGGGGAGAAGGGGTATCGACTCCGTTGGATTTGAGAGCTCACAAAATGTTGCGGGCCGGGACGGGCTCGCCTACACCCTCGTCATGCTCACCTCCGCCTCACGTCTTCGTGACTTTCCCTCGCTCTCCGGCATCAGCTACCTGAATACGGCGGCGGAGAGCATCCCGCCGCTGTGCGTCCATGAGGCGGTCAGTGATTACATGCGGGACAAGTCTCTTGGCATGAAGGGCCGCGAGCCGCACTTTGCGCGGGTGGAGGCATGCCGGGAAATCGCGGCGGAGATGATCGGCATGAGTC
>JANOBO010000057.1:0-11097 GCA_031411695.1 Verrucomicrobiaceae bacterium
ATGCTTCGAACGACAGTTTCCAAACGCTGACGCTGTCAAAGCTAGGTCTCGCCGCGCTGATGAACCGCACGCCGATCATTCTCTCACGCGCGCCCGTCGCCGCCACGCGCGGCACCAGCACATCCAAAATCTCGCGCGCCGGAACCATCGCGTGCGACGAAGGTCTCTTCGCGCAACTGCGCGCGCTGCGCAAACGCCTTGCCGACGAGCGCGCCGTACCGCCGTATGTCGTCTTCGGCGACACCAGTCTGCGCCACATGTGCCGCGACTATCCGCAGAGCGACCGCACGTTTCTCGACATCCCCGGCGTGGGTAATCAAAAGCTCGCCGACTACGGCGCGGTCTTCATGGCCGGGATCAAAGAGTGGCTCGCCAACAATCCCGCGCAAACCTTCGACGAAGAAGCCGCGCCACCGCCCGCGCCGGCGATGAAGAGCGAGGGCGGCATCAATTCCTCAGCGCTGGAGACTCTGCGCTTGCATCGGCTCGGAAAAAGCATGGACGAGATCGCAGCCGCCCGCGCCATGTCGGCCGGGACCATCGCGCAACATCTCGCGCAGGGGGTGCAAACCGGAGAACTCAAATCATCGCCGCTAGATTTCTACACGGGTGAAGACGAGCGCATGATGTCCGAAGCCGCCGAACATGTCGGCCTCGACCGGCTCGGCCCGCTGCATGAAGCACTCGGCGGCAAAATCTCCTACGCAAAGCTGTGGCTGTTCCGCGCATTCGCCACACAAGCGGCAAAATAGGCACTCTACCCTGCCTCTCCGACCTTCTGCCCCGCGAGTTTCGCGGCGCGCTCGGCGAGTTCGACGTGGAACTGCTCGGGGGTCGGGGCTTCGCCGGTGGTGCGGGTTCGTGCAAACCAGTCGGCGAAGATTTCACCGGGCTGACGTTCGGCTTTGAAGGCGACGAGGAACTCGCGAACTCTGTTCGGGATGTCTTCGCCGAGTACGCTTTTGTATTCGAGGCCGGCGAGTTTGTTGCCGCGGATGCTGCCGCCGATGAAGACGGCGTATTTGTTTGGCGCGCGACCCACGAAGCCGAAGTCGGCGTTGTAGGGGCGACCGCAACCGTTCGGGCAGCCAGTCATGCGAAAGAGGATGGGCTCGTCTTCGAGGCCTAGTTCGCGGAGTGATGCGTCGATCTTGTCCATGAAGCCGGGGAGCACGCGCTCGGATTCGCTGAGGGAAAGGCCGCAGGTCGGCAGGGCGACGCAGGCATGGGCGACTTTGCGCGCGCGAGTCATGCCGTCGGCGTGGACGACGCCGTGCGTGGCGAGGATGGCATCGACGTTTGCTTTTTGATCGGGGGCAATGTCGGCGAGGATGAGGTTGGTGTTCGGCGTGACGATGATCGGGCACTTGATCGTCTCGGCGATCTCGCGGAAGGCGGATCGATAGTGGGGCAAGCTTCCAGCTTGCCCGATTGCGACCGAGCCGGTTGCTCCACTTTCCTTGCCGGCTGCACCACCGTCGCTGACGCGGCCCATGCTGATGTGGACAGCGCAATAGAGTTTGCCGTCGCCTTGCTCGTGCCAGCCCAGATTGTCTTCGACAGTGTCGAACTTCAATTCTTTGGGCGGCTCGGTGGTGATGCCGGGGAGTCGGCGGGTGACTTCGGCGTGGAATCCGTCGAGGCCCATCGTCTGCACCGTGTATTTAAGGCGCGCGTTTTTGCGTTCGGTGCGGTTGCCATGATCGCGCTGCGTGGTGACGATGGCTTCGATGGCATCGACGACGTTTTCTCTTTTCGCGTAAAGCAAGGGCTGGCCGAGGAAGGGACGCGTGCTGAGCTGTCCGTGGCTCATGCCGAAGCCGCCGCCGACGGTGATGGTATAGCCTTCGACCGCGCCGTTTACCACGTGCGGCACGAGGCCGACGTCCTGCGAGTAGATGTCGGCGTCGTTGATCGGCTCGATGGCGACCCCGATCTTGAATTTGCGCGGCAGATAAACTTTGCCGTAGATGGGGTCATCGCCTTCAGGTGCCTTCGTCGCGGCGCGAACGGCTGGATTTACGTCGGGACCTTGGGTCCACTCGGGCTCGACCTTCTCGCCGTCGAGCCAGATGTCGGCGTAGGCATTTGAGCGCCAGAGGAAACGCTGGCTGATCTCTTCGGTGAGAGTCTGGGTGTCTGCGTGGACCGCGTCCTTGATCGGCGCGGCGGGGCCCATCGTGTTGCGCACGACATCGCCGCAGGCGCCCATCGTGCTGAGTCCACTGTGGCAGACGTCGTGGATGACCTCCTTGAGGCCGCCTTTGAGCACGCCGTGAAGCTGGATGCCCTGCCGATTGGTGAGGCGCATGGAGCCCATCGCCTTCTCGCAAAGTCGATCATGGATGAGCCACTGCTCGGAGGAGATGCGGCCGCCGGGCATCTTGCTGCGGATCATGAAGCTCCACGCCTTGTCCTTGCCTTCCTTCGTGAGCTTCGTGCGCAGATCGCGGTCGTCCTGCTGATAGGAGCCGTGGTGCTTGAGAAGGATGTTTGCGTCCTCGCTGATGTGGCTGAGTGACGGATCGGCGAACTGCTCGGCGATCTCGCCGCGCAGGCCGTGGGAGGCGAGTTTGATGTCTTCGACGGAGGCTTTGCTCATGGAAATGCAGAGGTGGAAAGGGGATTCGTGATCTACGACATGAAGCAGACGATTGCAATCGCTCGATGGCACGGGCTGGCGTCGCGTGGAGGCCGTCTTTCGGGTTGCCACCTGTGCCTTGCCCCCTATTCGTCCGCATGGCAAAAATCACACTCGGCCTGGTGCAGAGCCTGGGCTATCCGACGAAGGAAAAGAGCCTCGCGCGACATCTCGACCTGATCCGCGACGCCGCGGCGCGTGGAGCGCAGATCGTGTGCCTGCAGGAGCTGTTTCTCACACCTTACTTTTGCAAACGGGAGGACACCGCGCTCTTCGATCTCGCGGAGGCGATCCCCGGCAAGACGACCGACACGCTGTGCAAGCTGGCGAAGAAGCTCGGCGTGGTGATCATCGCCTCGCTGTTCGAGAAACGCGGCGCGGGCTTGTATCACAACACCGCCGCCGTCATCGACGCGGATGGAAAGTATCTCGGCAAGTACCGCAAGATGCACATTCCCGAGGACCCGGGATTCAACGAGAAATTCTATTTCACACCCGGCGATCTCGGCTATCGCGTCTGGGACACGAAGTTCGGGCGCATCGGCGTGCTCATCTGCTGGGATCAATGGTATCCGGAGGCCGCGCGGCTGGCGGCTCTCGGCGGTGCGGAGATACTTTTTTATCCGACCGCCATCGGCTGGCTCAGCAGCGAGAAGAAGGAACTCGGCAAGGCGCAGCATTGCGCGTGGGAAACGGTGCAGCGCGGACACGCGGTCGCGAATGGCTGCTACCTAGCCGCCGTGAATCGTGCCGGCATCGAGGAAGACACTGAGTTTTGGGGCCAGTCATTCGTCGCGAATCCGTATGGTGAAATCACAGCGAAGGCGTCTGTGACGAAGGAGGAAGTGCTCATCACCGAGTGTGATCTGGCTCTTGTTGAGGGATTTCGACGCATCTGGCCCTTTTTCCGTGATCGACGCATTGACACATACGCTCCCCTCGCCAAACGCTACCTCGATGAGTAAAGGTTACCCACAAAATTATCGCCTTCCCGCAGAGTTCGAGCCGCAGGAGGCCATCTGGCTTTCATGGCCCACAAACAAAGAGTCGTGCCCCAAGACCTACTCGAAGCTGCAGGATAAATTTGGCGAGATAGCGGCCAGTGTGTCCCGCTACGAGCGCGTGCGGATCAATGCCCCGACCCTGGCGCACATGAACATCCGCCTCTCCATCGCCGACAACGAGGGCGACCTCAGCCAGGTGGACATCTACGAGAACGCCACCAATGACGTGTGGTGCCGCGACCACGGCCCTATTTTCATCAAGCACAAGGAAACCGGCAAGGTCGCGGTCACCGACTGGGAGTTCAATGCATGGGGCGGCAAGTTTCCCCCGTTCGACCTGGACAACACGATCCCGGAAAAAGCAGCCGCCGCGCTGAGCATGGACCGCTTCACCTCGAAGATGATCCTCGAAGGCGGCGCCATCGAGAGCAACGGCAAGGGCGTGCTGATCACGACGGAGGCCGTGCTGCTGAACAAGAACCGCAACGCCGGCATGTCGAAGGCCGAAATCGAGAAGGAGCTGAAGGCCATGCTCGGCGTGGAGAGCATCTTCTGGCTCAAGAACGGCATAGCCGGCGACGACACCGACGGGCACATCGACGACATGGTGCGCTTCGTGCGCGAAGATGCCGTGATCTGCATGATCGAAACCAAGGAGACCGATCCCAATTTCAAAGTGCTGAAGGAAAACCGCGAGCGCCTGAACGACCTGCGGACGATGAGCGGCGAGCGCGTCGAAGTCATCGAGATCGAGATGCCGCAGGCCATTGAGGTGAAGGACTGGCGCCTGAGCCGTCTGCCAGCCAGCTACGCAAACTTCCTCATCGTGAACAACGCCGTGCTCATCCCGATGTTCGGTCACAAGAAGAAGGACCCGCTGGCCGAGGACAAGATCGCCGAGTGCTTCCCCGGCCGCGAGATCATCTCCGTCGCCTGCAAGGATCTCCTCATGGAAGGCGGCGCGCTGCATTGCATCGCGATGCATCAGCCAAAGTGACGCGCCGCGCTGCCGGATCCGCAGCACCCCAGGCAACGCGGAAACTACCACAACACCTGCGATGCAGGCTGGTGCGTCACACCAGCGCGGATCCACGCGCGGGACGCGCCGCCGCGACACCTCGCGCTTCAAAGAAGAAGCCCGCAGGGTCCAACCACGGCCTGCGGGCTTCTATTTGAAGTGCACGTTCGTGACGCGCACAATGAAGTAAAGCAAGGACCGTGCCACGAGTTGAGCGCGATCACATCGCCGAGTGCCCACGGCGCAGGAGGCCCACAACGCGAGGGCTTTGCACGTTGATGCCACCTTGTTTTCCCCGGCTGTCACGCGCTGAAATCGCCTGATGAACGTGCGGCCGCTCTTCGGGGTGGACTCGCCCCGCGCCCTGTGCCTCACTGCGCGCATGACTTCGCTGCCATCGAGCGTGATCGAACTCACGCAGGCCCTGGTCCGCATTCCTTCCGTCAATCCTGATGGAGATCCGGGGACGGCACACACAGGTGAGAAAGAGTGTGCCGAGTTTGTCGCGAGGTTTCTCGAGCACTCGGGCGCGGAGGCCTTTCTCGATGAGGTGCAGCCGGGCCGCCCGAACGTCATCGGCCGCTATCCATCGCAGCCTTTGCCCGACGGGAGGAAAAAGCCGCGCATTGTTTTCGGCCCGCACACAGACACCGTCGGCGTCGGCGGCATGGTCATCGATCCGTTCGGCGGTGAAGTGCGCGACGGACGCGTCTGGGGCCGCGGGGCCTCCGACACAAAGGGCCCGATGGCCACGATGCTCTGGGCGCTGCACGAGCTGCGTCATGAGATCCGTGCTCTGCCGGTCGAGGTGCATTTTGCCGGCTTCATGTCCGAGGAGTCCGCGCAGCTCGGCTCGCAGCACTTCGCGCAAACTCACGGCCCGTATGATTTCGCCATCATCGCCGAGCCCACGGATTTGAAGACGGTGTTCCGGCACAAAGGGTGCGTGTGGGCGGACGTCCATACCAGGGGCGTCGCCGCGCACGGCGCCACGCCTGAGCGTGGGGAGAATGCCATCGTGAAGATGGCGCGCCTCATCACCGCGCTGGAAGATGAGTTTCGCGATCTGCTCGCCGAGGCCGGCGGAGCCGATGCTTGGCTGGGATGCAGCACGCTGAACATCGGCATCATCCACGGTGGCACGCGCTCCAACATCGTGCCCGAGGCCTGCGTGCTGCGCCTGGACATGCGCACCACACCGGGGCTGCAAAAGCACGGCGGCGCGCTCGCTCTCGTGCGTGACTTCATCGCGCGACATGATCCATCCGCCAGCGTCACCGTCGCCACCGAGGCCTTTCCGCTCGACACCGATCCCGATGATCCTTTTGTGAAGAAGCTCGTCTCGTGTGGCGCCGCGCTCACCGGCGCTCCTTGGTTCTGTGATGCCGCATTTCTCGCCGCAGCGGGCACGCCATCCGTCGCCGTGGGTCCGGGCTCCATCGCGCAGGCGCACACGAAGGATGAGTTCATCAGCATTGAAGATCTGGAAAACGGCGTGCGTTTCTTCCGTGCCTTTCTTCAAAGCCTGCACGCGCCGCGAACACCATGAGCGCAAACGACGCAAATCCCTTCGATCTCCACGGTCGCAGGCTCTGGGTCATCGGCGGCGCGGGCTACCTCGGCCAGTCTGTCGTGCGCCTGCTCTCCCGTCTCGGGGCGGAGATCGTGTGCGCGGATCTTCCGGGCAGGGCGCACGCATTTCTTTCCGCCGCCGGGCTCGGCAAAAATGTCGCGGGCGCAGACTTGGACATTACGCAGACTGCCGAGGCCGCCGGATGGATCGACCGCACCATCGAGGCGCGCGGCATTCCGCATGGCCTCGCCATCTTGACGTATGCCTCCACCGCCAAGACCCTGGAAGACCTCACTGCGGACGAGTTCGACGCGGTGAACCATGGCAACCTCACCTCCACGTTCGTCTTCGCCCGCGACATCGCACAGCGGATGGCCGGGCAGGGCGGCGGCAGCATCGCGCTCTTCTCCAGCATGTATGGCACCGTCTCGCCAGACCCCGGCATCTACGAGCCGCCGATGAACCCGAACCCGCTCGAATACGGCGTGAACAAGGCCGGCATCCAGCAGATGGCACGCTACCTCGCCGTGCATTTCGGCGCGCGCAGCGTGCGCTTCAATTCCATCTCCCCCGGCCCTTTCCCCAATCCCGGTATCGTGGAGAAGAGCCCCGCGTTCGTCGCGCGCCTGGCGAACAAAGTCCCCCTCGGCCGTGTCGGTCACGCGGACGAGATCGCCGGCGCGGTGGCGTTTTTGCTCAGCGACGCGTCATCCTTCGTCACCGGAATCAATCTTCCCGTCGATGGCGGCTGGACGGCGTGGTGACGCCCGTTTTTTCCTCTCACATCGCCGCTGGTAAAAATGCATCGCGCACACATAATGGCGCGCATGAATCTCGTTCGATACGCGTTCGTCGGTCTCCTCGTCAGCATGGTGTGCAGTTGCACCGCGCCCGTCTCACCGCAGTCATCCGGCTGGCAGGCAAAAATGTCGCGTGCGCCGCTGCCGCAGGTCACGCCGGCGCAATTGCTCGCTGAGTGCCGCATCAGCAAGGACCTCATCCCATCCGGCACCGTCGGCCGCAGATACTACCGGCCCATGACGCCGAAGTACATCACCATCCACGCCACCGAAAACAAGACCGGCAACGCCTACAACCACGCGCTGGCCTTGAAGCGCGGCGCGCTCCGCGCCACCAAACGCAAGGGCGGCAACCGCATCGGCTTCCTCACCTGGCACTTCACCGTGCAGCAGGACGTGGCCATCCAGCACCTGCCGTGCCGGGAGCAGGGCGAGCACGCCGACTTTGACGGACCCGGGAACAACTACAGCATCGGCATCGAGATGTGCGAGCACCGCGGCAACGACCTCGCGTGGACCATCGACCGCACTGCGCGCCTTTCCGCCTACTTGATGTACACCTACGGCATCCCGCTCAATCACGTCGTGCCGCATTACCATTGGCCGCGCATCAGCCCCTCCATCAAGACCCCGCATAAGGACTGCCCCCACTTCCTGCTCGACAACGGCCGGCCCGGCCGCACCTGGAACTGGTTCCTCAGCCGTGTGAACACCCATTACCAGCGGATCATCCCAGGGCCCGCACAGCCACTCGGCTGAGAGCGCCGCCGCATGACCCGCATTCTTTTCGCAGCGCTCATCCTCCTCTCCGCCACGGCAGCGCCTGCCGATGACGCACCGGCCGAGGCCACGCTCGCCGCCACCTTGAGCGATCCACGCATCAAGGAAAGCTCCGGCCTCGCGCTCGGCCGGCGAAATCCCGCCGCGTTCTGGACCGTCAACGATTCCGGCGGCGGCCCTTTCGTCTTTGCCTTCGATGGCAAAGGGCGGACGCTCGCCCGGCTCGAGATCACCGGCGCCGCGAACTTTGACTGGGAAGACATCGCCAGCGGCCCCGACGAGACTGGGAAGCCCGCGCTCTTCGTCGCCGACATCGGGGATAACCTCCTCATCCGGCCCGAAGTGCAGGTGTATCAGATCGAAGAGCCCGCGCTCGACACCGCCGCCGCGCCCGCCGAGCTGCCGGTCGCCAAGCATCGCAACCTCCGCGCCACCTACCCCGACGGCCGGCACAATGCCGAGTCCCTCCTCTGCCATCCCGTCACCGGCCGGCTGTTCATCATCACCAAAACGAACGAAGGCCGCTGCGGCGTGTACGCCTTTCCGCACCCGCTGCGCACCGATGTCATCATGACGCTCGAGTCCGTCGCCGCGTTCACTCTCCAGCCCGAGCCACGCGCCGGGAAGCGCGCCGTCGATAACTGCATGGCCACCGGCGCGTGTTTCTCACCCGATGCCGCACGCATCGTCGTCAGCACCTACTCCAGCCTGTACCAATGGACCGTCGGCCCCGCCCAGACGCTCGCCCAGACCTTCGCGCAAAAGCCAACGCGCATCGTGCAGCCCCTGCTCATCCAGTGCGAGGCCGTCTGCTTCGACCCCGCCGGCGCTCACGTGTGGATCACCAGCGAACAGCTCCCCACCCCCCTCTGGCAGATCCCGGCGCGGCCGTGAGATTGGGCCGGCAATGATTGTCATCGCTGTCTGGTCACCGCATCTCGATCGCACGTGAGGGGTCGGCGAGGCCTGCATACCTGTGCTGGATCATCTCAGTGAGATCGCATGGAGCCTTTGCATAGAGAACGAAAGGCGTCTGCGAGAGACTGAGAGCATCTGCGTCTAAAACCACCAGCGGCTGCGGAAGTCCTTGCGTGGCCATCTCCACAGCCTGTCGCAGCCTGGCCATTTCTTGTTCCGTGGGCATGTTCGTCGCCACCACAGCCTTGCTGTGAAATACATAGATGGCCGCCCCGGAGGGATTCACCCCTGTGGCCGACGTCAGCGCCTCAGCCTTCGAGACCGCACCGCCCAGGAGCCCATCTGGGCTGACATCCGGCGATGCGAGTCCGGCGATGGATTCCATCATGACGCCAGGATCTCTCGCGCCCACGGTCGATGGGTGTTCGAGACCATCAGCTAGCCGCGAGTCCAACAGCGGAGTCCGCTGGATCTCCAGCCCGCCCAACGATCTTGCGCGCGAGTCCGGGTGGGTTGATGCCGACTCCCAGCCTACGTAGCCGATCAGAAGCATCAAAATCAACAGGCCAAAGATTCTCGCTTTCATGGCGGTGACGGACTCCGATTCTGGGGCGAGCAGCACGCAAACAGAACTGTGCGTTTGTGTGTGAGCTGCCGTCCCTCCGAACTTGCCGCCCCCGCGCCGCCGCGTCGACCTGAATCTTTGCCGGAAGTATTGCATGGGCCTGGATTTGGCACCCTCCCCTCACCGCCACGCGAGTCAGTCCAATTTGAGCCCGTCGTGGTAGCGGCCTTTGATGCTCTTGCGATAGCGGCGGATGTCCGGATCGAACACAAGGAGGTAACCAGTGATCAACGAACACAGGCCCACCAGAGCGGCCAAAGCCGGGCTTGGTTGCCATTCCCAACGGTATGTCCACCCCACCGCCCACGACACCGTCGAACCTGCCGTCACACCGCCAACGATCAGGACACCCCAGCCCCACAGGTAATGAAGAAACGGACATTGCCGGAACTCCGATTGAATGCGCGGCGAGGCAATCACTCGGCAAATTCACGCCTATCCCCATTATGGGCTCGACACCTCCGCACGCGGCGGGCAACAATGTCGGAGATAAAGGAGCGCTGTGAAAAACCGACAGTTTTGTTTGTGATCCAATTGCTAGGCGGCAATGAGAGCGGCCAAGCAGATCAGGAAAAGAACTGAACATGACACCCGACCCATCGCCAGAACAACAGATTGTAGGCTGTGGCCTGTCCAACTATTTGGCTGACCGTCGTCAGCAAATTATTTCCGAATGGATCGCCAGCGTCCTTTCCGATCGGGCTGTGCCTGCTGCTGACGACTTGACAATGGTCCAGCTCAAAGATCACATCCCCCAACTACTCGACGATCTATGCAGGACGCTGGAGGACGCTTTCAACCAGGAAGTCAAGGATCGGGCCAGATGGCGTGCCGCCATGCACGGGCAGATTCGCTGGGAGGAGCGCTACGACATTTCCCAACTGGTTCGCGAGATCTCAGACCTGCGCACTGTCCTCATCGGCCACCTGTCCCAGTTTCAAGACGCCCGCATCACGAACTTCAACGGCGAGTTGGGACTGTTTGCCATGGTTGTTCTCCATGCCTTTTTGGACCGCGTTATCCGGATTTCGGTCGAGCAGTTCATCGCCACCAGCAACACGACCGGCCGGCCGGGGTAGCGGCTGTTGTTTTCAAGTCAACTGCACCATGCCGCCTGACGAACATGCGCCGCAGCGAACCCGGCCAGCGCGCTCCGGTCGCGATCAAAAAGACAAGAGACACTTATGACTACATCAGAGGCCAGAAAGACCCTTGCCGTGAACATCGCTTTTTGGGTTGTGGCGATGCTCGTTCATCCGGTTGTCCGCATCCTGCCCACTGGATCAGGCAGTCCGCCGAAGATCTTTGAGCTGCTGGTCCCCTTGTTCTTCATCATGCTCGCTGGCGGGTCCACCTATTTGCTCAAGGCTGCAATTGGAAAAACGAAGGACGACTGACGCTGCAGCGGACGTCATGACCAACAATACGAGGACGTGGGCGGCAGTTTAGTGAAACGCATGCAGACATCGGCCCGCCCGCCCTCTGCCGTCTCACGAACACTTCCCGATTCCGTCGCCTGATTTGCGTGGTCTCACGCGTCTGGGGCGTGGGCACCGCCGCGGCCGTCATTGCCTTGCGGTGTTTCACCTTGTACCGTCGCTGACTCTTCCTTGCCATGCGATGACCCTGCATCACCCGCAAGAAGCCGATCAGAAGATATCCAAACTATGAACAAGCCTCCTCCGTCCGATAATGAACACTCGAGCGTCGAGCATCTAGCCCAGGTCTTCGCGGAATG
>JANOBO010000058.1:0-6956 GCA_031411695.1 Verrucomicrobiaceae bacterium
GCATCTATCGCTTTGAATACTGGCAAGATCACATCATGCGCGAGGCCACTTCTTTCTCTGAAGATAGTTTTCGGGCAAAAGATGGTCGTCTCCAATGGAACCAAGACGGTTCTTGTTCTGCTTGGTTGGATGACCGCAAGGTTTATTCGTGGAATGGAGGGTGGAACCGGTCTGATTCCCCATGAACTCGACCACCTACCTCGATCCCGCCGCCCTCATGCGCATCAAGTCGCTTGAGCTGCGTGCGCGTGTCGTCGTCGAGGGGCTTTGGAAGGGGATGCATCGCAGCCCTTATCACGGCTTCTCGGTCGAGTTCAGCGAGTATCGGGCTTACGCGAAGGGCGATGATCCGCGGCACATCGACTGGAAGGTGCTCGCGCGGACTGACCGCACCTACATCAAGAAGTTCGAAGACGAGACGAACCTGCGCTGCCATCTCGTGATCGACCACAGCAAGTCGATGCAGTTCGGCTCGGCCGATTACTCGAAGTCCAAATACGGCGCGACGCTGGCGGCGACGCTCGCCTGTTTCCTTATGAAGCAAGGCGATGCCGTCGGCCTCACGACGTTTGGCGAAAAACTCGGCGAGCACATCCCGGCGCGGAATCGTCCCGGCCATCTGCGCAGGCTCATCACCGAGTTGGAGAGACCCGCGCCAGCCGGAGGCACCTCGCTCGATGTGCCGGTGAGACAGCTCGCTGATTTGTTGCGCAAGCGCGGCCTCGTCGTGCTCATCTCCGACATGCTCGCGCCGATTGAGAAGCTGGATAAACAGCTCGGCTGGCTCGGCGCGCTCGGGCATGATTTGGTGCTGTTTCACGTCATGGACCGCGCCGAGATCGAGTTTCGTTTTGAAAAAGCCGCGCAGTTTGAAGACGTCGAGAGCGGCAGCGAGTGGTTCGTGAATCCCGCGCAGGCGCGTGAGGGTTATTTGAAACGCTTCAACGATCACTGCGCCTCCGTGCGGAAATCGTGCGAGCAACACGGCGTCGAGTACCAATGGCTCCCCACCGACAAGCCGATGGAGTTTGCGCTGTATGATTTCCTCTCCGTCAGACACGCGCGGAAGGCAGGTCCGACGCGACGTGCGGCTGCTGCAAGCACATGAATGCAATCCCGCATCAACCTACCCCTCACCCCAGCCCTTTCCCTTCGGTGACTCAGGGGCTACGCAGCCCAATGGGAGAGGGAGCAAGAGGCGCTGCCGCGCCCAAGGTAGCCCAGTCACTCCGTGACTGGAGTCAGCCATTTGGTTCAACACACCTTTCATCTCCGAGCGGTAGCTCGTCAGGTTCCCTCTTCCTTGGGGCTGCGAAGCCCCTGAGTCACCGAAGGGAAAGGGCTAGGGTGGGGGGGTGGATTTCGTTCGCGCACTCGCCCTCGAATGAAGCAAATCTTCCGTTCAGCCGTCACTGCGGCTTGGGATCCGCAGGAGGAATCATCCCCGCATGACCTGGCTCTTCCCTCTCTATCTTCTCGGCGCGGGTGCCATCGTGCTGCCGATCGTGCTGCATCTGCGCCGACGCGCGCCGAAGGATCGCGTGGTGTTCAGCTCGTTGATGTTTCTTGAGAAATCGCCGCAGCTCTTCACGAAGCGCAGCAAGCTGGAGCAGCTTCTTCTCCTCGCGCTCCGCTGTCTGGCGCTGCTGCTGCTCGCGCTGATGTTTTCGCGGCCCTTCGTCCGCGGCAGGAGCGATGCTTCTCTTGCAGGCAAGGGAGAGGCGGTCGTGCTGCTGCTCGATGGCAGCGCATCCATGCGGCGTGATGATCTATGGTCGCGCGCGATTGCGGCGGTTGAAGAGAGTGTCCGCAAGGCGAAGCCGGTGGATCGTGTGGCGGTCGTGCGGTTTGATCGCGAGTCGAAAACGCTCTGGAGCTTCGATCAAGATTCAAAGTCAGCCGGTGGTCGTGTCGCTCCGATTCAAGCCGCGCTCAAACCCGAGAAACCCGGCTGGGCTGCGACGGATCTGGGGCAGGCGTTGGTCGATGCCGCCAGCCGTTTTCAGCAGAGCGCCCCCACGGGCAACGCGACTGCCAGCAAGCGCATCGTCCTCGTGAGTGATCTGCAAGACGGCGCGAGACTCGATGCGCTGCGTGGTTTTGCCTGGCCCGACGATGTCGAAGTCGAAGTCGTGCAAGTGTCAGCGGCCGGCACGGACAACTTGTCGCTCAGTCTCGCCGCGACCGAGTCCGATGAAAACTCCGGAAAGATCGAGATGTCCGCATCTCGCGAGGTGCCCGGCGTTCGTGTGCGAGTGAGCAATGTGCGGGAATCGAAGGTGGATAATTTTTCCCTTCAGTGGGAGAACGCAAACACCGAGCCACTCAGCGGTTACCTGACTGCGGGTTCGAGTCGAGTTTTGAGAAGTCCGCCCGCGCCTGGGAAAAACCGGCCACTGGCTGGTTCTGCAGCGGCCGGGTCGCTGGCCGGTTCTGTAGCCGCCAGCGGCGATGTGCTCACGCTCACCGGCGATGCGTGGGACTTCGACAACCGCATCTACCTCGCCCCGCCGCAGCCGCGCGAGGCGCGTGTGACATTCATCGGCGATAGTGCTTCGGCGAACGAGGCCGCATCGCCGCTTTACTACCTGACGCGGGCTTTGCAGCCGACGGCATCGTTGAAACCGGTGCTCGAAGTCAACGCGACGCTCACGGGCGCGAGCCTCGCTTTTGTTCAAAGTGGTGCCGTCGAGCCTCAAGTGATGGCGTCGCTCAGGCAATGGATCCAACAAGGCGGCTTTGCTGTTCTGGTTTTGCCAGCGGATGCAAACCCCACCGAACTTAGCATGCTCACCGATGCTAAGACGCTCGCCGTCACCGAATCCACCGGCGCGGAGTATGCGATGCTGGGCGATGTCGATGGTGCGCATCCGCTCCTGCACCCGTTCGCTGACACGCGGCTGCGGGATTTCACGAAGATCCGCTTCTGGCACCATCGCGTGGTGCAGTGGAAGGACGACGAGCCGAACCAGCCGGAGGTACTCGCGAAGTTCGACAATGGCGATCCTGCGATGCTGTTGTGGTCAAACGTGGGGCAAGCCGCTGGCTTGCCCGCGCAAGCTGAAACCCAGCGGGTTGCACCACTTTCCAAAGGTCGGCTGCTCGTGCTCACCTCCGGCTGGCATCCGGCGGACAGCCAGCTCGCGCTCTCCACGAAGTTTGTGCCGTTGCTCTTTGGCTGGCTTGAGGCGGCGGGCTTCTCGCATGAGGCGGCGCAAAATTTGCTCGTCGGCGATGCGTTGCCGATTGGCGATGCGAGGTCATCCATCGTGCAGCCCGATGGCACCACGATCGAATCCGCAGGCGGCATCGCGCGCGCCGAGATGCCGGGCTTCTTCAAAATCACGCAGGGTGGTGAGACGCGCGTCATTGCGGTGAACCTCCCTCCGGAGGAAGGACGCATCCATCCGATGGAGCCGCAGAAGCTGGCGGAGGCGGGTGTGAAGCTCGCGGGCGGCGGTGGCAAGGCGGGCGCGACGATGACCGCTGAGGAAAAGCAGCGCCTTGATGCGAGCGAGGAAGAGGCGCGACAAAGGATGTGGCTTTGGGTTTTAGTTTCTCTGCTGGCCGTGCTTGTTTGGGAAACCTGGCTGGCGGGGAGAAAACACAACCATCAGACCGTTCCGGTTTAGCGAGATCGATTCATGAAAGCGGTGCCACAGAACCCGTCGTCCCCACCACCCCGGCCCTCTCCCCAGGGGCGAGGGAGGCACTCGCGCAGCGCGCTTGCGGGATGGATGCGTCTGCTTTCCGTGAGGCAGCTCGGCTGCTCTCTAAGTGGAAGATTGAGACAATGGGTATCCGTGGCGTTGCCAAATGCAGCCTCTGAGATCCACGGCGATTCCGGTCACGGAGTGACTGGGCTACTTTCCTCGCTCACGCGGCAGCGCCTCATGCTCCCTCTCTCTTGGGGAGAGGTCTGGAGTTGGGGTGAAGTATTTCTTCGGTGCTTGCTTCCACGATCAAATCCAGCCTAACCGCAACCATGCTCCACCCCATCCTCCAACGGAAACTGAGTGAGATCGTCGAAGCCCGCAGCGCGATCCGGCTGCGATGGGCGAATGTGCTTCTCATCGGCGTGGCGGCGGTGTTTCTCATCGCGGTCTGCGCGCAGGGAAGGCTGGCGCACGAGCGGTTTTTCACGGTGATGCTGCTGCTCGCGGCATATCTAGTGGTCGGCGGCTACATCGCAAAGCTTTGGGCGCGGTCGAAGCTTGATGTCCATCAGCTCTCGCGTGAGATCGAGACCCGCCATCCGGAATTGCAGGCGGTGTTGCTCACAGCCATTGAGCAACAGCCGGGCGGAGCAGGATTCAGCTATCTGCAAAAACAGGTGATCGATGAGGCGGTCACGCACGCGGCGCGTCAAATGTGGGCAGGTGAGCTGACGGCTCAGGGCAACCGGCGATCCAGCCTCATGCGGGTGGTGGCGCTGGTGATGATCGCGTGTGGCTACGGGTGGTTTGTATCGCAATATTTCGAGGGCAGATCGAAACGCGCGCCGGCTGTGATCGCCGCGGCGGCTCCCACGATGAAAGCGGAAGCGAAAACTGCGTTCGAGCTGTCCGTCACTCCTGGCGACACTGAAGTCGAGAAAGGCACGCGGCTCATCGTCGAGGCGAAGTTTGCCACGGACGTGCCGGCGGATGCGACGATCATCGTCAGCGACGCGAACGGCGGCGAGAGTCGTCGCGTGCCGATGCGGCTCACGGTGGATCAGCAGGTGTTCGGGGGCATGATTGCAAAGATTGATCGCGACAGCGTGTATCGCGTGGAGTTCGGCGCGGGGAAGTCGGACGACTACAAGATCACGACCTTCATCCACCCGGAGCTGGTGCGCGCGGATGCGAAGATCACGCCACCGGCTTACACGGGACTGCCGGTGAAGGAGATCAAGAACACGCTCAAGGTCACGGCGCTGGAGGGCTCGGACGTGGCATTCCAGTTCAAAGTGAACAAGCCGGTGGCTTCGGCAGAATTGTTTGGCGAGGACAAGACGATCATCCCGCTCAAAGCGCGTGCGGATGATCCGACGATCCTGGAGGCGTCGATAAAGCCTGAGACATCGCAGAAGTATCGGCTGCACTTGGTGGACGACAAAGAACGCAGCAACAAGCAGCCACCCTGGATCACGGTGAACGTGCAAGCCAATCAACTGGCGAAGATCGAGGTGCAGTTTCCGAAGCGCGATGTTCAGGTTTCGTCACTCCAGGAGCTGCCGGTGGAGGCGAAGGTATGGGATGATCTCGGCGTGCAGAAAAGCGGCGCGGTATTTTCGCTGATGGGGAAGAGCAAGGAGGTGATGCTGAGCACGAAGCCGCTGGAGGCCGTGAAGAAGCATGACGTGAGGGCGCAGTTCAATTTGGAGAATGAGTCCGCCGAGCCGCGGCAGCTCGTGTCCTATTATTTCTGGGCGGAGGACACCGGTCCGAAGGGCGAGGTGCGTCGGGCGATGAGCGACATGTTCTTTGCCGATGTGCGTCACTTTGAAGACATCTTCCGCGAGAAGGAAGCACCGCCGAGCGAGCCAGGGCCGCCGAAGAAAGGGCAGGCGGACAAGCTGGTGGAACTCCAGAAGCAAATCGTGAACGCGACGTGGCGGCTGGTGCGCGACACGAACGCTGGAAAGGAAATGGAGAACGTCGTGCCCGATGTCATCGTCGTGAAACAGTCGGAGGAGATGGCGATGGAGCAGGTGAAGGAGGCGATGGAGAAAGCCGAGGACGCTGAGGTCAAGACCGCGCTGACTGAGGCGTGGAAGAGCATGAAGGATGCTGTCACGCCTCTCGAGCAGGCCGCCGATGAGAAGAAGCGCGGTCCTTTAAACCAAGCGTTGATCTTTGAGCAGGCGGCGCTGGAGTGGCTCTACCGCACCGCGAGCCGAGAGCATCAGGTCGTGCGCAAGGATCCAAAATCAAAGGGTGCGGGCGAGCAGAAAAACGAGGGTCAGATCATGAACCTCGAGCTGAAGCAGAAGGAGCAACGCTACGAGGAGGAGAAGGATGCCACGCCTGAGCAGAGCGCGGAGCAGCAGGAGAACCTGCAGGTTTTGAACCGGTTGAAGGAGCTTGCGCGCCGACAGGAGGCGCTGGCGGAGAAGATGAAGGAGCTGGAGAAGCAGATCGGGAAAGCGAAGACCGAGGAGGAGAAACAAGAGCTAGCCAATCAGCTCAAGCGTCTGCAGGACGAGCAGGAGCAGCTCCTGCGAGACGTGGATGACCTGAAGGAGAAGATGGAGAAGTCCGAGAACCAAGCCACGATGGCGGAATCGAAGGAGCAGCTCGAGAAGACACGCGAGCAGGTGGTCGATGCCGCCGAGAAGCTCAAGGAGGAAAAAATGGCGCAGGCTGCGAATTCGGCGACGCGCGCGCAGCGTGAGCTGGAGCAGATGCAGGAGGACTTCCGAAAAAAGACCGCGCGCCGGTTTGGCGATGAGATGAAGCAACTGAAGCAACAAGCGCGCGAGGCGGGCGAGGAGCAGAAGAAGATCGCCGACACGCTGGAAAACCAGAAGAGCAACGACAAGCCGGGAGACACCTCGAACTCGCTCGAGAAGCTGTTGACCGGAGCGGAGACTGCGCGGCAGCTCGATGCGCAGAAGGAGCGCGTGACGAAGCTGATGGAGGACATGCGCCGCATCAGTGAGCAGGCGGAGGGGGTCGAGCCGCTGCTGTCGCAGTCTCTCTACGATACCGTGCGCAAGGCACACACCAGCGGCGTGGAGGAGAACCTCGAGGAGACACGCCTGTATGCGCGCATGGGTGAGCGGCAGCAGGCGCAAGACGCCGAGCGCAAGGCAACGAAGGCTGTGGACGATCTTCAGAAGGGCGTGGACAAAGCAGCCGAGAGCGTGCTCGGGAGTGAGAGTGACGCCTTGAGAATGGCTCGGGCGGAATTGGATTCCCTGATCAAAGGCGTGAAGGCGGAAGACGCGGAGACAGGGAGACAGGGAGACA
>JANOBO010000059.1:0-8575 GCA_031411695.1 Verrucomicrobiaceae bacterium
GCCGTGTTCCTTCGCTCCGAGGATGTAATCCACCCGACCTTGGCCGTTGTATTTGTCAAAGTCGAAGAGGTCGAACACGTCCTGCACCTTGTTCGCCTTCGGTCCTTCCATGCCCGGCACGAACGGCGTGAGGCCGTATTCGTTCGCGATCACGGACATCTCAATGTTCAGCTTTGAACCATCAGTGTAAGCGAGGCATTGCAGCGTGGAGAGGCCCAGCTTCTTCGCGATCTCAACCGTGCCCTCAATGTCGCGATGGCGGTCCATGAAGCCCTTCATGTTTCCCGCCTGCACGATGTCAAAGCCCCACATCTCGACTTCTTCCATCATGCGCGCCAGCACGCCATGCTGGTCGCCGCCGTCACTGGTGACGATGACGCCCTGCTTCTTCGCGGCCGCCTGCAAAAGATGGCCGAGGATGAGATCCACCTCGGCGTTCATCAGCACGACGTGAGCCTTGCGCTCGATGGCGGCGATGCAGAAATCGTACGCGGCGATGATGGAGTTCGTGGCTTCGACAAAGACGTCACACGGAATTTTTTCATCGCGCAGCGCCGCGATGCAGTCGGTGGTGACGTGCGTGGGCTTGCCATAAACCGCCGCACCTTTCTTAGCGGCGGCCTCGTCGCGGTCGGCGATGAACGACACGCGCATCCCCGGCGTGCGCGCGATTTGATACGCGATGCCGCAGCCCATGGCTCCAAGGCCCACGAGCCCCACATGGATCAGCCTGCCTTCCTTCTCGCGCGCTTTGAGTTCGTTCAGCATAGAAAAATGAGGCGCGATACAACAACAGGATGGAAACCCTGTCAATGTGCGCGGCACTGCCCGCGCGACGGGATGCATGCAGCACGGGCTACTCCACCAGTCCCGCGGGCGCGAGCCACTGGCCGTGCATGAGTTCCATCAGCTCCACACAGTGGTCGGACTGCGGCTTCGGCGGGAAACGTACCTTCACGACGATGGGCGCCCATGTGCGCGTTGCAGCACCGCTAGAGCCATCCTTGGCGGCGGCGGCATCTGCGGCGGTGGCCGTCGCCAGCCGCGCGGCAAAGGCCGTGGCCACCCTTCCGCCCTGCTCGCAAAATCCATTCACCGCATCGGACCCGTCCGCATTGCGCAGACGCACGCTGAGGAATCTCTTCGCGTCCACAAACTCGTAATTGAAATAGTCATCGATTGAAGCGACGACGCGCATCACCACGCCATCCGCGGGCTTCTTCTCGCGGAACTCCCGCATGCTCATCGCGGTGAAGCCGACGAAGCTTTCCCAGTCCAGCCGCACGATGCCCTTCTCATCGCGCAGAAAACTCGCCCGCAAAGTGCCGGCGGGGCGCGTTGGATTCTGGTAGACCACATCGAGGTAGCGCTCGCCTGCCATTTGGATTTCGAAGTCGGCCATCTGCTCGCCTGCGGCGGGATCCTTCTGCTGGCGGATCTCATAAAACTCCTTCATCCGAAGCTCGATGCCCGGCTTCATGATGACGTGCTCCAGCTTGCCGGAAAGGTGCGAGGTCTTCGCCAGCAGGTCCAGCACGCGCTTCGCCTCCTCCACCTTCGGAAGCGGCCGCCTGGATTTCTCGCTGTCAGTGACGCCGATGGAAGCCAGCACATTGGCCATCGGCACCGCAGGCTTGCCGATCTCGCCGTTCATCCGCGTCAGCCCCGTTGAGGGCTTGCGGACCCTGTCCACCGCGTTGGCGTCGTCAGGATCAGGTGCCGCCGTGGTTTTGGCGTCCTCTGCTGCGGCCTGCGGTTCCTCCACCCCAGGGGCCGAGGCGGGCGGCACCACCGGTTGCATTTCTGCGTAACGGGAAGGTGCGGGCGGCTCCTTCTCCGGTGCCTTCTTCAAGGGAGCCTTGAAGTAAGCGGCCACCGCATAGGCCAGCCCGGCCAGCACGCAGCCGATCAACGCGAAGCCCTGTAGCTTGGCGTTTCTCAACTGCCGCTGCCGCCGCGCGCGGTCACGCTCCGCTAATTTGTCCGGGTCCATCTGAGGTACTAAGACAAATGAATCCACAATCGCGCCAGCGAAATCTTCATGTCCGCGCGCGCAGATGGCGCACGCGGGTCACTTCTCGATTCCCAACGCCCACTTGATGCCACCGAGGATGTGCTGCTGATAAGCCTTCGCTACTTCTGGTGAATTCTTGCGGTCAGCCGTGCCCGCTTTCCACTCTGGATCCCACACATCCTCGCGATGCCCCAGCGAGGTGTAGAACACTCGGCCCTTGCCTTCATCCCGCGTCCAGCTCACGGCGTGGTAGCCTGGCGTCTTGTCGTTCGGGTGCTCGTTGAGACCGAGGAGCTGATGCACGCGCTTTGGGTCGTAGCTCTTGATGATGTAAATCTCATCAAAAACCTTCCAGCCTTCCGTGAACATCTTCGTCGCGGGGTGCGTGCGGTCATGTACCACTGGCGTGATCTCCACCTGCGCCTTGTGCGTCTCAAACTCGCCGCCCAGCATGTCGATGTAGCCACGGAACGGATGATAGGTGTCCGAGCCGGAATGCATGGCGATGAATCCCCTGCCCTCACGGATGAGATTGATGAAGCCGTCGCGGTCAGGCAGTTGCAGATCACCGGTCGTGTTCGCAAACACGAAGCCATCGTACTGTTTGAGCTTCTCCATGGCCATGTGGTCAGCCATGTAAGCCTTCACCTTGTCGCCCCACACCTTGTTCGCCTCATTAAATTCCGCCAGCGCGCGGCTGTAGTCCGCGCTCTTCTTCGCAAAGCTTTCGTCCGTGTCCTTCTTGGCATCACGCACCGGCGGTTTGCCTGGGTTCTTCGGCTGGCCTTCTGGATGATGCACATAGTCCACGGTGAACGCGCCCGACTGCTCGCCGAGCTGCTTGATCACCTTCTCCGCCGTCTCGATGGATGAGTGGCGGAAGCCCGTCGTCACCGTCACCACCAGCAATTTCTTCGGAGCAGCGTCGGCCACCATCACGCCGCCGAACATTGAAACTACGCAACAAGCCGCCACACCGAGAACAGAACGTTTCATCATAGGCAACAAAGAACGCCCAAGCGCGCCGGGATGTTTCGCCCGCCGACACCTATCTCGCGCGCTGATCCCGAACCGGCTGGCCCCGCATGCAGCAAAGAATGAGAGCGTGCGATGGCTGCCGGACAGTGCGCTTTAAGCGGCGGCGGCGCATGACACACTCTGCGGAACAAGAGTCGCGGCCCCCTTCGCAACCCTAGTTGCACACTTCCTGATTTAAGCCAGAATAGGCCTCCCCCGCGGCCTGGCATTGACGCCAGACGTTCCCTTCTCGCCCCTCTCTTCCTCAATCATGTTCAACTGGATCATCAAGAAAATCATCGGCACCAAGAATCAGCGCACTGTGAAGCGCCTCTGGCCGGTGGTGACGGAAATCAACCGCATCGAGGCACAGCTTCAGAATGAACCGGAGGAGGCCCTGCGGGAACGGACGGAGAAGTGGAAGGATCAGTTCCGCGCGTTTCACACGCCGAAGTTTTTGGGCGGCGTCAGCCTGCGCATCGCGGGAGAAGAGGAGGTGAACGCGTGTCTCGTCCACATCGCGGATGTGTTCAAACGGCTGAACGTTCACTTCCCTCAGGTGGATCCCGCGCCCTACACCGCGGTGGCGACGTCCAGCCAGTCGTTGGACGCCAAGAAGAAGATCATCGACGAGGCGCGCGAGGCGTGGAACGCGCTCGCGCCGAAGTTTCCGGAGATCGAGGACAAGATGCTGGCCGACATTCTGCCGGAGGTCTATGCCGTGGTGAAAAATGCCGCGCGGCGCATGACGGGCAGCGACATCGTGGTGTCCGACCAGCCAATGAAGTGGGAGATGATCCACTTCGACGTGCAGCTCATCGGCGGCATCGCGCTACACCGCGGCATGATCGCGGAGATGGCCACGGGCGAGGGCAAGACATTGGTGGCCACACTTCCGGTGACGCTGAACGCACTGACCGGCCGCGGCGTGCACGTCATCACGGTGAATGATTACCTGGCGCGTCGTGACTCGGACTGGATGGGTCATCTGTACCAGTTTCTGGGCCTCACCGTCGGCTGCATTCAGAATGACCAGCCATCCCACTACCGTCGCGAGCAATACGAATGCGACATCACCTACGGGACGAACAGCGAGTTCGGCTTCGACTACCTGCGCGACAACGGCATGGCGAGCAGCCGCGAGCAGCAGGTGCAGCGCGGGCATTACTTCGCGATCATCGACGAGGTGGACTCCGTGCTCATCGATGAAGCGCGCACGCCTTTGATCATCAGCGGCCCTGTCACAGTCTCCACGCATCAATACGACCGCTACAAACCGCTCGTGGACCAACTCGTGCGCCGGCAGAACGCGCTGTGCGCACGGCTCGTCTCCGAAGCCCGCGAGCACGCCGAGAAGGGCGACATGGAACAGGCTGGCCGCAAACTTTTCCAGACACGTCTCGGGCAGCCGAAGAACCGCGCGCTGCTGCGCTGCATGGAAGACACCGAGCTGCGCAAGGCTATGGAGAAGTCCGAGCTGACCTTCCACACCGACACGCAGAAGATCGATCTCTTCAAACTGAAGGAAGAGCTCTTCTACTCCGTGGAGGAAAAGAGCCACGAGGCGGACCTCAGCGAGATGGGCCGGGCCTTCATCAATCCAGACGACCCCGATGCCTTCGTGCTGCCGGACCTCGCCACGCTTTATTCCGAGATCGATGGCGACCAGACGCTGAGCCCCGAACAGCGCCAGCAGAAGAAAACGGAACTGGCAGACCGGCTCGACCATCAGGGCCAGCGCATCCACCAGATCAGCCAGCTCCTGCGCGCCTACTGTCTCTATGAGAAGGACGTCGAGTATGTCGTCGAGGAGAACAAGGTCATCATCGTCGATGAAGGCACCGGCCGGAAAATGCCGGGCCGCCGCTGGAGTGATGGCCTGCATCAGGCCGTCGAGGCGAAGGAAGGCGTGCAGATCGATGCGGAAACGCAGACGCTGGCGACGATCACCATTCAGAACTACTTCCGCCTCTATCAGAAGCTCGGCGGCATGACCGGCACGGCGGAGACGGACGCGGCCGAATTCCATGACATCTACAACCTCGACGTCCTGAACATCCCGACCAACCGCCCGATCAAGCGCAAGGATCAGAACGACAGCATCTACAAGACGCGTCGTGAAAAGTACAACGCGTGCATCGAGATGATCAAGGAGCTGCACGCCAAAGGCCAGCCCATCCTCGTCGGCACGGCCAGCGTGGATGCCTCCGAGACTGTCTCCCGCATGTTGAAGCGGGAGAAGATCCCTCACGCTGTGCTCAACGCAAAGTATCACCGCCAGGAAGCCGAGATCGTCCAACGTGCCGGTCACAAGGGCTCGGTCACCATCTCGACGAACATGGCAGGCCGCGGTACGGACATCAAACTCAGCGAAGGCGTTCCCGAACTGGGCGGCCTTTTCGTTCTGGCCACCGAGCGCCATGAATCACGCCGCATCGACCGCCAGCTTCGTGGACGCTGCGCGCGCCAGGGTGATCCGGGCGAGAGCAAGTTCTTCCTGAGCTTTGAAGACGATCTGATGCGGAACTTCGGCGCCGCAGACCGCATGACGAAGATCATGGACCGCTTTGGCATGAAGGAGGGTGAGGAGCTCCAGCACCCGTGGCTGAACCGCAGCGTGGAGACCGCGCAGAAGCGCGTGGAGCAGCGGAACTACACCTGGCGCAAGCGCGTGCTGGAGTACGACGACGTGATGAACCAGCAGCGCGAGGTGATCTACGAGTGGCGCAACGACGTCCTCAACAGCCTGGATCCGCGCCTGCTCGTGAACGACGCCGTGGACAAGGGCATCCGCGAGAAGCTGGCGGAATTTGTGCCCGCCGAGAAGACCGACGAGATCCCTGACTACAAGGGCCTGCTCAATTGGGTGAACGTCACCTTCCCCATCGGGCTGAACGAAAAGGAAGCGAAGTTCGAGACACGCGACTTTGAAGGCACCGCCAAGTTCCTCATCGAGCGCATCCTGCACGCGTATGATTTGAAAACACAGGGCGCGTCACCGCAGGCTCTCCAGGAGATCGAAAAGATGATCCTCCTCAACGCCATCGACCGCCTCTGGCAGGAGCACCTGTATGCGCTCGACGCGCTGAAGGAAGGCGTGGGACTGCGCTCATACGGTCAGAAAGATCCCCTCATCGAGTTCAAGCAGGAGGCGTTCGCGATCTTTGCGGAGCTGATGCAAAACATCAACGGAGAGGTTGTCGGCAATTTGTTCCGCAGCACCCAGCAGCTCGCGGCGTTTGAGCACTTCCTCGCCCAAGTCTCCACGATGAGGCCTCAGCAGGCGCAGCAGCCTCGCGAGTCATCGATGACCAGCACGGGAGATCCTTCGGATGATGGCGGAGATGCGCCGCCGCCATCCAATGCTCCGCGGCTCATCATCCCGTCCCTGGCAAAAAAGGAAGTGCCGAAGGTCGGCCGCAATGACCCCTGCCCCTGCGGCTCCGGCAAAAAGTACAAGGCCTGCTGCGGGAGGCTGGCGTAGGCGCGACCGCTGCGGATCTCAGCACGGTCGATACCAAATCCCGCACGCGGAGCGCGTTTGCTCCGAATGCGTCTGGTGAGCGGACTTCCATGCGAGCGAGCGGATGGAGTGTTGCGAGCCGGGACGGACTCGCCTACTCCTGAAAACCGCGCACCATCAGGCTCACAACCGAAACGACCCACCTATTGATGCCAAAGACCCTCGCCATCGATCAGCCCGCTCAGCTCCAGGCCTTCCTCTTCGCCTCCTTCCCCGAGGTGAAGAAGACGCGCGTGAAGCAGTGGCTGAAGCACGACTCGGTGCTGGTGAACGGGAAGGCGCAGAGCAGGCACGACCATCCGCTCTCCGTTGGAGACGAGGTGCAGGTGCTTACCGAAGCCGAGGCACGCACGCAAAGCTCGCTGCCGCGTGATCTGAAGATCGTCTTTGAGGACGAGGCGATCATCGTCATCGACAAGCCGGCGAACCTTCTCTCCATCGCCACCAATGACGAGCGCAGGCACACGGCCTATGCGCGGCTGACCGACTACGTCCGCAAAGGCGATCCGCGCAGCCGTGAACGCGTGTGGATCGTGCATCGGCTCGACCGCGAGACCTCCGGCCTCATGATCTTCGCGCGCACGCCACAGGCCAAGGATGTGCTGCAAGGCGGATGGAACGACGTGGAAAAGCAGTACAAGGCTGTGACTGAAGGATGCCCACCGCTCGAGGAAGGCGTGCTCGTCTCCCACCTCGATGAAAGCCATCCAGGAAAAGTCTTCAGCGCGCCGCCCGGCGAGAAGACGCGCGAGGCCAAAACACACTACCGTGTGCTCAAGCGGGGCGCCAAGTACACCCTCGTCGAGCTGGCTCTCGAGACCGGCCGCCGGCATCAAATCCGTGTGCAACTGGCGGACATCCGGTGTCCGATCATCGGCGATGAGAAGTATGGCGGCCGCACCGATCCGGCGAAGCGGCTCGGCCTTCACTCATGCCTTCTGCGCTTCCCGCATCCGATGACACAGGAGCCCTTATGCTTCGAGTCGCCCCTGCCAGATGTGCTCGCGCGGGTGTTCTGAAAAGTAGTCCGGTCACTGTGTGACTGGAGAGATTGGCACCAGTCATGGAGTGACTGGGCTACCTTATTTTTTCTTCTCCCACTCGCGATCCTTCACGATTTGAGAAAGCGGCCCGGCGGCGCCGAACTCCGCGATCTTGAACTTGGCAAGGTATTGCAGCGCGTTGTTGAGCTGCATCACGGTGCCCTTCTTGGATTCGATCTTGTCGGGCGCCGTTGCCTGGACTTCAGCGACAATCGCATCCGCCATCTCAGTCGCCTGCTTTTTCACAGCGTCGTCGTTCGCATAGACGAGCGACTCGAGCAGATGCAGCAGCTTCTCCTTGCCGTCCATCTTCGCCGCCTTGTCACGGATGCTCGCGGCGATCTCGGCACGCTTTGCGGTGGTGGCCTCGGCGCTCATCACACTGGTGTCGCCGCCGTCGATGGCGCGCTTCGGCAGCGGGCGGAACCAGATGTTGCGGTAGCGCACCGGATTTCCGTGATCCTGGAGCTTGAGCGGGCCTTGGTCAGGGAACGGATGATCCTTCGAGCGCGCCTTGTGTCCGCCGCCACCCTCCAGCGGCGTGTGATCCTGGAGCAGCACGCCATTGCAGAAAACGGTGAGGTAGCCGGCATCGACGAGCTGGCCGTCTTTGTAAATCGGCCGGCGAAAAATGATGTCGTACACCTGCCACTCGCCAGGCTTGCGCAGCGCGTTTGCCATCGGCGGATTCACGCCATAGACGGAGCCAGCGAAGCCGTCCGCGTACGTCGGGTTGTTGTGATTGTCGAGCACCTGCACCTCGACCTGGCCCATGAGAAAGACGCCGCTGTTACCGCGGCCCTGACTGTCGCCATGCACTTCGGATGGAGCGGACCACTCGAGGTGAAGCTGGCAGTCGGCGAACTCCTCCTTGCTACGCACGTAACCGGAACCGGGCACGCATTGCAGGGTGCCATCCTTGACCACCCACTTCGTCGGCTCGCCGTTTTTGTCGGAGATCCACTTTGCGATCGTCGC
>JANOBO010000060.1:0-17031 GCA_031411695.1 Verrucomicrobiaceae bacterium
CCGGCCTCGAACTCGGCCCAGTTCTCGCAGCGCTTTTCAACGAACTCCTTCTTCACCAATCCGGCGTCGAGGATGAAGCGGGCGAACATGTTCAGCATCGCCACATTGGTGCCGGGGCGGAGCTGGAGATGATGCTTCGCATACGGCACCAGCTCTATCTTGCGCGGGTCGATGATGATGAGCGGCGTGCCTTTCATCACCTGCTGCTTCAGGCGCGCGCCGGTGACCGGATGTCCCTCGGTCGGGTTTGCCCCGATGATCATGATGCACTGGGTGAACTCGATGTCCTCGAAGCTGTTCGTCGCCGCGCCAGTGCCAAAGCTCTTCTGCATCCCCCACGCCGTCGGTGAATGACAGACGCGCGCGCAGCAGTCGATGTTGTTCGTACCGATGACCTGGCGGATGAACTTCTGCATGAGGTAGTTTTCCTCATTCGTGCAGCGCGCCGATGAGATGCCGGCGATGGCCTGCGGGCCGTTCTCGGCCTTGATGCGCTGGAGGTTCTCCACGATGTGGGTGTAAGCCTGGTCCCAGGTCGCCTCCTCAAAGTGTCCGTTGGTGCGGATCATCGGCGTGCGCAGGCGGTCCTTGTGATTGTAAAACTTGAACGCATAGCGGCCCTTCAGGCAGGTGTGCGCATGGTTCACCTCGGCATCAATCGGCGCCTGGATCGACAGCACCTGATCGCCCTTGGTGGCAACGTCGAGATTGCAGCCGACTCCGCAGTAAGTGCAGATGGTGCGGGTTTTCTTAGAGGCCTCGATGGACTTCGATTCAAAGCGGTCCGATATCGCCGAGGTCGGGCAGGCCTGCGCACACGCGCCGCAGGAGACGCACGGCGAGTCTTCAAAGGAGACATCCAGCCCCTTGATGATGCGCGCATCAAAGCCGCGGCCATGCATCGACAGAACAAACTGACCCTGCACCTCGTCACACGCGCGCACGCAGCGAGAGCAGTTGATGCACTTCGAGAGGTCCGAGGTCATGTAGGGGTGCGACAGATCCTTCGTGCGATCCAGATGGTTCTTGCCCTCCGGGTAGCGCACCTTCCGCACGCCGACCTTTGCCGCCACGGTCTGCAGCTCACAATTGCCATTCACCTCGCACGTTAGGCAGTCGAGAGGATGGTCCGTGAGCACCAGTTCCACGATGTTCCGCCGCAGACCGCGAATCTTCTGCGACTCGGTGAAGACATGCATCCCCGCGCTCAGCGGCGTGTGGCAGGCGGCGACGATGCGCTTCGGTCCGTCGGGTTGCAAGGCGACCTCAACGGAGCAAACGCGGCACGCTCCATACGGCGCGAGCTGCGGCGCGTCACAAAGCGTCGGCACATGCCCGCGTCCGCGATGTCTGTCGATGAAGGTGAGCAGCGTGTCACCCGACTCGAACCGGCAAGGTGAGCCGTCAATGAAAGCAGTGAGGGTGGAAAGGTCTTGAACCATAAAAGGAAAGGTTGATTGGCGGATATTAAACTGAATGTGACTCTTGTGGAAGCGCGGAGAGCACGAAATCACGATGCGCGGGTTGCCTACGTGCACGGCCTTGATTGCATCGCATCGATGCAAGGAGATGCCTCCATGATGGCCTTGTCCGCGCCGAGGCTCAGGCGGCGCATCATCCCGGAGTGACTGTAATAGGAAGCAAATCATGTTCATTGGCAGAGACGAGGAGTTGCAATCTCTGCGCTAGGCGATCAGTCCCGGAGCCGCGCCTCGCTGAGGTTTACGTCAGCGGCAATTCATTGGCACACCGTGAGCCCGGACGGAACGACACCAACCGTGCCGATCCGCGCGCACCGGAAGCCCAATGACTGTCCATGAAGTGCACGCACCGCCGTTCCTCAGAAGTCATCCAAGCGAACTCGCACAGATGATGGTCATGCTCGGGGCAAAACCTGGAATTTAAAAAGGACAAACGCAACACTCACTGAATCCCGAAGCGCTCATTGTAGTACTCTCAGATGGCACTGAGACGGTGGATGGCGGTGAAAATTCTGGCACTACCGCCCCTGCCCCGCTGGGCACATTTGTCTTCGCGTCCATCGCCGATCCTACGGGCCACGGCGACGGCAATGCATCCTGCGAGTTTCAGGTGTTGAAATAGCCACTCAGCTCTCCGTCAAAATGCTCCAGCGCATTCTTGATCGGCAGGGGCACCCCCCCGCCGAGGGCGCAGAGGGAGGTGAGCTCCATCGTGTCGAGCAGATCGTTGATAAGCGTGCGATCAATCTTGTAGCTGCTGTCCTCGCGCGCTTTGGCGATGAGTTCGGTTCCGCGCGTGCTGCCGAGGCGGCAGGGGAAGCATTTGCCGCAGCTCTCGTCGGAGGTGAATTGAAACAAGTGCTGGATGTACTCGATCATCGGCATCGTCTCGGGGATGCTTACCACTCCAGCGTGACCCAGCAGGAAACCGGCTGTCTTGAAGCTCTCGAAATCGACCGTAAGCTGATCGACGTGCGTGATCGGCACGATGCCACCGAGGGGGCCGCCGATCTGGATGGCTTTGATCTTCGTTTTGAAACCGCCGGCCAGCGCGATCACGTCCTTGAGCGGCGTGCCCATCGCGACCTCGTAGATACCGGGCTTCACGAAATGTGAGTCGAGCGAGACGAGCTTCGGTCCAGCGCTCTGCGGCGTCCCGATCTTTGCGTATCCTTTGCCTCCGAGAGTGAGGATTGCGTGGACGTTGGAGAAAGTTTCCACGTTGTTCACGATGGTGGGTCGGCGGAACAAGCCTTCGATGGTCGGAAATGGTGGGCGCGTGCGCACTTCGGGGCGCTGGCCTTCGATGCTCGCTAGCAAGGCAGTCTCCTCCCCGCAGATGTAGGCCCCCGCACCTTTGATTGTCTTGAGGGCGAAATTGAAGCCGCTGCCGAGGATGTTTTTCCCCAGCAGGCCCGCCTTATGCAGATCGGCGATTGCCGCGTCCAGGGTGCGCACGGAGTCGGGATACTCCGCTCTAATGTAAAGCACTCCAGTCTCCGCTCCGGAGAACCAGCCTGCGACCATCATGCCGAGCAGCACCGAGTGTGGCTGCAACTCCATGAGGTACTTGTCGATATAGGCACCGGGATCGCCTTCGTCGGCGTTGCAAACGACGTACTTTACCGTGCCCTCGCTCGCACGGCAGGATGACCACTTGAAGTGCAGCGGAAACCCTGCCCCACCCCGACCGCGCAGGCCGCTGTCCTTTAATTCCAAGCCAAGCGCATCGCGATCTCCCCTGGCGATCAGATCGCGAAACGGTGCGTAGTATTCCTCGATGCCGGGAAACTCTGCGGTTAGTTGCGCCGGCTGCAGGGCGGACACCACGGCATACCGATCATGCGGATCGCCTTCGCCTGTCTTGAAGAGCACCTCCAGCGCCGTCGCTGGCTGGCCGCTGTAGTTTTTCCCCTGGTATTGAAACGCCCCGCCCTCGTGGCAGCGGCCCAGGCAGCAGATGTGTCCGATCTCATTCTTTGCAAAGCTCTTCCCCAACTCTTGGTGGAGCTTCTCTTGGGTACCTGCGCAGAGACAGGCAGAGCCGTTGCAGACGAAGACCTTTTTGCCCTCGTTTTCCTTTTTCGTGAAATCGTAGAACGAAACGGCGCCTAGCGTGATCGCGTCCCCGAAGAGCGACTCCTCGCCGAGCTTATGAACGAAGTCCGCACGCTCCGCAGTGCCCGCCTCATCTGCGGCCTTGACCATGCGCTCGAAGAGATTTTTTTCGACGCCCTTGCGGAAGGAAAGGTGGCTGAGGTTCTTCGACATGGCGTGAACATTGAACATTGAACCCTGAACATTCAACATTGAATGCGGAGCCCTGCAGTGGAACCGCGCCTCAGAATCCCAACGTTCAAGGGTCCGCGTTTAATAATTGCTGTTCTCTCAGCGGTTGAGCGCGTTGGTTACCTCGCAAGGGCTCGAACCTTGAATAAGAGATTCAGAATCTCCTGTGTTACCATTACACCACGAGGTAGAGGGGTCGGCGGCCGCTATTGTATCGCCTCCGGCTTTTCCGTCAAACAGCAGCTTGCGCATTTCTTCAATCTTGTTATCCTTCGCGCCCTCAAAGTTGCCTCCGTAGCTCAGTTGGTAGAGCAGAAGACTCTTAATCTTTTGGTCGAAGGTTCGAATCCTTCCGGGGGTACCAGGAGTCGGCGCCACATCGGTCTTTCGAGCATTGGAGGTCACTGGAATGTCAAACGACCCGCCACGCGATCTGGATGGCGAGCGATCCCGAAAAAGGATCGCGGCGTCCGCTGTGCCCAGTGGCTCTTCTTCCGCAAAAAAATGGACGGGCGCAGGATGCTCGCTGGTGTCGCTCGCGTTAACGGCAGGGATCATCGTGTTGGCGGCCACAGGTGTTCTCGAAAGATCGATGACACTGATCCGAGGTGAATTGATGGGCCGCTCTGCCTCGAAGCCCGCGCATCGCATGTCGAACAACTGCCGGCAGCTTGTGACGGCGCTGAAGTTGTATGCTGAATCACACGATGGCAGTTACCCACCTTCGCTTTATGATCTCGCTCCCGATCCCTTGTCAGAGTTGGAGCTCGACCGCCTTCTGACTGAAGGAGCCGCCGGCAGCGAATCCGGCGTGGCTTGGATCCTCACTCCAAAGCTGACGGACTCATCCGCAGCCACCGACATCCTCATCCTTGCGGCTTCAGCATCCCAGGATCGGAAGCGCATTGCCGGCCTGAATGATGGGTCGGTAATCTCCATTTCGGAAGACCGCGCTATCGAGCATCTTCTGCTGCGGAGCCTGCGCTGATCCTGCGGAACTCAATCCACAAACAACAGCTCGTTGCTCCCGAGCAGAGCTTGCGCGTACTCCGACCATGCGGCGGGGTCATGAGTCCGACCGGCGAGGAACGTGAGCGCCAAGTCTTTCTCTTTTGCAGTCGGCCTGCGTTGGAAAAGAATCGCATGGCCATGGGTGACGCGGGCATCGAGATCCGGGCCCGCCTCACACAGCCGCCTCGCGAATGCGTCTGCGAACGCGAGCATGACGGGACCATTGAGCGTGAAGAGCTGTTGCAGTGGCGTGGTGGTTTCCACGCGCGTGGGACTGTGGGAGCCTGGATCCGGGAAGTCATGCAGCCGGAGAAAGGTGTCCATCTCATGGCGGTCAGACGTCGCATACAAGGTGCGGCGGTGATTGTGGAGCGCGGTGGCTGGCAAGGACGCGCCGCCCACTTTCAAGTCCGCAGTGCCCGAGGCGGTCAGCATTGCATCGCGCCAAGCTTCGAGGTCGAGCCGGCGCCGCGGCATGCGGCTGACGAGCTTGTTTTCGGGATCGCTTTTCTCGGACCCCGCAGAGAGGGAGGTCTGCCGCCAAGCTGCGGAGAGCAGGATCTCCCGATGCAGCCATTTGAGACTCCAGCCGTTTGATATGAAGCGCGCGGTGAGATCATCGAGCAAAGGCTGATCCGCGGGAGCGTCCCCGAGATTTCCGAACTCGCTTGGCGTATCGACCAGACCCCGGCCGAAGTGGAGCTTCCAGATGCGGTTAACGATGACGCGTGCGGTGAGCGGCCGCGCGTCCTCGATGATTGCCTTTCCCAACTCGAGCCGACCGCTGCCGTGGGTGAACTTGCGGCTGCCAAAAGCGCTAAGAAACCCGCGCGGCACCACATCGCCCAGGCTGTTCGGATCACCTCGTTTCATCAGCTCGAGGTCGCGCGCCATGCCGGGCTTGTAGTCCAGCTTGGTGCCTTTCTTGTTGTCAGCCTCGACCACATAGAGCGCGGCGTCCTCGACGGCGTTGGCCATCGCCAAGTTGTAATGCGGCGTGGCCTTGAGCCGGACGATCTGGCGCTCCAGTCCTTCGATCTTCTCTTGGTCCACCTTCGGCTTGCGATTGAGGGCGTCGCGCTCCTTTTCGGACTTGCCGACCTGCTCACGCGCCACCGCCACGGGCTTCCAGACCTCATCGCTCATCATCGGGCGCTCGGTGATGCGCACGCTGGCGAACACTCCGGCGACCGCATGGTAATCCCGCGCGCTGACGGGATCACTCTTGTGATCGTGACACCGCGCGCAGGCCAGCGTGAGGCCGAGAAAGGTGCGGCCGACGGCATCGACGTGCTCCTCCCATTCATCGGCGACGGTGGTGCGGATGATCTCCGGCGGAAGCTGGAGCTCCTTAAAGTAAGTGGGCGAGAGGCCGAGAAAGCCGAGCGAAGGCAGATCGGTGACCTTGAATCCCGGCATCTGATCGACCGCGAGCTGCCGCATCACAAACTCATCGTACGGCATGTCTTCGTTCAGCGCCTTTACGACCCAGTCACGATACAGAAAGGATGACGCCGTGGACTCCAGCCAGCTCGGTGTCTGGTCGGTGTAGCGCGCGAGGTCAAGCCAGTAACGGCCCCAGCGCTCGCCATGCTGCGGTGAGCCGAGCAGCCGCTCCACCAGCGCTGCGTAGCGCGCATCCGTCGGATTCATTTCAAACCGCACGACTGCCTCCATCGGTGGCGGCATGCCGGTCACATCGAAAAACAAACGCCTCACCAACTCACGCGGTGCGGCCCGCGCGGCCGGCTTCGCGCCCGCCGCCTCCATTCGCGCAAGGAGAAACCGGTCGATCCGAGTTCGCGGCCAGGAAACATCTCCCACCTCAGGAATGGCGGCTGATAGCAAGGGCTTGAAGGACCAAGGCACCGGCTTCGGCACGTCTTTTTTTGCGGCATGGCAGAGCGCGCCCTGCAGGAGGGAAGCTGCGATGACGAGGCACACGGCGAGGCGCATGAGTTTCACTACATGCGATGGGGCTAAATCCTTTCAGCTCTGCCCGGCCCTGATCAGAATCTGCGCCTGTTTCGCGCCCGCATCGCCCAAATGCGGGGCAAACAAAAAGCCCCGCCCGCTCGAGGCAGACGGGGCTTGCGGAACGCGGGTCCCGACTGGATTAGAAGTTGAAGCGGAGGCCGGCACCGAAGCCGTTCTCGTCATTCGAGAAGTGACCGCGCGCCACCAATTGAAGCTGGGGAGTCAGGTTGTAGAGCACACCCGCGCTTGCGCTGTGATCGCTGTCGTTGCCGTCATTCGAGTAGTTGTAGGCGACTTCAAGCTCGGAGCGCGGGCAGAGACGGATGCGCAGGCCCGTCGAGCCGTTGAAGGCCCATGAGTCGTCATCACCAGCGCCGCCGATGTCGGTCTGCACATAGCCCGCACCGAGCGTGGTGACCCAGTGAATGCGGGGCACCAACGGGATGTAAACGCCGACACCGAAGTCGATGAGATCGCGGTCAAGTCTGCCGCCGAAGTCCTGACCCCACTCGGCGAACACGAAGATCGGCTCGACCGGGGAGAAACTGGCGTGGACGTAATAGCCGTCGGTGTCACCGAGGCCATCGAAGTCAAGATGGGTCCATCCCGCCTCGAGGTAGTTGTAGGAGAACGTGGGTTCGTCAGCCATGGGCACCGCATTCTCCGGTGCTTTGGATGACATGGTGGTTCCGGCGTAGGCCGGGAGCGCCGCGATCAGGAGGGCGGCAATGATGGTGGGAGTGTGTTTCATGCGGTTGTGGTCTGGTTGGGGTGGGTTGGGTTGGGTTGAAGCGTCGAGTAAAAGGTGGAAATGGATCTCTTATCAAGCACAAAATCTCGGGATTGTGCCGGGCCTACTGGCGGCCCTTCTTGCGCAGACGCATCCAGGTGGGAACATCGAGGTCTTCACCGTCGGAGATGGAGGGTTCCGTGTCCTTGAAGCGACCGCGATCTTCGTCGCCGAGGCGAAAAGTTTGCTGCTCACCGCGCGCGACGGCACCGGCTCCAGCCAGAGCGGGTTCGCGGCTCGCGGGCGCGTCCACATAGGCGGACGCCTCGTCACCCTCATGTGATCCGACACTCTGCGATGCGGCCACATGAGAGGCCACGGCTGAGGGACTCGACAACACGGCGGCAAGCACCCCACGCGAGGTCACGGACGGTGCGCGCTCATTTTTCCGGCTGCGGACTTGGTTCGCGGGAATGGAAGGCGCGGGCTCGCGCACAGGCGCCGGATCTGGCTCGGCGGGCGGCGCGCTCACGAGACCAACCGGAGGCGTGTCGGCTTCCTCGTCGATTTCATCCGTTTCGATCTCAGCCACCATTTCCTCCCCTGCGGGGATCTCGGCTTCTTCTTCCTGCTCGTCCCGCCCGACTTCCTCTTCAAACGACCCTTCCACCAGCTCCTCTGGCTCTGGCTCGCTTTCGGGTTCGGCCACAAACAATTCCATCACTGGTTCCTCGACCACGAGGGGCGGTGGCGGCGGGGTGAACGCGACGGAAGGCGGAGCCGGTGACGGTGACGGGACGGGCACACGCTTGCGCTCTGCGAACACGGACTTTTGCGGCACGGCGGCTTCCTCGGACCGCATGGGTTTTGCGGCGAGCTGCTCCAATCCCAACGAGCTGATCAGCGTGACCGAAATGGACTCGCCGAGTTTCGGATCGACCGCGAGACCGAAAAGAATCTGCGTTTCCTCAGGCACGCTGCGGCCGAGCTGCTTCATGATGCCATCCACTTCCGCAAGCGTCAGCGAGTCTCCGCCGACAATGTGCGCGAGGAGGTTCTTCGTTTCCTGGAGGAGCCGGCCTGAGTCGATGAGAGGGCTCTTGAGCGCCTTCTTCAGCGCATCGGTGCCGCGGTTCGGGCCCTTCCCTTCACCGAAACCAAATAGGCAGCGGCCATTCGAGGCATTGAGCGCGGACATGAGATCATCGAGCCCGAGCTTCACGAGCCCTGGAGTGGAAACCATCACCGCCACGGCGCGCGCGCATTGGGCCAGAGTCTGATCGGCGAGCGTGAAGGCCTTTTGGATCCCTTCCTTCGGCAGGACCAGCTCACCCATGCGGTTATTGTCAAAGAGGATGAGCGCATCGGCGCGCTTTTGGAGAAGTTCCAGCGCCTCCTCGGCCTGGTTCAGGCGGCGGCGCCCTTCAAAACTGAACGGCATGGTGGCCAGCACCACGACGAGCGCGCCGGCACTTTTGGCGATCTCCGCCACGACCGGCGCGGCACCCGAACCGGTGCCGCCGCCCAGGCCAGTGCAGATGAAGACGATCTCATGCCCCTCGAGCGTGTGACGGATCTGCTCCTTGGAAAACAACGCCGCCTCACGGCCAAGATCCGGATCACCACCCGCGCCCACGCCTTTCATGAGATCGCCGCCCAACTGCACTTTCGTGGGCGCCATTCCGTGATTCAGCACCCGCACGTCTGTGTGAAAGCACGCGAGGTCCGCGTCCACTGAACGGTCGAGGGTGATGCGGTCCAGAACATTCGAGCCCGCGCCGCCAACTCCCGCGACGCAGATTTTCATTTCCGCCTTCTCGGCGAGGTTGCTTGGCTTGGAGCGGTCGTATTCGATCATGGTGGTGTGATGTTGAGGTTGCTGAGGTGGGAGCGGTCAGAGACCGCGCGCGTGTCGTGGTTGTGAGTGTTGCGGTTTCAAAATGTCCAGCACGAGAGCAGGTCCGCCATACGCCGGCCGAGCCGCGCCAAGGGGGAGAGAAAGGGCTTCTCGCTGTCAAGAATCTGCGCGTAACGGATGAGACCGATGGGCGTGGAGAACTGGGGGTTCTCAAACATGGCGGTGACGCCGCTCACTGGCGCGGAACCCGCGCGCGTGACCTTTATCCCGAAAACGTCGCGCGCCACTCCGTCGATGCCCTTCATCAGGCTTACGCCGCCCGTCAAAAACACACCACCGGCCAGCCTGCCGAGATGGTCCTGACAACGGTCCTTGATCTTCTCGAAGATCTCCCGCGTCCTCAGGCTGATGACCTCGTTGAGAAAAGCACGCTCGATCTCACCGATGCAGAGGCCATTGTCGTCATCCACGCGGAGGGTCTCACCCGGCGGCACATCCTCGTAGTTCGCGCTGCCCTCCTCCACCTTCAGCCTCTCGGCGCGGGTGTTCGGAATTTGAAACGCCATCGCGATGTCATTGGTGATGTGATCTCCGCCGAGCGGGATGCAGCCCGACGCGGTGATCATGCCTTCCTCATAGAGCACATAGTCTGCGGTGCCCGCGCCGAAGTCGATCATGAGAGCGCCCTGGTACTTTGCATCGCGGCTCAGCACCACCTGCGCGGCGGCGATGGGGTTGAAGACGACGTCCTCGACCTCCAGCGGGATCTCGCGCACGCAGCGGATGGCATTTTGAATCCGGCCGCGCACGCCATGGATGATGTGGTAGTCGGCCTCCAGCATGCGACCCTCGCGCCCGATCGGCTGGCGCACGGCTTCCTGGCCATCCACGATGTACTGGCGCGTGATGCTGTGGAGAAAGACGTTCTGCTGGGGGATGGGCACGTTGCGCGCGATCTCCTTTGCCTCCTCCACATCGTCCTCGGTGATCTCCGTCTGGTCTTCCGGAAGCCGGTGGCAGCCCCGGTTGTTCAGGCTCTCGATATGCACGCCGCTCACGCCGAGGAAGACGTTGCGGATCATCACATCGCTGCGGTCTTCCGCGCGCACGAGGGCGTCATTGATGCAGGTCTGGACCTTTTCAAAATCGACGATCTCACCCTTCCTCACGCCGCGTGAAGGCGCGGAGCCCATGCCCAGAATCTTGATCGCGCCGTCACGCTTTGCCTCTCCGACCACGACACAAATCTTGTGCGTGCCGATTTCCAGTCCTGCATAAATGGTGGATTTCGCCATGATAATGTTTAGCTGCTAGTGCCGTCGTGAGGGCCCGCGATCTTCCGCGTGACCGAGGGTTGCGTGCTCTGCGGAATCGTATGCGAGGGCGGCCATGTTTCGGAACGTCACGGGCACGTTGTCTTGGGCCAGAAGGTTCAGCGTGGCGATCTGCCAGCCACGCGCAGCCGCCTCGCTCCTCACGCGGGCATAACGTGCCAGCTGCAGCTCCAGCCCGTCCATGCCAAAGGTCGCCTCCACGCCATCCGCAAATTTCGTCTGAAGCGCGAAGTCGCTGAGGATCTCGATGCGGCTGACTTGCTGCTTCTCACCGGTGGAGCGGCGCTTCATCTCCGCGACGAGGCGGAGTGCCGCGTGGAGCTGCGGCGACTCCACCTTCTCTCCAGCCGTGGCGTGATCGAGGCGCTCAATGCGGATCACCGGCAGCGAGAGGACTTCTTTGACCAGCACCTCGCAAGGCAGCGCCACGCCATCCTTGTCCACAAGAAGCGCACCTTCATTGCACATCGGCCTGAGCTTCAGCTTTTGACTCTCCAGCCAGGCCACCGGGCGGCGTTGCTCCACCGCGATGGTGAGCTTGCCCGCAAAATCTCGCCGGATGGATCCGGAGCGCACTTCCGGCAGGCGCTCGATTCGTTCGCGCACCTCGCGCAGATTGATCGAGAGGAGATTCTGTCCGTCCGTCAGCCCCGCCGTCTTCACGATTTTCTGCGGCGTGAGGGCCCCTGCCGTGTTCACCACCACCTCGCGCAATGTGAAGCGCGGATTTTTCTCGAACGCCTCACGCACCGTGGCGCGCCCCAAGGCGATGAGGCTGCACACCACCAATGCGCCGACGCCGAGACGAAAACCCCAGCGGACTCGCTCCTGGGAACGGATCTCACGCGTTGCGGGGGATTCGGGAGCGAGATCCAGCCGATGATGCTCAGCGCCGACCGCCACGCGACTGCGTAGCGGGCGGTCACTGAAATTGCGGGAGGATTTGAGCTTTCTGGGCATTCTGACTGGGAGTGAGAGTCGGGCAGCGAATTTTCCCTGATTTTTGCTATTTAACCCAAGTATTCAAGATATTTGAAGCATTTTCTTCAAAACACGAAGAAATTCTTGTGGCTCCATCTTCAGAGGCTCCTCACGAGTTGTTCGCAGCTTGTTCACATTCCACGAAAACCGCTGTGCCTGCGCGAGCGAAATAACCAAGTCGAGCATTGCTCGTCCGCGCACCTGCGGAGTCACCAAACGCGAAGCGCAAACATAGCGCCTTCATCGCAACGCAGGACGTCTTGGCGTCACCGGCTGAGTTCCAGCATCCGCAGCATCGGGACCAGTGCGCGCTTCCGAATGTCTTCGGGGACTTCCACTTGAGGCTGGAGATTTAGCAGCGCATCGTGCAGTTTCTCCAGCGTGTTCAGCTTCATGTAGCGGCAGTCCGCGCAGCGACAGTGGCCAGTTGGCCCGGGAATGAAGTTTTTCTCCGGCACCTCGCGCTCGAGGCGGTTCAGCATTCCCGACTCAGTGACGATGATGAAGTCTTTCGCAGCACTGGCGCGGCAGTAGCCGATCATTTTCTCCGTGCTGCAGACCTCGTCAGCGAGCATCCGCACGGCATAGGTGCACTCGGGGTGAGCCACGACCTTCGCTTCCGGGTGCTCGGCCTTGATCGCGTTGATGCTGTCGCGCGTGAACTCGACATGGACGTAGCATGCGCCTTTCCACAGATCCATCTTGCGTCCCGTCTGCTCCATCACCCACGAGCCTAAGTTCTGGTCCGGCACAAACAGGATCGGCCGGTCCTGCGGCGCGGCCTCGACGATCCGCACCGCATTCCCGCTGGTGCAGATGCAATCGCTGAGCGCCTTCACGTGCGCGGAGCAGTTGATGTAGGCGATGACGTAATAGTTCTTCGCCGCATTCGCCTTCAGGAACGCCTCAAGCTGCGGCCCCGGGCAGCTCTGCTCCAGCGAGCAACCGGCGTTCAGGTCGGGAATCACGACAGTCTTGTCCGGGTTCACGATCTTCGCCGTCTCCGCCATGAAGTGGACGCCGCAAAACGCGATCACGTCCGCGTTCGTCTCCTTGGCCTTGTAGGCGAGCCCCAACGAATCGCCGACAAAATCCGCGATGTCCTGGATCTCCCGCACCTGATAGTTGTGCGCGAGGATGACGGCGTTCCTCTCCCGTTTGAGGCGGAGGATTTCGTCTTTGAGACTGAATGCAGCAATGGCGACCATGCGGCACGCTAGCCGAGAGGTGCGTCTTGCTCAAGGCTCGGAACGACCCGCTCAAGGAAGAGTGACAGTCGTGAACGACCCAACACTCCACGTCGCCGCGCCGCTGAGCGTGAGCGAACCCACGCCGCTGAGCGTGACCGAACCCACTGTGTTGCTGACTCCGAGATAATCCACCGAGCCATACGCCACGCCGTGCTTGATGAGGGCGGCGCTCGAATAAGTCACCACACTTGAAGCCCCCGAATAGGTGTACCCACCGTAAGGCGTCCGTGCGACGATCTCATCCCTGCGCGCCGCACCTTGAATGAATTGATTCCCGATGAAACGCGCTGTGATCAATCCTTCAGTTCTTGCATCGACCAAAATCCCCACCGACGAAAAATCGGCGATCGTGTTCCCTGAGATCGTGAGGTCAATCGAAGACAGCGACTTGGTCCGGGTATCCGATCCAGTGCTGTACAGATCAATCCCCGTGAAGTAACCCTGAACCAGGTTGTCAGCAATCCTGCCGCTCAACTTCCCGCCGCTAGACGCAAAGAGGCCGATCCCGTGTGTTTCCGTCGTGTCCCCCGGAACATTGGCGATCACATTCTCTGTGATGTCCACCGTGCCGGCGTGCCCGCTGCCAGCGATGACGGAGATACCCTGCGTCGTGCCCGAGATGCGGTTCCCGATGATGGTGACGGCACCCACATTTGAAGCTGCGATGCCTTCACTCGGAAGCCGCGAGATGTAGCCGTCGGTGGAGAAATAGCCGTTGCCGTAGTAGTATGTCCGGTACCCAAAAGTCTCCTGCGCCCGGATGTCGAAGCCGCTCACCGTCAGCGCGCCGATGTTGCTCGCGGAGATCGCGCCTTCGAGCACGGGTGTGGTTGCGTTCCGCCCTTGGAAGGTGCTGCCGTTTGCCAGCGTCATTCCCCGGCCGCTTCCATAAAGCGCGGTGCTTCGACTGACGACGACGTTCTCCCTGTAGCTCGCGCCTCCGCCCTGCACGAAGACTTTGCCGTTGTCGCCAAACAGCACGTTGGCTGTGTCCTCGCCGCCTTGGATCGTGCTCGCGGGCGCCTCATAAGTGCCGGGGTTGCCGGGCACTCCGACCGTGTTGTCCACGAAGATGACATCGGTGGCCAGCACGACCTGGGTGCTGCTCTGGCTGACCACGCGCGTCACACTCTGCCTGGTGGTCGATGACGTGCTGCTCGCGCTCTGCTTCTGCGCGGTCACGTTGCCGAGCGTCACGGCGGCATTCTGCCGGCGCACCGGCTCGGCCAGCCGCTCGGCCAGATGGCGACGACGCGACTTGAAGGCATCTTTGATGTGACCCCAGAACCCGCCTTTGCCATCCCCGATATTGGTTGTCTCAAAGGGCAGCTCCACGCGCAGACCGGCGATCCAGTCACTGCCCGTGAGCTTTTTATCCTGATACCACAGCGCGCTCAGCGCGATGGCGGGCACAGGGCGCACCTCCACGCCGGCCTTCCATCCGTCCACCTTTCCCGTGCCGCTGGACTGCGGTCCAAAAGGCTGATTATCGAAGCTGTAGTAGCCGCCCACCACCTTCACGTCCATCCAGCGGTCGATCCACGGCAGCAGCACCGCCAGCTCAGCGTCCCATCCCTCCATGCCCTCCTCATAACGGCGGAAGAGCCGCTCAATCGTCGTCGTCGTCGTCATCGTGCTCGTCTCAGTCGTGGCAAAGACGGACTCATTAATGTCCTGCGCGATCGTGTACCCCGTGCCGTAGGGGTCGCTCGCGCTCGACTGCGTGTTGTAGGAGGTGCTCGTCGTCGTGTTCGTCCGGGAAGTGGTCTCGCTCGTGCGGAATCTCTCCGTCTCCTTCCTTCCCGTGAGCGGAAAATAATAGTTCCCGCGCAGCTCCACGTAACGGCTCATCACCTCGACGCCCGTGCCCAATTGCCAGAACTGATTGTTCTTCTCCGTGTCCAGCATGTCCAGGAACAGGCTGGCACCGAGAGCCCAGCCCTCCTCGAAGAAACCCGCCTGCCGGTCATCTCCGCCAGCCAGCGCCGACACCGGCTGATCCGAAAACAAATACCGCCACCCGAGCCCGAGACTGCTCGCCACCTCGCCCCCCTCGCCCCACGAAATGTAGGGCTCCGCGTAAACCAGACCGCCGCCCAAGGTTCCATCGCTGCCCATCGAGCTCCACACCGGCGCCACCACGCTGAAGCTCCCGTCGGTGTAGGCGTCATTCCCCTTGATGCCAGAGTTGATGCTGCCCGGCATCCAAGCCGCTTCCACATCGGCGTTCAAAGCTGCGTCGGAGGCCGGCTCGGTCTGCGCACCCGACGGCAGCGCTGCCTGACTTGAGAATCCCAAATCCCAGAGCGTGAAGGGTCAGACAGAGAAAGCCTAGGGTCGGATAGAAATTCATGGAATGATGCGCAGGGCGGTCGGGAGGATTCCCGGTCTTGGGTCTCAAGACAAAGACAAATCTTCCGACCCCTGAAGAAAGCAAACGTTGAACCGCCTGCCGTATCCGTCAGCCGGAAAACGCGGCATATCCCTGCCCCGACACGTCCCGCTCCCCGTCCCGACAGCATGGGGTGCACGCTGTCGATGACTCACACTGGCCCCCTGCTCCTCCTCGTCCTTCAGCTGGAAAGGTTTGGGGACGTCACCGTGCTGGAGGACGAGTCGCGAACTGGAGCGCCCATCCAGCCCGCGAAGCTTTGCATCCAGCCTCCACGACTTGGCATCCAGCCCGCACGACTAGGTGTCCCGCCCGCAAATCTAGCTTCCATCCCGGAAAACTTGGTGTCCAGCCTGCAAATCTGGCATCCATCCCGCGAAACTTGGCCCACATCCCGCGAATCTTACCATCCATCCCGCGAAACTTGGCATCCAGACCAGGGATGCCTGCCAAGATCTCCGAGATGGATGCCAAGTTCACCGGGATGGATGCCAAGTTCACTGGGATGGAGGCTAGGTTCACCGGGATGTAGGCCAAGTTCACCGGGATGTAGGCCAAGTTCACCGGGATGGACGCCAAGTTCATCGGGATGGAGGCCAGGTTCACCGGGATGGATGCCAAGTTCACCGGGATGGATGCCAAGTTCATCGGGATGGATGCCAAGTTCACCGGGATGGGTGCCACGTTCACCGGGATGGATTGGAGGTTTTCCGATCTGTATCGCAGTCTCACCGGTCCGGGTGCGCCGTTTTGCGTTGGAGCCCCGCCTTTAGGCGCCATGCGGTTAAGCAATAAGTTCCCCGAGATCCTCCCCCTCACCCCAGCCCTCTCCCCAAGGGAGAGGGAGCCTGATGGCGCTGCCGCGCCAGAATGGAGACCATGCGGTTTGCGCAAATCACCAGCGTCCATTGCTATTCCGAGCGGCTGCCGGTCTTGCTCCCTCTCCCTCGGGGAGAGGGCTGGGGTGAGGGGGAAAGATGCTCGTCCGCCCTCACGACTGGCATGTTTTCTTCGCCCTCACGACTGGCACGTTTTCATCGCCCTACTCATTGCTTAACGGCATTGCCTCTAAGGCGATCCGGCGGCCACGCGAGGGGCGCCGCGCCTCTGCGCTCTCCCCCTGAGCAGTGTCGCCCCGGGGGCGTGATCCTTCTGCCGGCCCTGCGTGGCTACACGAGATCGAAGCGGTCCAGGTTCATCACCTTGCTCCACGCCGCGATGAAGTCCGTGACGAACTTCTTCTGGGAGTCCGCGCTGCCATACACTTCAGCGAGGGCGCGCAAGATGGAGTTGGAACCGAAGAGGAGGTCGACTCGTGTGCCGGTCCATCTAGGCTGGCCGGTTGCGCGGTCCACGGCGGCGAAGGCGTTGCCGCAGGGCGACACGGATTTCCACTCGGTGCCCATGTCGAGCAGGTTCACAAAGAAGTCATTGGTGAGCGCCTCGGGCTTCGCGGTGAGCACGCCGTCCTGCGTGCCGCCGGCATTGGTTTTCAAGACTCTCATGCCGCCGATGAGCACCGTCATCTCCGGCGCGGTGAGCGTGAGCAGTTGCGCCTTATCGAGCAACAGCTCCTCGGCGGAAACGCTGTATCGGACTTTGAGATAGTTCCGAAAGCCATCGTCATAGGGTTCGAGAAATCTGAAGGACTCGATGTCAGTATGCTCTTGGGAGGCATCCATGCGACCAGGGGAAAAGGGCACGGTGGCTTCGTGTCCGGCATTCTTC
>JANOBO010000061.1:0-2863 GCA_031411695.1 Verrucomicrobiaceae bacterium
CAGCGCGACTGCGTCGCGCTTGAACCGCTCGTCATAGGTGCGTTTTTTCGTTGCTGTGTTGTTCATGTCAGTTTGGGTTATTACCCAACTTTTGCTGTCCGCATTAACGAAGAAGGCTCAGCACCGCCTGAAGGCGGGACACCAGCACTGAGCACTGAGCACTCTTTTTGCGGCCACGCTCACCCGGCGGCGTACGCGGTGCGGACACTTTCATCGGTGAAGTGGGAGCCGACCGGGCCGAAGGCTAGCTGCTTGCGTTTGAGCAGGAGCACGTCGTCAAAGATGGCGGGGACGGTGGCGAGGTCGTGGTGGCTGGCGATGAGGAGGCGGCCTTCTTGGGTGAGATCCCGGAAGAGGCGCTGGAGCGTCTCCTGCGAGGGCTGGTCGAGGCCGGTGAAGGGCTCATCAAGCAACAGGACGTGCGCTTCCTGCGCGAGGGCGCGGGCGATGAAGGTGCGCTGCTGCTGGCCGCCGCTGAGGGCGCTGATCTGGCGCTTTTGCAAATGCAGCAGCTCCATGGCGGCGAGGGCGCGCTCGACGATCTCGCCGTCATGCTTTGAGTACGGCTTCCACCAGCCGAGGTTCGGGTAGCGGCCCATCTCGACGAGGCCGCGCACGGTGATGGGAAAATTCCAATCGACATCTCCGCGCTGCGGGAGGTAGGCGATCTCGTTGCTGCTCTTGGCGACGCGGTGGCCTTTCCAGAGGATCTGCCCGCGCGCGGGCCGGATGAGGTGGGCCAGGGCCTTGAGCAGGGTGCTCTTGCCGGCACCGTTCGGGCCGATGAGGGCGATGCTGCGGCCGCACTCGGAATCAAAGCTGATGTCCTCGAGCGCGAGCACCTCGTGGTAGCTGACGCTGAGGCCGCTGACCTGCAGCCGATGCTGATGCGTGTGCGCCTGACCGCCGCCCCAGCAGACATGCTGGTGGCCGCAGCCGGGGTGATGAATGTGCGCGGCGCCGCCGCCGGGCGTGGCGGTGTGCACTGCGGCAGGCGGCGCGGGGTTTTGTCCGTTCACTTCCATTGAAATGAGATCACCTCCGTCATGGATGCGCCGGTGCTCCAGCGCGTCTCGGTTTTCAGGTCGAGCGCCTCGGGCTGGATCTCCAGCGTGACGGCGGTGTCGGCGGTGCTTTCATCCCACGCGCCGGTGAGCGCGAACTCGACGCCATCGCGCGGGATGTCGAGATCAAGGGAGACTTCGACCGGCGAGGCCGCAGGGGTGGAAGAGGAAAGCAATTCGCGACTGCCGAGCCGCAGGCTGAGGGACTTCGGCGGATGCGCGTAGCGAAGACGGAGCAACGTGGGAATGAGATGAGACGCGACCTTTGCGCGCGCGACGGGTGCGGCGGCGTCCGGCTTTGCAAAGGTGAGCCGCGCGAGCGGCACGGCCATGGCACCGAAGGCGAGCATGAGAAAGAAAAGCTGGATGGGGGGATAACCGCGCACGGAGTCCGTGAGGTGGAGGAGTTCGACTGATGGCTACGGCTTGAGCGCCTTCAAGATGGTGGCGACATTGTGGCGGAGCATCGCCTCATAAGTGGTGAAGCCGGGCGCGGTGCCATCGGCGATGAGGTCGCCGCCGAGCTTCGCGCCGGTCTCGGCAACGATCTGCTTGATGATCTTTGGATTGGCCTGGTCTTCGGGGAAGATGGCCTTGATGCCTTGCGCGCGAATGACGGCGATGGCTTCGGCGAGGTATTTGGTGGTGGCCTCATCCTCGCGCCCGAGACCGAGAAGCGGCAGACTTTTGAAGCCGAACTCCTTGCAGAAATAGCCAAAGGCCGCGTGCGCGGTGACGAGCTTCCGGTCGGCGCGCGGGATCTGTGAAAGCTGCAAGACGGCCCACGAGCGGAGATCGCCGAGCTTCTTCTCCTCGGCTGCTGCGCCGGCCTTGTAGGCGGCGGCATTCGCGGGGTCGGCCGCGGCAAGCTCATCGCCCACGTAGCGCGCGGCACGCTGCATGCCGCTGGCGCTGTGCCACCAATGCGGATCGATGCCGCCGTGCACGTGCTCGGGGCAGCACATGAAAATCTCCTGCCCCTTCTCGATCTTCACGGACGGCACGGGCTTGCCTACCTCGATGATCTTCACGCTGGCGCCGACGGTGTCGCGAAGATTGTCGAGGTACGACTCGATGTTCTTTCCCGAGGCGAAGATGAGGCGCACGTTTTTCATCCCGCCGATGTCCTTGGCGCTGGGCTCAAAGTGATGGATGTCCGCGCCGGGCCTCAGCAAATCGATGACCTCGACGTTCTTGCCACCGACGGCGCGGACGAGATTGCCGATCATCGGGTGGAGCGCCGCGACCTTGATCTCCGCGGAGGCGGCGGAGGCGAGCGCGCAGAGGAGTGGGATGAGAGTCTTCATTTTTGTAACAAGAGTTCCAGGAATCGCAGGATTAACAGAGGGGATTTGTCTTTTCTCTCAGCGCACTTCGGGGCCGCCCCAGTTGAACCCGACCTGTGCCCAGATGCTGTGCGCATCGCTGAAGTCGTTGGAGTGATCGAAGTTATACTGCAGGCGGAGCTTCACAGTGCGGTCATGGTTCAGATAATAAGTGACGCCGGGGCTGATGCGGAAGCGCTCATCGAGCCCGGCAGCGGCGATGCCTCCGACAAACTCGCCGCGCAAGCCAAACTCAAGGGCGCAGGGAAGACCATACACGAGTGAGGAATAGAAGCCGAATTCATCGAGCTTGCCCTCGTGCGGCTTTGCCTCGTGAAGCTGTCCGCCTTTCTCCACACGCTCCTCCTCACCAGGCAGATGTCCGCTGATGGCACCGATGCGGCGCAGCATGGCCTCGGTGCGCCAGCGGAGGTAACGCCCGCCCGCCTCGTAGCCATGCTGCCGCCACTGATA
>JANOBO010000062.1:0-9104 GCA_031411695.1 Verrucomicrobiaceae bacterium
CGGCATGGAAGAAGACATCCGCCGCAGCCTCGCCGCCGGCTTCACCGAGCACCTCGTAAAACCCGTCGCCATCCCCCAGCTCATCGAAGCCATCCAGCGGGTGGCCGCCATCATCATGTAACGCCCCCTCGGCCGAGGGCCAAAGGATTGCCTGCCGGGGGCGGCATAATGTTTGGGCGGAAGGACTCGGTAGCGGTGCGGATCGACGGCAAAGAGGTCGCGGTGCCGGTGGGTGTGATGCGAATGATCGCAGCGGTGGCGCGGCTTGCTGAGGGCCGGGCGGTGGCGATGACGGTGGAAGAAGACGTCTCTCCCCAGGAGGCTGCGGAGATCCTGAACGTGGTCGCGTCCGTATGCGGCGAAACTTTTCGACGAGGGAGCGATCCCGAGCCGTCGTGTGGGAACGGGCGTTAGCGCGCGGCGACGGGTTGCTTCCAGGCGGCGGGGGCGCCGGGGAGGGTTTCGGCGAGGATCTTTTGAATGTGCCGGCGCTCGGAGGCGGCGAGGTAGGCGTGGCGGGCTTCGGCGTCCTTGCCATCGAGCGCACGCCACAGCTCGGTGAGGACGGTCTCCTTCAGCGGGGGGAAGAGAGTCTGGAAGGTGAGGGAATACACCATGAAGCTGCACCGGTATTTGAAGAGGCGGTTGAGCAATTGAAAGTCCTTTAATGAGCGGCCATCGCGAGTCTGCGGTGCGTTCTTCGCGAAGGCTTGCTGAAAGGCGGGATCGCCCTCGACGCCGCCGTCGGGAAGGGGGGCCTCGTCTTTGAAGAGCAGTGCATCCACGACATCCTGTGCGCTGTGGTCGATGATGCGCCGCGCGGTGCCGACGGGCTGCGGCTCGACAGTTTCTCCCAGCTCCCGCTGCAAGGCGTGCTGCCTGTGCATGGCGCGCATGGCGGCGTGGTTTGCCTTCGTCAGGATGTTCTGCGTGGATGTCTGATGCTCGAGCACGAGCAGCGCGACGATGTCGCTGGTCTTGCGAGGGTAGGGTGAGGTGTCGAAGAATTTTTCCAGCGACCGCGCGTTCGCACCGGCGGCGGTGTCGAGCGTGACTTTCTCACCCTCCTCCGTGGCGGTGACATTGCCGCGATGGTGCACGGAGCCGTGCCTGCCGGTGACGTACCAGCCGCCCCAGCGGTCGGTGAAGGGCGTCGTGGTGTCCACGATGGTGGTGCCTTGACTCAGGATGGGGTGACCTTCAGGCCCGGGAAAAACGGAGCGTACGATGAGGCCGGGCACATCAGGAGAGAAGGGGCCGCCATGGCAACTGAGGCAGGATTGATCCCGCTCAAAACGCAGCGGTGCGCGCTCATCCACGCGCGGGTCCACTTGATAAAAGATGGGCCCAAGTCGTGGATCGATGACGGAAACCTCGATGACGCCGCCGAGCGCGTAGCCGACGTAGGCGTCGTCTCCGAAATAAATGGCGCGCGGGGTCTGGGGGCTGATGCGGTCGTTCTGCTTGCTGGTCTTTGAGAAGACCAGCACTTGGGACTCGAGAGGAATCTTGAAATGGGTGAGGAGCTGGCGGAGCACGGTCCAATCACTCTCGCGTGTGATCTTGATGCGACCGTCCTGTTGTGCCTTCTCGAGGCGTCGGGCGGCATCGTCCGGCGCGGTGTCGGAGTAGCGGATGGGGGCGCTCTCGTATTCGTCCTCAGCACGCGCAGGCCGCTCGCAAAACAAGCCGGGCATGCAGGCGGCGAGGCTGAGCCACACGCGCGGTGCGGCTTGCGTGAGAACGGATTTGAGATGGAACGAGCGCGTGCCCATGGGGAAAAAACGAGAGGGCGTTTTCCAAACTTACGCTCCGGCTGCTGTGCCGCGCGCAATGCAATGCGAACGACAAGCACGACGCAGGAACGCGCAATTTACAGGCGGCGCGCCCTGTGGTATGCAGGGCATCCGATGAAAATCCTCTCGCTATCCGCCGTGTGCGTTTTGTCCCTCACGCTGACTGGTTGCTCGCTCCTCAGCTCCGCCGGCAGCCTCTTGAATGGCATGGTGCAGGCCGTCGGGAGAACGCTGGCTGATGCGGAGAAACCTGCGGCGGCACCGGGTGCGGACCCTGCCGGAGTGGAGCAGCGCGGCGCAGCCATCGCGGCGAGAGGCATGTATGCCGGCGGACGCGCTCCGGCCTCCACGGTGGTGACCGACAATGTGGCACGTCGCTAAGCGCCCACTGCCCGTATCTTCCGCGTGAGCTGTTCATTGCCAAAAATCGACTGGGGCCGCATCCGCTCCGAGTTCCCCATCCTCGATCAGAAAGTCGGCGAGTGGCCGCTCATCTACTTCGACAATGCGGCCACCAGTCAGAAGCCGCGCGCGGTGATCGACGCATTGGTGCGCTACTACGCGCGCGACAATGCGAACGTCCACCGCGGCCTGCACGAGCTGAGCAACCGCGCCACCGATGCGTATGAGCTGGCGCGAAAGAAAGTCGCCGCCTTCATCGGCGCACAGAGCGATGAGGAAATCATCTTCACGCGCGGCACCACCGAGAGCATCAATCTCGTGGCGCAAACCTGGGGCGCGCATGTTTTGAAGGCCGGTGATGTCATCCTGCTCACCGAAATGGAGCACCACAGCAATCTCGTCCCTTGGCAGCTCGCCGCGCAGCGGTCCGGCGCCACGCTCCGGCATGTGCCCATCACGGACGACGGCGTGCTCGATCTCGACCAGCTCGACGCGCTGCTGACACCCGAGGTGAAGATTTTTTCCTTCGTGCATGTGTCGAACTCGCTCGGCACGATCAATCCCGCCGCCGAGCTGTGTCGCAGGGCGCGCGCGCTCGGCGTCACGACCTTTGTCGATGGCGCGCAAAGCGCCGGCCACATGCCGGTGAATGTGCGCGAGCTCGGTTGCGATTTCTACGCGCTGTCCGGCCACAAGATGTGCGCGCCCACCGGCATCGGCGCGCTTTACGGGAGGAGGGAGGTGTTGGAAACGATGCCACCCTGGCACGGCGGCGGCGAGATGATCAATCGCGTGACGCTCACCGAGAGCAGCTACAAGCAGCCGCCCGCGCGGTTCGAGGCCGGCACGCCAAACATCGCTGGAGCCATCGTGCTCGGCGCGGCCATCGATTACCTCGAATCCATCGGCCGTGCGAACATCTTCCAGCACGACCGCGCGCTGACGGATTACGCCACGCTGCGCCTGGCTGAGATTCCTGGCCTGCGCATCTACGGCCCGCAGAAGGATCGCGGCGCGCTCGCGGCCTTCACGCTCGAGGGCGCGCATCCGCATGACCTCACCACCTTCGCGAACACGCGCGGCCTGGCCCTGCGCGGCGGCCACCATTGCACGCAGCCCGTCATGAAGAAGCTCAAGGTCAACAGCACCAGCCGCGCGAGCTTTTACTTCTACAACACGCACGAGGAGATCGACCGCATGATCGACATCCTGCTGGAGGCGAACCGATTCTTCGGCGGCTAAGATGGGATGGCCGAATGAAACGAAAGAATCAAATCTTCAATCTCCTCAGCAGCGCCCCAATGATTTCCCGCCTCGTAGTTTTATTACATCCTTGGTTTTTTCAACCATCCCATCCCTCCGCCCCGCATGAACGACGAACTCCGCGAGCTTTACCAGCAGGTCATCCTCGACCATTCACGCAAGCCGCGAAACCACGGCGAGATCACCGACGGCGCCGTGCATGTGCATGGTGACAATCCATCGTGCGGAGACGAGATCGATCTCTATGTGAGGTTCGGCCCTGACGGCAAGATTGAGGACATCAAGTTCAGCGGCTCCGGCTGTGCCATCAGCCAGGCCTCCGCATCGATGATGACGCTGAAGGTGAAGGGCAGACCGCAGGCCGACGCAGAAGCGCTGTCGCAAGATTTCCGCACCGTCGTCACCGGTCAGGGTGTCATCAAGAACGAAGACGCGCTCGGTGAGCTGCAGCTTCTCGAAGGCGTGCAGCATTTCCCACAACGAGTGAAGTGCGCCATGCTCGGCTGGCGTGCGCTTGAGCAGGCGATCCAGATGCGCGCTGCGGGCAACAGCGAAGGCGCGGCGAGCACGGAGGTGTAGATGAGAGGCATTCGGTTGATTTTTCGAGCGGGCGCAGGCTTGATGGGCGGGTGAATCTTCCGGCCAGCGCGCGGGCTTTCCGCAAGGCAGTGACGCATCCCATCATGGCGATGGTGTTCGTGATCGCGGCGTGCCTGATCGGCAGGGATTCATATCCGCTGAACAATTTCCCGATGTATGCCGACCCTGGGCCGGAGCCTTCGGTCTTCACGGTCGTGGCCGATGGCGCGGACCAGCCCATCGACATCCGCCGCATCACGGGCGAGACATCCGCGAAGGTTGGAAAAAAATACATCGACGCGCGCAATCAGCTCGCGCGCGCCGCTGGCATCCGTGAGGGCGCGAAGGCGACGCCGGAGATCAAGCATCAAGCCTGGCAGGCTGTGGCAGAGCGGCTGGAGCGGCTCGCGCACAGGCGCAAGAAGAAGCTGCCTCCCGTGCTGCGCTTGAAGAGCGGGGAGATTTTTCAGGAGAACGGAGGGTTTCGGGAAATCATCACGCCTGTGGCCGAAGCTTTGCTGGCGGAAGCGATAACGGACACATTGCCGAAATGAGCACGCGCTTCCTTCCAGTGCATGTCGGCCGGCTGGAGGCTTTCCTGCTGCGCAGTTTTCTTTTTGCGGCGGCGGTCTGGTCCATCTCAGAGCCCTCGCGCTACGACCGGGTGGAAGATGCGTCTGGCATCGCGAAGTGGGGCGTGGATGTGGCGTGGATCGGACAGCCGGGCATGCATCCGTGGGTGCTCGCTGCTGCCGCGGTGTTCGGATTGACTTATTTGGCTGGCATCTGGCTCAACGTGTTCTGGACGCTGGTCGGCGTCAGCGGTCTTGCGTTTCTGCATCTGACTTACTGGACGCTGGCGAACAGCCAGGGCAATACCTTCCATGGCTCGCAGATGATGACGTTTGTGCTGCTGCTGCAGGTGGCGGCGTGCGGCATCGAGATCGTGCGGCGCTTTCGCGAAATGCCGCCAAGCGCGCGGTGGACGCATCTCGATGGCATGTTGCTTTACTTCTCGCAGTGCGCCATCGCGGCGGTGTATGTGACGAGCGCGCTGACGAAGATCGCGAAGACCTCAGGCCTTTGGATGTTTGAGAGCCACTACTTTGCCAAAAGCGTGCAGAAGGTCTGGCGGCAGATCTTCTATGACAATCCGTCAATCGGCGAGGCCTTCGCGGGTGTGAGCCCGTGGGCCGCGTGGCTGGCCCAGCATCCGGCGCTGGCGCGGATGCTGTTTGCGCCGGGGTTCATCCTGGAGCTGTGCGCGTTTGTGATGTTGGTGAGCCGTCGCTGGGCTTTTTGGTTCGGATCCGCGCTGGTGTTGATGCACGTGGGCATCGGCTTCATCATGCGATTGTACTTTCCGGAGTTCGAGGTGCTGGTGGTGATCTTTTGCGTGAACTTGCCGTTTCTCATCGCGGCAGCTTTTGGGAAGGCACGCACGAGGCGCAGTACCTGACGCCGCCCTGCGCGTCGGCCGGTCGTATCCATGGCAAAGGCAGACGCCGCCACGGGATGATCACCTCCAACCAGCCAGCAACGCCCGCTGATGTGGCGCGCCACTACGACCAGCTCGACCGCTTCTACCGTGAGATCTGGGGCGAGCACGTCCACCACGGGCTCTGGCGCAGCGGTCGCGAGACGAGCGATGAAGCCACGCGGGCCCTGCTCGATGCAGTGGTGGAAAAGGCGCGCCTCGAGCCGGGCATGACCGTGTGTGATCTCGGCTGTGGCTACGGTCACACCGCGCGCATCATCGCGCGTGAACAGGGGGTGGGCGTGACGGGATTGACCGTTTCTCCAGCGCAGCATCGCTATGCGGAAGCGGCCTCGCGGCCTGGGGATGGCGTGACGTTTTTGCTCGAGGACTGGCTGCACAACCAACGCGCGGAGGAATCCTTTGACGCGCTCATCGCCATCGAAAGCACGGAGCACATGAGCGACAAGGCGCGCGTCTTCTCCGAAGCGGCGCGTGTGTTGAAGCCCGGCGGCCGGCTGGTCGTGTGTGCGTGGCTCGCAAACGAAACACTAAAACCCTGGCAGCACCGTCACCTCATCGAGCCGATCTGCCGCGAAGGACGGATGCCCGGCATGGGAACGGAAAGAGAGTACCTGCGTTGGATAAAGAACTCAGACTTTGAAATGGCGGAAGCGCAGGATGTCTCCGCAGAAGTCGCGCGCACATGGCCGATCTGTGCGTGGCGCTTTTTCATCGGCGTATTGCGCAGGCCCGCCTATCTCCGCTTTCTTCTCGAACCCAAGAACGACAACCGGATCTTTGGCCTGACCATGCTCCGTCTGTGGCTGGCCTACCGCGTCGGTGCCATGCGCTATGTGATCTTTGCGGCGCGGAAGAATCCGAGGCGGGATGTGGCCGATGACGGAGGCGAGGCGCGCACCACGCGAGAAGCAGGATAGTCCATTCCAGGCCCGATATTGTGCCGTATCTTTGCCCGTACTTTTTCACGACCCTCCACACGCACCACCATGTTCAAGTTCACAGACAAAGGCTCAGTCACCACCTGCGATGGCATTTCCCGCCGTGACTTCCTCCAGGCCGGAGCGCTCGGCGCCATCGGGCTCACGCTGCCGGGATATCAGACGCTCAAGGCCGCAGGTGCGGTGAATCCGAAAAAGGACAACAAGGCCTGCATCATGATCTTCAATCTCGGCGCGCCCAGCCAGCAGGACCTGTGGGACATGAAGCCGGATGCGCCGAGCGAGATCCGCGGGCCGTTCAAGCCGATCCGCACGAAGAGCAACGCGTTTGAGATCTCCGAGATCCTTCCGTTGCACGCGAAGATCGCGGACAAGTTTTCCCTGGTGCGCTCCTGCTTCCACACTGCCGCTGCGGTGCATGACACGGGCCATCAGATGATGCAGACCGGCCGGCTCTTCACCGGTGGAGTGAACACGCCGCACGTCGGCAGCGCGCTGGAGTTTCTCAAAGGCCGGCGCAGCGATCTTCCCGCGCACGTCATCCTGCCGGAGTCGATGGGCCCGACGGGCGGCAACATGCCACACGGCCAGGACGCCGGCTTTCTCGGAAAGTCCTTCGATCCCTTCGTGCTGAATGCCGATCCCGCCGTGAAGGACTTCAAAGTGCCAGACCTCCTGCCGCCGAAGGAGATTGGGGAAGTGCGTCTGGAGCGTCGCCGCGAAATGCGCGAGCTGGTGGACAGCAGCGTGCGGAATTTCGAATACAGCGAGCAGGCGAAGCTCATGGACTCGAACTTCGAGTCCGCCTACCGCATCATGACGAGCGCGCAGGCTCGCGATGCGTTCGATCTCACGAAGGAGCCGCTCAAAGTGCGCGAGCGCTATGGCTTGAACCGCTTTGGCCAGAGCTGCCTGCTCGCACGGCGCCTCGTCGAGCGCGGCGTGCGGTTCGTCACCGTGAACACCTTCATCACCGTGTTTGGTGAGATCACCTGGGATATCCACGGCTCGAAGCCCTTCACCAGCATCGAAGGCATGAGGGACATCGTCGCGCCGATGTATGACCAGGGTTACAGCGCCCTCATTGAGGACCTTTTCCAGCGCGGCATGTTGGATGACACGATGGTCACCTGCCTCGCCGAATTCGGCCGCACACCAAAGATCAATCCCGCTGGCGGTCGCGACCACTGGCCGAACTGCTGGACCGTGAACTTCGCCGGCGGCGGCATCAAAGGCGGCGAGGTCATCGGCAAGTCCGACGACATCGGCGGCTATCCCACCGAGCGCCCCGTCGCCCCCAAAGAAATCGTCGCCACCATCTACCAAGCCCTCGGCGTCGATCTCAACACCGAGCTCCCCGGCCCGCAGGGAAGACCGTATCCCGTCGTCGACTTCGGCACCCAGGCGATCAAGGAGTTGTTTGCGTGAGATTCATCACATTCCTCTCTCCATGAACAAGCGTGCGTTTATCAGTTTCCTGCCTTGCGTTGGGTTCTCCGGATTTGCGTTGGCTGCCGACACGCAGAACAGAGTGAAATTCGAGCTGACTCCAGAGATATGCTCAAAAGACAGCCCTGGATCTTTGTGGGGAAAAAAGTTGGAAGTAGATTCCGAGGCATCATCGGAGCAAGAGCAGACGCGTTTTCACGAGGAGTATGAAGCAAAGCTCCGGGAGTGGACCGACCTCAAGCAACCAGCGGCGAAGGCTGTCCGACCTCATGTCACAAAAGCGTACATGTCAGCCATGGAGTATATAGTACTGGATGTACATGGCGGTCTCATTCATGTGCTCCCCCGTTTTCCGGCCGATATCGAGTGGCATATCTGGAATGGGTTCAATCTTGGCTTTGCTGAGCACGGCGCAAGTATCGGCCGGTACACGCACAAGATGATAGCAGAACTCCTTGTCACGATCTTTGAGGCATACGCAGAGCCATACAAGAAGCTGGCAGACAGCCAATCAAGTATCGACGATTGCCTGAAGGCTCTAATCGAAGCTGAAAGGCTACTGCCACAGCAAGGTGCGCTCTATTTCCGGACGCATCTGGTTCGGGAAATAAGGGGATGGCTTTGAACACACAGATTTTTGTCACCAAAACAACGGCACGCCGTAAGCCGGAAACTCCGAGTCACACGCCACCAAATGAAACCCGCCCGTCAACGCCTGAGCAATGATCATCCGATCAAAAGGATCGCGATGATGCATGGGCAGGCTGTCGAGTTTCAAGATGTCATCGTAGCTGATCGAAAGCAGACGAAGCCGGTTCACACGGGTTTCTTGGTCGATCAGATCGGCCAGCGGAGCGTTCAGCTTCAGTTTGCCAAGCTGGATCTTGATCTGAAGCTCCCACACGCTCGCGTGACTCAGCCAGATTTGGTTCGAGCGGTCGCTCAGCGTCTGCCGGACATGCACGGGCAGTTTGGGGCTGTTTTCGTTCCGACAGATGAAGGCGTGCGTGTCGAGCAGGTAGTTCATGCGTCGCGGCCCAGCCAGAATTCGTCAGGCAGGGGTGCGTCGAAGTCTTCGGCCACCTGCCACTTGCCCTTGCCGAGACCGGAAACGCGCGGGCCTTCGACGTTGGTTTGGCTTTCGACCGAAACCTCCGCCTTGAGCCAGCTCAGCAG
>JANOBO010000063.1:0-7957 GCA_031411695.1 Verrucomicrobiaceae bacterium
CAAACTCCGCCGGAATGAGCAATGAAGCGACGTGATCAAACTGCTTCTTTGAGGTATTCCAAACTGCCTCCCCGATGCTCCCCTTCCCCAAATCAAAGGCCCAGATCGTGCTCATGGAGCGGAGGCTATAGATTCCGTGAAGGAGCTGCAAGAGGGAAAATGCGAATGTTGAATGAGGAGTCGGAGGCGGTTCCGCGATCTTTAGCCATTGAAACTCGCTGGCTTGGTTTCAGTTCAACGATGCCAGACATGCTGGAAGGGTTCCCGGAGATCCTGGGTGGCTGGGTGGACCTGGGGGATGCGGCATTGCCGGTGCCGCCTTCGCTGCTGGGTCTGCGAAAAGGATTCCCAGACATGGAGTCAGAGTTTTTGGAGATACAAAAAGGTTGGTGGGATGTCCTATATTCCCGTCTTCAAGTCCTGCCGCCGTGTTTGGATGTGCCGGAAGCGCTTTTTGATGTCAGGAAAGCGTTATTGGACATCCAATAATCGTCCCAGCAGTGCTGAATGAATTGTAGGACATACAAAAAGAGATTCTTGATGTCCTGAAATCGTTCCGGCATGTGCCGCAACCGTTCCGGCATATCCTTTTGGAGCGACGGGATGTACAAAAATAGTTTTTGGATCTACAATAACTCTTTTTTCCGGCATTCAGCCGGCCTCGGGCAGTCCCGAGGCGGAAGATCAACTTGCAGCCATCTGCCAACCAAACCGATCACCGCAGAGTGTTGGCAATGAGCCTTTTACGCGCCAACGCCTCGGGGATTGAACCCTCGCGAAAAGTGGGCGGAATGAAGCTGTAAATGTAAAGCCTTTGTATGCGGCCGAAAGTTTCATTTCATTAAGATAAGCTTATTAATTGAGTGTGCATCCAGAAGCCCCAGATTGGCCCTATTTCACATTTTTTTATAATTTTCGTTGCTTTGTTATCAGCATGTATTATAATTACCATGTTAATAATAACAGTATGCGCTTGTTCTCCTCCATCTCCTCGTGCAGTCCGGTCCACACCAACGTGGGCATGACCTCACCTGCGGGCGCGCACATCGGCGGCTGGTCCGCCGGGTGCAGCCCGATTGCCTTCACCGGCAGGGCACTCAAACAAACCCGCCACCTGACGGTGCCGGGCCGGGTGTCTCAGGACGTGGGGATGGAAATCAAAGGCGGACGGGCGCGGCGCTGTTAGCAACCCAATAAGACCATGAAAAATACATTATGCGCACCCGCGCCAGATGAGGGTTCCGGACTCGGTGCCGGATCCAAAACCTCGGAAGAAATATTGCAAGAGGCGATCAAGTACGTCCAAGCCAACTCGGCCGTGAACCCGAACCCGCGATATGGGCAAGGGTACACGTATGGGCAGCCTAACCTCCGGTACGGCGTGGGCGATGGCGAGGATTTGCCGGCGCCACAAGGCGCGAAGGTCAGGCTGGATTTATACGGCCGGAACGACGCGAACCTGGGCCAATTGGCGGGCCAGCACATCACGGCGATGGCTTCTAACCTGAACTTCACGGCGCCGTACCCGACGGCCCCGGACTTCCTCACCGTCTTTACAAACTTCCAGAATGCTCTGGCGGCGTGTGAGGCGGCAAAGCAGGCGCAGAAGCAGGCGACGAGCTTCAAGAACGAGGAGCGCGATATCTTGGCGCTGTACCTGAGCCAGCGCGGTGACTATGTGCAGAGCGCCAGCAATGGCAATGCGCCCGTGATCCTGACGAGCGGCTTTGACGTGAAGGCAGCGCCGACACCCGTGGGCGTGCTGGCCCCGCCGACGAATCTTGTCCTGACGCTCAATGGCGTGAAGGGAGCGATGTTGCTGACGTACTCGGGTGTGCCCAATGCGCGTGGCTTCCTCATCGAGTGCAGCAAGGACGTGCTGCCACGTGCCTTCACCCAAGTGAAGAACACGAGCAAGACGAGCTACTTCATGGAGAACATGGAGGTGGGCGAGACGTATGTGTTCCGCGTGGCCGCCCAAGGTGGCAGCACCGGCCAAAGCCCCTGGAGCGATGAGGTGATCCGCGGAGCGGCCTAACCGCGCTGCGGTCGTGCTCCGGTCCTAGTTCCCGGTTCCCGGTTGGGCTGCAAGCCTTGCCGGGAATCGGGGTCCCCGGGGCTCTGGAACGAACCCCGAAAGAACCCGAATCTGCACGAATGCGTGAGTGGCTGCCGATGCCGCACCTCAACAACGGTACTAACCACATTGCCTGCCATTCGTGATGCTTCGGGTCCCTTCGCGGTTCCTCAAATCTAAATTCACTCAAACTCATGAAAACCATCGTCCACCCTGCTCTGGGGGATCAACCCGTGACAACAATCCGCAATGGCCCCCTGCCCCGTCCTACCCCAGCAGCCAGATCTCACGCTCACACGAGTGCTGCAACTCCGGCAACTGGGAACCGGGAACTGGGAGCCATGGGTTCCGTCTCCGCTTTTAATCCGGCACTGCCGGAAGACGGGGCGCTGATCCTGGCTGACGTCTTGAGGGACCAGTTCAACGGGCTGGTCGTGATGATCGATGCGATCCCCGCCGGGCCGGCGGGTCCGCAGGGGGTGCAGGGCAACCCAGGAGCGCAAGGCCCGCAGGGTGTGCAGGGTGTGCAGGGGGAGCCCGGCATCCAAGGGGCCACGGGATCCCAAGGCCCGCAAGGCAGCGCCGGCCCCGCTGGTGATGCAGGGCCGCAAGGACCGCAGGGCGATCCCGGCCCAACGGGTGATGCAGGACCGCAAGGGGAGCAAGGTCCGCAAGGGCCGCAAGGCGATCCCGGAGGACCGCCAGGCCCACAAGGCCCACCTGGGGAGGTGACCCTGGCGCAGCTCGACTCCGCGATCAGCGGCACAAGCAACAACACGAACACGGTGGCCACGATGGACACACCTCCCAGCGACCCGCCCACATTTGGGGATTACGAAACGATGCGCGCGAAAATCAATGAATTGATCCTCGCGGCGAGGAGGTGAAAAGGATCGCCGGCCGGGGCAGTGACCCCGGCCAGGGCAGCGGTTGAACGCATGAGCATCGCCGACGCCCCTGGCTGTGCATCGGTGGCTCGACTTCCGGCCTCCGCCTTTCCACTGGGCGCGGCTGGTGCGGCAGATTCCGTTTGAGCCAGCCACGAGGGCGACGTAGCACTGCGGACTTTTCGCCCGCGTGCCACCATGAAATCAGCCATTCCCACCGTAGCCGGATTTGCGCTGGGCCTCCTGCTCCTCATCAGCTTCGGGGCGGACTGGGAGAACGTGTCGGCGGGCGGCACGATTGATTTTCGGAACCGCATCACCGGCGCGCGGCTGCTCCTGCGGGAACAGGACGCTTATCATTACAAATGGCGGACGGGAGAGCCGCCGGAGCTTTGTGATCCGTACAACAACCTCGCGCTGCCCATCAACAAGGTGACCGTCACACCGACGCTGCTGATGCTGAACTTTCCGCTGGCAGCGCTGCCGTATCGCCCGGCGCAATTTGTGTGGCTGACGACGCAGTGGCTTTTGCTTCTGGGCACGGCCTTTGTGTGGATGCGTGCGATGCCTTCCGCGCGCCTGCGCTGGCTGTGGGCGGCGGCGGTGGTGGGCTTCACATTTACTGTGGCGTGGCGGCACCACACGGATCGCGGTCAGGCCTATGTGCTCATGCTCTTTCTGCTGGCGTGCTGGATGAGGGTGACGCGCGACGCCAAGCTCGGGGACAGCGCGTGGGGCGGATTGCTCGTCGGTCTGCTCGTTGCCTTGCGGCCACCGCTGGCGCTGCTGCTGGTGCCATTCATCGTGCTTCGTCGTCGCGGACAACTCATCGGCGCGGTGGTGGGTCTTGCGCTCAGTGCGGGCCTGCCGCTGCTGTGGAGTTCATCGTGCTGGGAGGATTATCGCTCGGGGATGCAGACGTGGTCGGAGCTGTACCGCGCCGGCGCGGCGAATCCGCGCCCGCCAGCGCAGGCGTTTCCAGCGTTTGTGGAAGGCATCCCGATCGATGTGCTCGGCCGTTTCGCACGCATCCCGTTTGCCGATACCTCGCTCTTTGCGCTGTTTCGCTCCTGGGGCATCAGCAATGTGTCCGCGCTGCCTGTCGCCGCCGCGCTGGTGTTCCTCGTGGGTCTTTGGTTTTGGCTGGGGAGAAAACAACCGGTGGAAATGTTGCTGGCGGGAATCGCCGCGTGGTCGTTCCTGGCGGACTTGTTTTTGCCTGCGTATCGAAACAGCTACAATGACGTGCTGATCCTCAATGTGGTGGCGCTGGCGCTCATCGCGCGTGGGCAGCGCTCATGGATTCCATTCGTGATCCTCGCCGCGTGGCCGGTGGGCTGGGCTGTGTCCGCCATGGTGCCGCATGTGAAGTGGGTCATCAATCTGCCAACCATGATCATGATCGCGGCATGTGTGCTGGTTTTACTGCGACCTGTGATCGAGAAGCGTGATGAAAACCCGGCGCGCTGACATGAAGGTGGGCATCATCGGCGCGGGGCCGGCGGGCATCACGGCGGCCTATGAGCTGGCGAAGCGCGGCGTGGCGGTGGAGGTCTTCGAGGCCGGACCGCATGTCGGCGGGCTGGCGCGCACGCTCGATCTCTGGGGGCAGCGCGTCGATCTCGGCCCGCATCGATTCTTCAGCAAGGATGCGCGCGTGAACCGGCTCTGGCAGGAGGTGGCCGCCGGTGACTTCAAGATCGTGAAGCGGCTCACGCGCATCTTTTACGACGGGAAACTCTACGACTACCCGCTGCGGCCCGCCAATGCGCTGAAGAACATGGGCGTGCTCAACGCCGCCGCGTGCATGACGAGCTACGCGCGGCAGTTGCTGCGGAACCGCGGCGTGAGAGCAGAGCCGGCGACCTTTGAAGACTGGGTCGTCTCCGCGTTTGGCAGGAAGCTCTTCGAGATGTTTTTCAAGTCCTACAGCGAGAAGCTGTGGGGCATCCCGTGCGGTGAGCTGGACGCGGACTTTGCGGCGCAGCGGATCAAGAAGTTCTCGCTCGGTGGCGCGGCGTTGAGCGCGCTGGGGATCGGTCGCAGCAGGCACATGACGCTGGTGGACCAGTTTGCACACCCCATCGGCGGCACGGGCATGATCTACGAGCGCATGGCGATGGCGGTGCGCGCAAAGGGTGGCGTGGTTCATCTCGCGACGCCGGTGTCAGGCATCACCCCGGACGGGCTGGGCATTCGTTTGCCAGATGGGAGCGCACGGAAGTTCGATCACGTCATCTCCACCATGCCGCTGACGCTGATGGTGAGATCGCTGCCTGACATCCCGCGCGAGGTGGATGCGGCGATCTCCAGGCTGACGTATCGGAACACGATCCTCGTTTACCTCCGCATCGACAGCCCCTCGCTCTTCCCGGATCAGTGGCTCTATGTTCAATCCCCTGAGCTGCAACTCGGCCGCATCACGAACTTCCGCAACTGGGGCGAGGAACTGCACGGCGGTTCAAACGACACGATCCTCGCGCTCGAGTACTGGTGCGACGCTGACGACGAGATGTGGCGCCGGACGGACGAGGAACTCATCGCGCTCGGCAGTGATGAACTGCGCAAAACCGCGCTGCTCGGCCACGCGAAGATCCTGGAAGGACGCGTCGTGCGGCTGCCGCGCTGCTATCCCGTTTACCGCGCGGGCTATAAGGCATGGCTCGCTCCTGTGATCGAGCACTTGCGCGCTGTGCCCGGGGTCACCGCCATCGGCCGCTACGGCGCGTTCAAGTACAACAACCAGGATCACAGCATCCTCATGGGTCTGCTCGCCGCCGAAAACATCGCCGATGGTGCGAGCCACGATCTGTGGCGCATCAACACCGACTACGAGGAGTATCAGGAGAAGGCGGCGGTGGAGCCGGCTTACGCGGCGGGATGAGTTCACTCCTCCCTTTGCACTTTGCCCATTTCCCATTCCTCCATTCTGTCGTCAGCTCCGCGTGATGGAGGAATGGAAAATGGAAATGCGTTTCGATCAGCGGTGGCTCTTGTACTTTTCCATCAGGAGGCTCGTGACCCGCACCACGGCCCAGCCGAGCAGCACGCCGATGGCCATGGATGGGGGGATGTCGCTCGGCCAGTGGGAGCCGACGTAAACGCGCGAGAACGCGATCAGCGTCGCCACGGTGAATGCGACGATGCCCCAGCCGCGAAAGAACAACGCCAACACAGTCGCGAGGGCGAACATGTTTGCGGTGTGGCTGGACGGGAACGACTTGCCCCGCGCATCCTTATCCTCCGGCGCGGAGCTAACCTTTGTCACGGGCTTCTTGAACAGGCGCGTCAAGGCCGGCTTGCCAGGAGCGAGATCGCGAATGATCACACCCGCCATCGCATCGCGCGGCCGCACACGGCCGACGACGGACTTGAGTGATTTACACACCACGCCATCCGCGAGGCCGATGGCGACTCCCGCGCACAGAAGCATGATCCGCACACGCTTCCCACCGCGGACCGCCGCGATGATGCCGATAAGAATGAGAAACGGAATCCACGCATCGATGGCAGAGACGGCCGGCATCAGATAATCCAGCACAGGCGAGGCGCAGCCGGCGTTGATGCGATGAAAAAGCTCAAGATCCCACGACATCATGGTGTTTGTCCCTTCGGCTCGATAAATGATTTCAACTCAGGATCACGCTCCACCTGCACCGGGATCGAATCCGGCCACTGCTTGAGCCGGTCGCAAAGGAAGACCTGCAATGAGCGGCGCATGCCATTGCCGACCGGCACATCGATGTCGCCGATCTTTTTCACATCCACGAACGCGCGGCGGAAGAAGACGGAAGGCGTGAGTTTCTTGTAACCTTTGTCCTCCGCGTCGGGATAGAGGAGCAGCGCGTCCCAGCCCTTCATGTCATCGCCGGGGGCAGGCCACAGCTCATACTGCGACATCGTCCGGCCATCATGCTGCCATCGATACACGCGCGGCTGCTGCGGCATGTAGAACGCCGACTCGCTGGCGAAGTGCCGATGGCCCATGACCACGACGAACGTGCGTTCGGGGTGCGGCACGCTCTTGAGAAAGTCTCCCGCGATCGCGCCGGTTTCCTTCCACATTCGCAGCCTCTCAAACGGGTCCAGGTTCCCCTTCCCCGCCAGCCCGAGAGGGCCGCAAAGAAGAGGATAGGCGTAGGTCAGCAGCGCCACCGCAAAGCCGACCCACAAACCGCGCCGCCCCCACGCGCGCCACGCATCACCGAGCCGGATGCCTTCCACCGCACCGTCCATCCACGCGGCCATCAGCACGAAGGCGGGAATGTAGAAGACGGCAGGCCAGTTCGGATGCACCTCCTGACGCGTCGCCAGCGCGAAGAAAAGAACCAGCGCGGGAAGGGAAAAGACAACGAGCAGCGAGCCACGACTCCCGAGCCGCCGCCCGCCGCAAGCGGCGGACGCAAGCACGGCCATCATCACCACCCATGTGATGGGCGAGTACAACGCCGCCTGCAAAAGCGGAAACTGGATGAACCACGTCACGCGCTCTGCCAGACCGGGCCCCACGTCATGTGCGGGATCGGACACCTCGAAGTGCTCCTTCATGTGGCTCACCGTCGGCCAGCCGTTTGCCTGCTGCCACAGGAGCACCGGCACGAGGAAGGCCGTGCCGGCGAAGATGGCCACCCACATGCGGGGATTCCGCAGCAGCGCCCGATCCTCCGCCGAGATCGCCGCGTGAGCCAGCATCAACACGGGAAACACCAGCATCATCTGCTTGCTCAACAGGCCGATGCCAAACACCAGCGCAAACGCCAGCCACCGACGCCACGAGTCCGGCGTCTGCATCGCGCGCCAGAAAAAAAGCAGCGCCAGCGTCCACGCGAGCACCAGCGGTGCATCGATGGTGAAGAGCAGGTTCAGCGCCGCATTACCCGGTGCCATCACCACCAGGAGCACCGCGAGAAAGGCCACGCGTGAATCAAACATCGCGCGCGCCAGCCGCTGGATGGCGATCAACGAAAACGTGCCGAGCACGAGCGGCGCGAGG
>JANOBO010000064.1:0-25814 GCA_031411695.1 Verrucomicrobiaceae bacterium
GCAAGGAGCCTGCAAGGCAAGACGAACGCTGCGGACAAGCGGAAACTCGATGAGTACCTCACCTCGGTGCGCGAAATCGAGCAGCGGATCGAACGTGCCGAAAAGCTCACCGCGCAAATGCCCGACGTGCCCGTGCCAGACGGAATTCCCGAAACCTACGAAGAGCACATGCGCACCATGTTTGACCTGCTGGCGCTGGCGTTCCAGACCGACAGCACCCGCATCGCCACATTCATGCTGGCGCACGACGGCAGCAATCGCAGCTTCTCCGAAATCGGCGTGCCGGAAGGCCACCACAGCATCTCCCACCATCAACGGAACCCGGAGAAGCTGGCCAAAATCGCCTCCATCGACCGCTTTTATTTGAAGCAGTTGGGCTACTTCCTCGGAAAGCTCAAGGCCACGAAGGATGGCGACGGGAACCTTCTGGACAATTCCATGATCGTATACGGCGGCGGGATCAGCGACGGTGACCGGCATGACCACAGCCGCCTGCCTGTGATCCTGGCGGGAAAAGGCGGCGGCACCCTCACGCCCGGGCGCAGGCTCGTCCTCGATGGCGAGGTGCCGATGACGAATCTTTACGTGTCCATGCTCGATCGCATGGGTGTGAACGCTGAGCACGTCGGAGACAGCACCGGCAAGCTCGACGCGATCTGAGGGAAGGCTTTTCACCGTGCAGTCGCACACGCCGGTGGCGTGCCTCTCCGCCACGAATCTCAATTGGCCGGAACACATCTGGGATCCGCCCGGCCTTCTGCGCATCCGTGACTTCCCTCTGCCTGTCGCGGCCGGCGGCGTGACAATCAAGACGTCACGACTATTCGACCGGAGGCTGCGGAATCGTTGCGATCTTAAGTGTGCCTTTGCAGAATTTTAGCTCGACACCGCACTGCCAATTTGTTTTCCTGTTCTCCCGCCCCATCTTCAGCCTCCTTCAACACAGTGTCGATCTCCCTTCCTCATCCCACGAAAACTCCAGACCTCGAGAGGTTTGAGCATTTTCTCATCGCGGGGAACGCAAAGGGAGGCGCCATCCAGCTTGCGCGGTCACCGGGAGAGAGTGTGTTCCTGGCATTCGACCTTCAGGCGAAGCGGCTGACTGAACTTCACGTCCTGCGCGGCCCCGCAGAGCTGAACCCGGCGGAAAAGCTCTCCGCCCACGAGCGCGCGGTGCAGGCCGCCGAATTACGCGGCGGGAGCTTTCTGAGAATCCTGGAAGTCGGCGAAGACGACGGGCTCATCTATTACTCGAGCACGCTCAACGACGGCGAGTTTGTCGAGGACTACATCGCGCGACGCGGCGCGCTGCCGCCGGCCACGGCCTTTTGCCTGCTGCTTCAGTTGCTCGACGACCTTGTTGAATTGCAGAGCTATCACCGGCTTGTATCGCACCTCAGCCTGAAACAACTGCTTGTCACCACCTTGGAGGACACGTTTCTTCAATTGCGCGTCGTCGATTTCGGCCTGGCCCAAAAAGAGCGCCGGTCTGACGATGATCTGAAGCGGCTCTCTTTTGAAGTGTGCGAGCTGATCTTCCTCCTGCTCACCGGCCGCCCGCATGGCGGGGAGAATCCGGACAAGTATCCCGCCCTCACCTGCCTGGCTTCAGGGTTGAGATCGACGCTGCGAAATGTCCTCGCCGACAAAACACAAGCGCCCGCCACCCTGGACCGGCTGCGCGATGATGTGAAGGAAGCCTTCACCGCGATGGTGAGCAATCTCCAGACACGAGGCACCCGGAAGCATCTCGTCGTGACGAACGAGAGCTTGCTGCCCAAATCCCAGCTTCAGGATCTGCTGTTGGAGAACGTCGCCCTCGACACGCTGCTCAACGGGCGCTTCACGGTGGAGAACAGCGACACGGCGCGGCGCTATCCATTTTCGATCCCGGCGCGCAACGCCAGAAACGACCAGCCCATCACGGTGCACTTGCTGCCACCGTCGCGCATCGTGCCGAAGGATCAATATGAGGCCGTGCCGCTGCAAATGTGGCGCTTCGATGCCCGCCGCCATCCGAACATTCTCCGCTCCCTCAGCGTGTGGGAGAGCCCGGACTGGACGTTCCTCACCGAAGAGCGCGAAGGCGGCTTCGCGCTCAGCCGGCTCATCGCGGAGCGCATCACGCTGAATCCGACGGAGGTGCTGCTGCTGCTGAAGCAAGCACGCGACGGCATCGCGCAGGCCTTGGAGTGCGGGGTCGCGCGAGTTGACCTTCACCCTTCAAACATGGTGCTGCAGCTCGTGAAAAACGGCGCGCTGCCGTCGCGTGAGTTTGAGCGGCTGATGCAAAAGCGCGTTGACGCGTGGGCTCCGTTTTGCCTCAAGCTCCGCCCGCACCTCACGATGCGCAGTCTCTACGAGCCCCTGCTCTCAGACCGGCCCGAGGACGAGAGCGAGTTCGACGCGGGGCTGCGCGACGAAGATTTCCGCAGCCGTTCCTTCGTCGCGCTTGCGGCTTACATGCTCACTGGCGAGCGACTCATCGGGCGCGGATTCGAGTTCCCTGAGTCTGTGCCGCAGGCGCTTGCCGACTACATCAACGCATCGTTGGCGCTGGGGCGTAAGTTTGGCACGACGCCGCCTCCGGAGGAGTTCGTCGCAGGATTTGAAACGCACATCAGCGCTGGCGGCGAAGGCGGCCTGTCTCCGGCGATGCTTCGCGGTCCCACGGTGGCGCTGGCCGACATGGAGAGCGCCGGATCCGTCTCGGACTTTGAGGGAGACTCGGATGGGCAACCAGCGGCACGCACGTCGCCTCCACCTCGCCCCGGTCTGCGCAGGTTTCCCGCGACGGCCGCCCCTCCGCGTCGCCGGATGGGGCCCGTTCTGATTTTGAGCGCGCTGGGCGTCGGCTTGGTGCTGGTGCTCGCATCACTTTTCTCGGGACAATCCACGACGGAACCTGAGCCTGACACTGGCGGACCCGCCGGGGTTGACGGCGGCCCGGCCACGCAACCGAATGTAAAGCCGCAGGGAACCGGCAAGAGGGTGGTCGTGGAGATCCACAAGGCCATCGTGCCGACCGCCGATGAGATTGAGGCGTTTCGTCGCGAGCAAGCCGCCGAGGCTGCCGCGGTGAAGGTGCCCGTTATGCCTGCCGACAAGGCACCGGGCGTGCTTGCTGATCATACGGCGAACTGACAGGCGCTTTTGAAAAACTCCCGTCACGTCTATCCTGATGCTCGCGTTGGCCCGCAGCCCGTGGCAGGCGCGGCATCGCTCAATTTTTCCAACACTCACCCTCGCATTCAAACCCAGCGCACCCGCACTCATCGATGAAGGTCAACAACACAATCGTCCTGTCAGTCGGACAAGCGGGCAATCAGATCGCCGCCTCCTTTTGGAAAACAATCTGCCAGGAGCATGGCATCGATCCGCTCACCGGCCAGACGGTGAACGGACAGGAGCCACGCGGAAACTGGGGCTCGTTCTTCACCCGGCTCGGCGATGGCTCCGGCGGCAGCTATGTGCCGCGCGCCGTGATGGTCGATCTCGAGCCGAGCGTGATCTCCAATGTGAAGTCGGCCTCCGGCTCGCTGTTTAATCCAGCCAACCTGATCAGCCGCACCGAAGGCGCGGGCGGCAACTTCGCCGTCGGATACCTCGGCGCGGGGCGCGAGGTGCTCCCTGACGTGATGGCGCGGCTCGATCACGAGATCGACAAGTGCGACAACGTCGGCGGCGTCATCGTGCTGCACTCGACGGGCGGCGGCACAGGCAGCGGACTCAGCTCGCTGCTCGTTGAGGCGATCAAGGAAAAGAATCCCGAGATTCCAATCCTGAGCTGCGCGATTCTTCCTTCGCCGCAGGTCAGTTCCGTGGTCACCGAGCCGTACAACACGGTCTTCGCCCTCAACGCGCTGCGCCGTACGGCCGATGCCTGCCTCATCTTCGACAACGAGGCGCTCTTTGAACTGGCCCACAAGAAATGGAACATCGAAAGCCCTACCGTCGATGATCTGAACCTGCTCATCACCGAGGCGCTGGCGGGCCTCACCGCCTCGATGCGCTTCTCGGGATTTCTCACCGTCGAGATCAGCCTGCGTGAGCTGCTCACGAATCTCGTGCCGCAGCCCTCGCTGCACTTTCTCATGTGCGCCTTTGCCCCGCTCACACCGCCTGACCGCAGCAAGTTTGAGGAAATGGGAGTCGAGGACATGATCCGGTCCCTCTTTGACAATGGGTCCGTCTTCGCCGCGTGCTCGCCGATGGAAGGCCGCTTTCTCAGCACCGCCGTTTTGTACCGCGGCATCATGGATGACAAGTCCGTGGCCGATACCGCGCTGGCAAACATCCGCGAGACCCTGCCGCTCACCTATTGGATCCCCACCGCCTTCAAGATCGGCTACGTCGAGCAGTCCGGCATCTCCCACCGCAAGAGCATGGTCCTGCTGGCGAACAACACCGAGATCGCGCGCGTGCTCGACCGCATCTGCGCGAACTTTGACAAGCTCTGGCAGCGCAAGGCCTTTGCGAACTGGTATCTGAACGAAGGCATGACCGAGGATCAGATCAACGCGCTGCGTTCCTCGGCGCAGGAGCTGATTCAAAGCTATCAGGTGGCGGAGGAAAGCGGAGCGAAAGCCAAGGTGCAGGACAGCGGCCGCGCGAGCCTGCCCAAATCGCCCGCACCGCTTCCTGAAGTTCCCGCCGCGCCGGATTCCGAAAAGGACGACGGCTCATCCGTCAGCCTGCGTGATCTCGTCGATCGTCGTCGCGCCTGATCCAATCCCGAGACACACCAACTTTTACAGGAGAACACAGAGTGAGAGAAATTTTAAGCATCCACGTCGGTCAGTGCGGCAATCAAATCGCGGACCGCTTCTGGCGTCTCGTGTTGCGCGAGCACGGCCTCACCGAGGCGGGAGTGCCGAAGGACGGCGGACACGCGGCGGGAAACAACTCCAACATGGAAGTCTTCTTCCACAAGGTGCGTGACGGGAAATACGTCCCGCGCGCCGTGCTGGTGGACCTCGAGCCCGGCGTCATCGCGCGCATCGAGAGCGGCGACATGTCGCAGCTCTTCGATGAAGGCAGCATCGTGCGCAAGATCCCTGGTGCCGCGAACAACTGGGCGCGCGGCTACAACGTCGAGGGCGAGCGCGTGATCGACCAGATCATGAACGTGATCGACGCGGCGGTCGAGAAAACGAAAGGGCTGCAGGGCTTTCTCCTCACGCATTCCATCGGCGGCGGCTCGGGCTCCGGCCTTGGCTCGCTCATCCTCGAGAAGCTCCGTGCCGCCTATCCGAAGAAGCGGATCTTCACCTTCTCCGTGGTGCCGTCCCCGCTCATCTCCGACAGCGCGGTGGAGCCGTATAACGCCATCCTCACGCTGCAGCGCATCTTGAATCATGCGGACGCCGCGGTGATCCTCGACAACGAGGCGCTCTTCCGCATCGCAAAGGCCAAGCTCAAGCGCAGTCCGAACTACATGGATTTGAACCACATCATCGCGCTCATCATGTCTTCCATCACGGCGTCCCTGCGGTTTCCTGGAAAGCTGAACACGGACCTCGGCGAGTTCGTCACGAATTTGGTCCCCTTCCCCGGCAATCATTTCCTCACTGCCTCATTCGCGCCCATGCGCGCAGCGGGACAGGAGGGCCAGGGCCGCATCGACTTTGCGGATCTCGCGCGCGAGACATTCTCGCAGGAGAGCTTCACTGCGGCGATTGACTGGCAGGGTGTGTATCTCGCCGCCTGCGCGCTCTTTCGCGGCGATGTGCGCGCGAAGGAGGTGGACGAGAACATGGCGGCCGTGCGCAAGACCTTGAGCTACGCCTCTTATCTGCCCGCGCAGGGCGGCCTGAAGATCGGCGTGGCGGAGACCGCACCCGAAGGCTTCGCATCCAGCGGCCTCGCGCTGGTGAACCACACCGGCATCGCCGCAGTGTTCGAGCGGCTTGTCTCGCAGTTCGACATCATGTTCGACAATCACGCCTACACCCACTGGTATGAAGGCGCGGGCGTCAGCCGCGATGACATGGCCGCCGCGCGCAATGCCATCGCTGATCTCGCGAAAAGCTATCGCGACGCCAGCTAGCAGCATTGAACCTGACTCAAGGTGAGTCCGCCAAGAATGAGCGAGCCCGAACGAGGAAATCAACACTGACCCCCGACTTCCGACTTCCGACTTCAGACCTCCGACCTCCGCCCCCGTGGACTCCGCCCTCGAAAAACAAATCGCCACCGCCGCGCACGCCGTTGAGGACGCGCGGCGCCGTGCGCATTACGATCCTTTATTGATCGGCGAGTTGATCGAGCAGATGAGCGTGCTGGCCGACCTGCGGCAAAAAGAAGGCGACTTCCGCAAGGCCGAATCGCTCTACCGCGAGGCCCTGTTCCGCGTGCAGGAGCAGCGCAAGCCGGACCCTGCGCTGATCGCGGGCATTCATTCCCTGCTCGCCCATCTCAACGACCGCTGGGGCCGCATGGACGAGGCGGCGAAGTGCTACGAGCGCGCCTTGCAAATCGGCCAGAAGCACGCGCTGCATGACAGCGACACCATCGCCACCATCAAGAACAACCTGGCCGTCATCTTCAAGAACCTGCGCGACTACGAGAAGGCCGGGCGCTACTACAACGAGGCGCTCACATCGTTTCGCAAGCTGCACGGCGAGCACTGCGCGGAGGTGGCGGCGGTGTATAACAATCTCGGCGTTCTTTATTACAACCGCCTCGAGGTGGAGCGCGCCCAGGAGATGCACGAGAAGGCGCTGGCCATCCGCGAGAGCCTCGGCGCGGACAAGCGCGACGCCGCCGACCTGGCGCAGACGCACATCAATCTCGGCGCCGTTTACAAGGCCACGGGCGACTTTCAAAAAGCTGAGGAGTGCCTGGAGCGCGCGCGCGGAATCCGTATCGGCGCGGGAGGGTACACGCCGAAGCCCCGGCGCTCCGCATCACTGCTGATGGACTCCACGAGCACGCAGCGATAGACGCCTGCGATGGTGAACCGGCGGGCGCATCACCCACGTCGCGTGTTTGCTAGCCTTGCTTCTTGTCGCTCGCCGGGGCCGGAAAGGGCTGGGGCGGATCAAGGGGCACCTCGTCAATTTTCGGGACGTAAATGGCGGCAAGGTCGATCTTGAACTTCCAGGTGAGGACTTCTTCGGGGAGTGAGGGTGCACGCTTGAAGGTGAGGGTGATGAGGCAGTCTTCGCGGCGCAGCTTGTAGGGGAGCTGATAGCTAACTGTGGTGGTGGTGGCATCGAACTGCACAGGCACGTTGCCGAGGCCGCTGACGCGCATACGGATGCTGGCAGGATCGACGCCACCGAGACGGGCAAGGTTTGCGATGACGGTGGGGCGACGCTCAATGATGGTGGTGTTCGGCGCGGGCTTCAATTCGACCAGGGTGTTGCCTTCCGTGTCCTTCGCGTCGGAGGCGAGGACATTGGCGCTGCCGACATCGCCGCGGCCATGGAAGCTTGTGGCCATTTTGAAATTGGTGTCGCTGTCACCATGGATGATGTAGCGGCTGAGCTTGGCCATGGGTGTGTCCCACGTGACTTTCTGCGGACTGACGGTGACGGCGGTGTCGTAGCCGACCTGCTGCGCGGTCTGGACGATGACCTCGTTATGATTGCCGTATGGGTAGGCGAAGGAAGTGATGGGCACGCTCAGGTTCTTTTCCAGAAACTCCTTGGACTCCTTCAGCTCCGTGAGAATCCAGAGCTGATGATCGGCATCGGTGCGGCCGTGTCGCGCGGTCATGTTGTCGTGCGAGACGCTGTGGCTGCCGATCTCGGCGCCGAACGCCATCATCTCGCGGATCTGATCCCACGTCATGGAGCGGCCGCCGGAGTTCACATACTTCTTGTAAAGGTACATGGTGAACGGGAAGCCAAATTCCTTCAGCACCGGATACGCATACTGGTAAACGCCGACCCATCCGTCATCCATGGTGATGACGATGGCCTCGTCGGGGATGTTCTTTTCACCCTTCTTCCACGCGAGCATGTCGCGCATGGCGATGACGGGAATCGTCGACTCCTTGATGGCCTGCATCTGCTGGCGAAAGCGATCCACGGAGATGAGCATCGGCGTGCCGCCGCGCTCGCGGAAGTCGTGGTAACCGAGGATGGAGACGACGGAGGATTTGTTCAGCTCGAAGGCGGTGGCCTTCGGCACCTCCTCGACGACGGCACCGGCGAGCAGGCCGGGATCTTCGAGCGTCTTGTTCATGCGCTCTTCTTCGGCTGTGAGCGGCACTTCCTGCGGCTCGGCGATCTTGGGCTTATTCGCCTCGGCGAGGCGTTCGAGCTTTGCCTTCACCCGGCCGCAGGAAACCAGCGCGCTGGAGATGGCGAGGGCGAAGAGTGGCACGAGCAGAAGCCGGGGCGGATGACGCATGAGCATGGCGCGGAGACTATCACAGGGGCGGGGCGGTGCCACACCGCAGTTGCTCAGCGTTTTGCGTGCAGCCTCGAGAGCGCGGTCTCGCGCAGCGTCTCGATGGAGTCAGTGGCGGAGACGGACACGCCGAGATCGCGGATGATGCCATCGCTGAGACGGTAAATCCAGGCGTGGACGCTGAATGGCTGGCCGCGCTCCCAGGCGGACTCGACGACAGTCGTCTGGCACACATTGATGACCTGCTCGATGACGTTCAGCTCGCAGAGGCGGTCGAGCTTCAAAAGAGGATCGGGCTCCAGGTGCAGCGCGTCATGATACTTCCACGCGACATCCTGCACGTGGCGGAGCCAGTTGTTGATGAGGCCGAGGCGCTGGTTTTGCAAAGCCGCGCTGACGCCGCCGCAGCCGTAATGACCGCAGACGATGACGTGCTTCACCTTCAGCACGTCGATGGCGTACTGGAGCACGGAGAGGCAATTGAGATCGGTATGCACGACGACGTTTGCCACGTTGCGATGCACGAAGAGTTCGCCCGGCTGCAGATCGACAATCTCATTGGCCGGCACGCGGCTGTCGGAGCAGCCGATCCAGAGATACTCCGGCGCCTGCTGGCGGGTGAGGCGGGCGAAGAACTCGGGGTCTTCTCCGACGCGCGCGGCTGACCAGCGGCGATTGCTTGCGAGGAGTTCGGCGAGAGGATTTGCGGGCATGAAAACGGCGTGCTGAAGTGCCGATGATGCTGCCCGTGCTGGCTCGAAACGCAACCCCGACCGGGCGGGAGTTTTGGGCCAGTCGGAATGTGTGCGGAGATGAACCTGCTCACCCCGCCGCCCTGACCACGCCCTTGCGGGCACGGCTCCAACGGGAGCCGTCAAACCGCACCCATCACCGCTGCGATAAAAAAATGTCGCCATCACACTCGGCTACCTGATGCGTTCTGGCGCGGCGGCCGGTGGTGATGCTCGTGACGGGCTCGGGGAAAAGGAGGGTGAGGAGTTTGTTGCCCTTTGGATTGTGAACCACCGTGCCCTTGTCAAACACCCGCCGCCACGTGCCATCGCGCTCCAGCGCACCTGCGCGCATGGGCTTGCCGAGGGACTTGTTCCAGAAGTCGTACCAATTGTGCAGGTGGTCGCCGGTGGGCAGCGGATTTGGATCGGAGAAAAGGCACATGCCGTCAGAGTGCGTGAGTGAGAGCGTGGTCGTGGCGCGCATGAGGCTGAGATCATCGCGTGACTGGTGATACCACGTCTCCAGACAGTTGATCCGGGGCTTGCGCAGGTTCTTCTCGGCCCACTTCAGGCTGGTGCGGATCTTCGCCCAGTCTTCATTCGTCTTCGAGTGATCACACTCCATGAAGTAGCCGTTGAGGAAGGGAGCGGTGAGAGGCGTGGTGCCCGCGTTTGCATTGGCGAGGATGAGCGCGTCCGGGCCGATGGCCTGGCGTATGGCCTTCACCATCGCGAGGCGGTCTTCGTCATCCACCCACCAGTCGAGCAGGATCCCATCGACGACACCGGACTCGAGCGCGGCGCGCGCCTGGATGGCGACGTGATTGCGAAAGGATGCATTGGCAAAATCGAGCATCAAGTAGCCGCCCTCATCCCAGCCGGCCTCGGGCTTGCCATCTGCGCCGCGCTGCCACCACGCATGATCCTTTGGCAAAAAGCTGCGGTCCGCGTCGCGATAGCGAATCTCCGCCAGCATGATCATCGCGGGATTTTTTTCGAGCAGAGCTTTCCTTTTCGCACGCGCTTCCGTGATGCTCCCGGGTGTGAATCCATCAGACAGCCCTTCGAATGACTGATTCCATTTCAAGCCGAAGAAGCCCGCGCCATGGAAGACGAGGTCGTGCCGGGCGAGCGTGGTGAGTTCATCCTCATTCTTCAGATTATCGGCAGGAGACCAGGCTTGGAAGACGGAGGGAAACGTGCGGAGCGCGAGGCGCTGCTCGACGGATGGCGCGTCACCTTGCGCACGAAGAGCGACGACGCTGAGGAATGCTGCGGCTAACAAGCAAGTCTTCATGATCACGCGGCGGCTGGGTTTGGGATCGCTGGCTCCATGCGGCGTGCGGACGGCGTCGCGCGCATGGCGATGAGCTGGGAGTAGAGGCCTTCATACTCCGCGGCGATGGCCGGAAGCGCGAACCGCTCCTCCGCGCGGCTGCGGGAGCGCACGCGCAGCGTCTCATGCTCCGCCGCAGACAGCGCCGTCATCTTATGCCATGCAGCGGCGAGCGCGGTTGGATCACGCGGCGGCACAGTGACGCCGCAGTCGCCGATGACGGCGGCGCTGTCACCCACGTCTGTGACGACGCCCGGCACGCCGCACGCGAGTGACTCGCACAGCGTGAGCGGCAGTCCTTCGCCATAGGCTGATGACAGCGTGGCAATGTCGAACGCTGGATAGACGCGCGGCATGTCCTGACGCGGACCGAGGAGAAAGATGTTGGGCGGCGATGGGCAGCATTTGCGCAGGGCGGTCAGGGCAGCGTCCTCATTCGTCACACCGGCTCCGCACGCGACGAAGACGGTGTCCTTGTCGGTCTTCTGAAACTCGTGGATCGCGGCGAAGAGCGTGGGGTAATCTTTCTGCGGATCGTTACGGCCGGCCATGCCGATGACCTTCACGCCGGGGGAGATGCCGAGCTTTTGCCGCAGTTCACGCCCCGCGCTTTGGTCAGGAACAAAGCGGCGGACATCGGCGCCGTTCACGATGTGCAGCATCTTCTCACGCGGATAACCGATGCCGACGTGAAGCTCGAGGCCGGTGCGGGAGCACGACACGATCTTGTCAGGCCATGTCTTCGACAAGAGCGACAGCAACGCGCGCATCACGCGGCTGAGGAGCTTCGTGGTCTTTGGGCAGAAGCTGCTGTGCTGCACATTCCATACGACGGGCGGTCGCGGCGAAAGGCTGCGCGCGGCCAGCGTGCCGAGGAAATCGGCGTGATACATCCAGGTCTGAACCAGATCAGGATTCACCTCTCGCATGATCGCCTTCAATCTGCCGAGGCCCGCCGCGAAGCTGAGATACGATCCCATATCGAGGCAGTGCAGCCGCACGCCCGCAGCCTCGATACGCGCGGCCAGCGGACCCGACGGGCGCAGTGAAACCACGACCGGCGTGAAGCGCGTGCGGTCCGTGTGCTCGAGCAACTGGCACATCATCGTCTCCGCACCGCCGAGGTTCAGACTGGTGATGACGTGCAGGATGGTTTGTTTTTCGTTCATGATCTGCGGTGGATTCAAGAGGCGGAAAGGAGGGCGCGGTAAGTGCTCTCATATTGCTCGGCGGCGCGGGTGATGCTGAACTGCGACACGATGCGCTCGCGCGCACGACGGGAGAGCCCGTTCCGCAAGGCGGAGTCCGCCTCGAGGAGCTGATGCCACGCTTCGGCGAGGGCCGCGGCATCGCCGGCGGGAACGGTGAGGCCGATGTCGGCGACGACTTTTGCGCAGTCGCCCACATCCGTGGCGACGCACGGCACGCCGCACGCCATCGCCTCGAGGATCGTCATCGGCAGCGCCTCGCTGTCTGAGCAAAGCGAGAAGACGGAGAAGGCGGGATACAAGGTCTCGGTGCTGGAATTGAACGGCACGAAATGCACCGCAGAAGGATCGGGCAGCGCGTCATAGGCAGGCCGCGCGTTTGCATCCAGCGTCATCGCCGAGCCGCCGCTCATGATGAAATGCACGCCTGGCATCCGCCGCTGCAGCGTTGCCGCAGCGCGGAGAAACATGCTGAGATTCTTCACTGGATGAAAGCGGCCGACGAAGCCAACCACAGGCGCATCGAGGGGAATGCCCAGCGAAAGCCGCGTCCGCACGCCAGCCTCCACCGATGGCTGGAAGCGGCGCGTGCAGATGCCATTTGCGATAAAGGCCATCTTGTTGCGCGGAAATCCCATCGATGCGTGATCGGCGATCGCTGTCTCCGAACACGACACGATGCGCTGCGGCACGGCGCACGATGCCGCGCGGATCGCGGCCTGGAAAAGCGAGAACTTCAAGCCGCTATCGCCCGGCCACCGAAAAATCGCGCGGCTGTGGATGCCCCACACGACATGCCTCACGCCACTGAGCCGCGCGGCGAGACCGCCGACAAAATCAGCGTGATGCATCCATGTCTGCACCACATCCGGTTTCTCGAGCTGGATGATGGCGCGCAGTCTTTTGAACAAGGCGGGACGGAGCAGCGAGGTGGAATCCAAATCGTAAAACGCATCGGCCACCTCACGAATCCGCGCGGCTTGGCAGCCTGCGGTGCCGGTTTTCACGGCGACGACGATGTTCCGCCACGGACCTTCGGCCATCGACTCAACGAGATTGCACAGCATCGCCTCCGCGCCTCCGCCGCCGACGCTCGGCGTGAAATGCAGCACCGTGCCGATGTGCGTGGCGGTGCTCATGCGGCGAGTGCCTGACGCGCGGCGATGCGCAGTTCCTTGAGAGTTTCAAACGTGCCCGACACGGTGGCCTCAGCCTCGGCCAATGTAGTCGGCGCGCCATACCGCGGGATCGCAAAACGATCACACGCGGCGGACACGAAGGCGGGGCTCATCGTCACGGCCGACGTGAAGCCCGCCTCGCGCAGCAGCCGCGCCGTCAGCGGTGATGAATCGCCCGGCTGGCCGTTTGGATAGGCGAAGATTTTGGGTGTGACATCGAGTTCGTTGGCGAGACGGTCGCGCGACTGTGTGATCTCGCGCCGCGCCGTCTCCTCGGCGCAACGGCCCAGAATCAAATGGCGGTGCGTGTGACCGCCAAACTCGACGAGACCGCTGTGGTGCATGGCGCGGATCTGCCGCCAGGTCAGCGGCTTGAAAATCGCGGGCGTTTCAGCCAGCGATGCGTAGTCGGCGCCGCATTCGCGCTCGATGCGATCCATTTCATCCGCGAGCTGCTCCTGAGGCAGCGCCTTGAGCCGATGTGCAATCTCGCCGAAGTGCGCGGCTCCCCTGCCCTGTTTTGAGATCGCGTGTTCCAGCCGATGAAACCAGAGTGAATCGGAGCCATCCACGAACCCCGTGGTGACGAAGATCGTCGCGGGCAGGCTGAACTCGCGCAGGATGGGAAACGCGATGTCGTGATTCGATGCGTAACCGTCATCGAATGTGATGGCGAGGGTGCGGTCGGGCAAAGGCAGGCGTTTTTCCAGGGCACGGATGATCTGGCTGAGATGCATGACGCGATACGATCCGGCGAGATGGCGGCACACGTCCCGGAAGACGGAAGCTGCGGTGTGCAGGCTGTTGTCGAGCAGCCCGGGGTCGCCATCGGCACGCAGGCCGTGGAAGGTCAGGATGCAAGGCTCGCCAGATTTTAGCTCACGCGCCACGTGCCCGAAGCCGCTCCGTGAGAGCAACTGGGCGGCGCGATGATAGAGCCATGAGGCGGCAGGCATTCTTTACTCAGGTCAATAGGTCTGGAAAATATATCACTCATCGAGGCAAGCTCCCCACAAAAGTTTCAATTTTCTCCCACATCTGCGCCGATGAGAATGAGCCCTTTGCGCTCTGAAGCGCCGACGCACCGAGAGCGGCGCGGCGGTCGGGGTCGCCCGCGAGTGCCGCCAGGACAACGGCGAGGGAGTCCGCATCGCCAATCGGCACCATGAGACCGTTTGCGGCAGGATCATCGAGTTGGGTGCCCCGGATGATTTCGGTCACGCCCGGCGCGCGGGTGCCGATGCACGGCAGGCCGCATGCCATGGCCTCCATCAGCGCCAGAGGCTGCGTCTCGCCGTGGGTGGAGAGCACGAAAATGTCCCACGAGCGCATGCGCGGGACGAGCTGGTCAAAGGGCATGAGGCCGAGGAAGGTGACGGCGGCGGCGATGCCGAGTGATGCGGCGAGCGCCTCAAGCTCTGCGCGCATGGGGCCATCACCGGCAAACTCGAGGCGTGCCTTGAGCGCGGGCTGTCGTGTGCGGAGCGCGGCAAAGGCGCGCAGCAGCGTGGCGTAGTCTTTGACCGGCGTCATGCGGCCGGACATGCCGATGACGAGATCGGCGTGCGTTTTTGCAAAAGGCGGGACTTGGTAACGGTCAAGCTCAATGCCGTTGCCGATGACGGCGGTGCGCTTCTTGCGGAGTGTGAAAAGCGGGCCGAGCTTTTTAGCGACATCGTTCCGGTAGATGTCGGTGAGGTAGATGACGCCATCGCCACGCCAGAGAAGCAGGACGCTGAGCAGCCACTCGTGCGGTCGCTTGAGCAGATTGGGGTGGTGCTCGACGGAGAGTATCTGCGGGCGGGCAGCCATGCCGCGCAGGGCTTTGATGACGGCGAAGAGCGCGGCTGGATAATGCAGGATGAAGGCGTCGGCATCGCGGTTGTCGGCGGCCCATTGCTGCACGGCGCGCTGGCCGGCGGCATCGAGGCCGCGCTTCTTTTGAAATGACGCGGTTTCGATGCCCGCCTCCGCGCAGCGCCTCACGCGCGCCTCGATGACAGGCTCGGTGCCCCAGAAGGCGAGTGACTGCCTGACCCCTGCGGCCTGACCGGCGATGGCGAGCGCCGCGCAGACATCGGAAGCGCCGCTCAATCCGCTGAACGCGACCTGTGCGACCTTACGCATGAAGGCCGGAGTGTTGCGGCACCGGGACTGCGGCCGGCTTCCGCAGAACGAGCGAGTACCGCTTTGAGAAGACGACTGTCGCGGCGACCGCAAAGGAGTACCAATACGCGGGCGTCTCGAGGAGGACCTGGCTGCACGGGATGAAGAGCCACACCGGCATGAGACAGAAGCCGCCGCGAAATCTCTTCATGGCGCAGGCAATGCTGATGGTAAGCAAGGCGCCAAGATATTGCAGCAGGCCGGGCAGGCCCATGTCGATCCATTGGGTGACGAACATGTTGTGCGGCTGCCACGTATCACCGCCATCGCCCGCTCCGGTGCCGTAGCCGATGATCGGCCGCTTCGTGACTGCTTCCCATCCGTCGGCGAGATCCTTCGCACGCTCGGGCGACTTCAGCTTGTCAAAATCGCCGTTGAATATGGCCTCCATGCGGCCGGTGGTGTCCTCGTTCTTAGCGAGTCCCTGCCGTGTGCTCGTCGCGCCCATGATGCTCACGCCGATAACCAGCAAAGGCACACATGCGGCGGCGAGGCCGAGCATTGCGGCCTTATGCTCCTTGAAATGCAGGAGGACATAAATGGCGGACATGAACGCAAACACGGCCATGCCACTGCGGCTCATGGTGAGCGCGATTCCGACGGCACCGATGACCACCATGGCCATGTTCCACCAGTAGCGCCGGTTCCAGGTGAAGAGGATGCCGAGCATCAGACAGATGATGATGGGCGAGTGATTCGGATCAATGTGAAAGCCCGCCATGCGGCCGACGATCCGAGTGTAGGTGGCAAAGCCCAGCCACTCGTAGAGGTTCATCACGGAATTCACGACGATGGCAAAGGTGGCGACGATGATCGAGATCTGCCGCCCCTTTGACGAGCCGAGGGAGAAGACCCCGGCCGCAGTGATGATGAAATAGCCCGCGAGCATCAGCACATAGACCGAGTGAGCGCCAAACTCGATCTGCACATAGCGGCGGAGAAACGCGGCATCCAGCACGCGGCCGAGCGGGATGGTGAGCAGCAAAAGCGCGGCGATGCTGAACCTCGGACGCGTGAAGATGAGCAGGCCGAACGTCACGGCGCTGAGTGCCACATTGAAATCACGCGGCTTCAGCGGGAAGCCGCCGTGCTCATAGAGCCAGAAGGTCGCGCCGGTGTAATTTCCCAGCAACAGCAGCGTCACGGCACCCACCAGCGCCAGCTCCGTGAGGGACCAGCGGCGGTCATTTTCAGCAAGGATGGCGTCAGAGTTCATGGGGAGTGACGGGCCGGATTGGCGGGAAAATAATCTGGAAAATGTCGCCTCACGGGCGATCTCCCGCATCTTTTTTCTACAGTTGAGCGCGCGTTCATGGGAAAAAACTCAAGCGGGGGCGCAACCGGCCACGGTGTGCGCAGGCCTGTTTTCGAGGGCCAGTGCGGGCATGAAGCGGCTGAGCAAAGGCTGCACGATGCGCTCCGCCGCAGCAGCGGCATAGAGCGGCGTCATCAGAAACATCGTCGGAATGAGATAGCGTGTCTCGCCATAGACCAGTCCGTAGAGTGCGAGCGTGACGACAAACATGAGCAGCGCGCCCTCCACATGCAGGTCACCCTTTTGCCGCCGCAGCAACGTGGGCAGATGCACGAGCAGCAGGAGCAGCAGGAGAACGTTATCGCTCTTGATCAGCAGGAGTGCGCGCCATGCAGGGTCGTTGGCGATGTCGTGCTCCGTGAGCATGTAGATCACGCGGTTCATGCACTGCAGGCCGTAGCGGACTGGCTCCTGCTTCATGATCGCCATCGCGTGAGTCTTGTACCAGACATAGCGCTCGCCATCGGACTTCATGCCGGCTAGCGCGCTCGTCCCCTCGGCGGGCATGGCGGGGTCCTCAGGGGATGGGATCTGCTGAAAGGGAAGAACGTTGCCGCGATACATGGAACTCACGCCGTCGATCGAGCCCATGATCGGCAAGTGGAAGTGATGATGATTGCGCACTGCCCACGCGACGGGCATCGCAAACACCAGCACTGCTAACACTGCGAGGCGCGGCAGGCACCATGGAACGGGCGCGCGGGCCCGGACCCACATGAAGAGCAAGAGAGCAGGCATCGCGAGAACGAAGATGGACTTCGTGACGCAGAGGATGCCAAGGAAGGCACCGCCGAGAATTAGCGCAGGCCACGACCGGTTCAGACGCGCCGAATCCCCGAGAGCGAGCCATGCACCGGCGAGGCACACCATGGCGAGGCACTCGCTGAGCGGGAGATGCTGCTGCGAAGCCACGGGCCAGTAACCCTGAGTGAAGAGCAAGGCGAGCAGACCGCTGAGCGGGCCGTATTGGCGTGCCGTGAAACGTGCGAGGCCGAAGGTGGCGACACCGAAAAGAAAAATCTGCGCGACCACGACCGGCCAAAGATTCGTGAGGGAAGCCTCATGCGGCCTGATGATGCCGCACTTCACAAATGCGGCGACGAATGCGACGTAACCAGGCTCACGCCGTGCGGACGGTGATTCACCATCCAGTGTGAACCTGCCTTCAGTCGCGACGTGACCAGCCAGAGCGGTGAACTGCCGCGTGTCAGGCAAGACCTGCTCATTCCCGGCATAGGCTGATCGCACCCTCACTGAAGTCACCGCGAGTTGCCCCATCACGAGAAGAACAGCAAGCGCGGCCAGCGGCGGCTTTTGCACCAGCCGAGTGAACGTCGGCATGAGAAGGCGTGTGATGACGGGAATCATCGCGCGGAAAAAGAAGGCTTTTCGTTCGTGACCGTGTCAGGCGCAGCTGACTTTTCGATTTTTACGCGCCGCGTCATGGGCGGGCGCGCGCCCCTGGGCCTACGGCCGAGTAACGACACCTCGAAGAGCGCCATGAAGTGGTTGTTCACGTTTGATAGGATCAAGGCGATGCCGCTGAAGAGAACGGCGAGCACCATGAGGCCCATGGCGAGGATGGCCGTGGGCACGCGGAACACATAGCGGTGCTGCACATACTCCATCACGGGCAACATGCCGAGCGCGAGACCCGTCACACCGCAGATGCCGGCAAGCGTGCCGAAGAAGAAGAGCGGCCGGTAATTCATGAGGATGGCAAAGATCGTCATGCACACACGGAAGCCATCGCGCACGGTATTCAGCTTTGATGCGCTGCCGGCCGGCCGGTCGGTATAGCGGATGGGCACCTCGACGATGCGGAAACGATTGCTGAGAGCGAAGATGGTGGACTCCGTCTCCAGTTCAAACCCGCCACGAAGGATGGGCGTATGCTCGACAAAACGGTGCGTCATCACGCGATAGCCGGACATGATGTCCTTCAGCTCGGAGCCAAAAAGGCGGTTCACCATGCTGATCACAAGCTTGTTTCCGAAGACATGCATCGGCCTCTTGTTCTCCTTCAAATAGTGGCCGGTGGACTGACGGTCGCCGATGACGAGATCCGCGCGCTTTTCCAAAACGGGGGCGAGCATGGCCGGCAGATCTCCGGGGTGGTAGGTGAGATCGGCGTCGATCATCACATAGATTTCCGCCTGTACTTCATGGAAGGCCAGCCGCACAGCATTCGCCTTCCCAGGCCGCCCTTCATAGAGCACCATGCCGGTGGCACCTGAGTCACGCAGGGCGAGGCGGGCGAGCGTCGCGGTGTCATCCGATGAGCGATTGTCCACGATGACGAAGGTCGCGTTTGGCAGCGCCTCGTGAAAGCGCACGATGACGTCACGGATGGTGATCGCTTCATTATAAGCCGGGATGACGACGGCGACGTGGGGATTTTCCATTTCAGGGGTCTGGATCATGGCGATGGCGGGGTGCGGAAGTGGGGGCGGCTAAAGGATGGATCAAGCGCGAGCTGTGCGGCCGGCAGCAGGGGCATCGCGTGATGCGAGAGCTAGGGTGAAGCGCTTTGGGAACAAAGTGTAGGCAGCGACACCCCAGGTGAACCAGTAGGCGGTCGTCTCGAGCAGCGCCTGTGAACACGGAATGAAAAGCCAGAGCGGCACGAGGCAAAAGATGGCGCGGCACCGGTTCAAGAGGGAACACAAGGTGAACACCACAAGACCTCCGACGTATTGCAGCACGCCGAAAATGCCGACATCCAGCCAGTGGGCGATGATCATGTTGTGCGGGCGCCATTTGAGTTCGCCGCTGCCCATGCCGAAGCCCGTGACCGGTGAATTTCCCACGGCCTCCCAGGCATCGAGGAGGTCCTTTTTTCGCTCAGGCGATTTGAGCTTCTCAAAGTCGAGCCGGTAGATGGCCTCCATGCGCGCCACGTTGTCATCGTTTTTGCGGATGCCTTTGCTGGAGTTCGACGCGCTCAAGATGCCGAGCCCGGCGATGAGCAAGGGGACACCGCCGAGCGCGATGAGCGCGATGCCTTTGAAGTGGTGGCGCATGTTGCCGGCGATGTAGAGGCTCACCATGACGAAGAAGACGGCCATGCCGCTGCGGCTCATGGTCACGGCCACACCGACGGTGGCGACGCTGATCCAAAGGACATTCCACCAAAAGCGCGGCTGCACGGTGAAGAGGATGCCGAGCATCAGGCAGATGATGATGGGCGAGTTATTCGGATCGAGGTGCCAGCCGGCCACGCGCCCTGGTATCAGCGTCCACGATGCGAAGCCGAGCCACTCGTATAGATTTGCCGCCACACAGGCGAGGATGGTGGTGACGGCCACAGTGGCTGCCATCTGCGTGCCGCGCGCGGTGCCGATCGAGAGCACCCCGACGGCGGAGATGACCCAAAGCGAGATCATCATGAACACATAAACATTGTGTCCGCCGTACTCGAGCATCTCATACCTTCGCAAAAGGGCGGCATCGAGGATGCGCGGCAGCGGAATGGTGAGGAGCGCCAACGCCATCATGCTGAACGCAGGTTTGCAAAAGAGAATGGTGAGGGCGGCACAGGCGGCGAGGCCAAGATTGAAATCGCGCGGCTTCAGCGGCCACCACCCCTCTTCAAATCCGCAGTACATGGCGTGACTGAAGTTCGGCACGAGAAACGCGTGCATGATCGCGCACAGAATCCTCTCCGGCGTGGTCCACCGGTCTGAGGCCGCCGGCAATGGCACCAAGGCCGGCATCATGCCTGTGCCTCCTTATCTTCAGCGGTGAGAGAGGCCAGACGGCGTGATAGATAGATGCAAAGCGCTGCCGCTGAGAGCAGATGAACGAATGCCGTGGAGAGAGCGATGCCGGCCACGCCCATCACACCCATGAGGAGCCAGTTGAAGGAAGCGTTGCAGACCATCGCGCCGATGCTGGCGCACAGCGTGAAACGAGTGGCCTGCATCGAGACGGCCACGCGTGAGGCCAGCACGCCCGTGATGTAAAACGGGATCTGCAACGCGGCAAAGCGCATGACGCCTGCCACCTTCGCGGTATCCACCGCCGTGAAGCTGCCGCGCTCGAAGAGAAGTCCCACGATCTGCGGAGCGAAACACACGAGCACGAGCGCGAGCGGCACGGCGATGAGAAGCATCGCGCCCGTGATCTGGAACAGGTGGCGCTTCACCGTCTGCCACTCACGTCTTGCGACGGCATCGGCGAAGTAGGGAAACACGGCTTCACTCGCCGCAGTGGCGGTGAGGGCTAGGACGATGCCGCACACCTTGTCCGAGTAGCTGAGGATCGCGACGCTGCCTGGCTGCAGCCACGCGGCCATCCCTTGGTCGATGATGACCGCGCTGTTCATGATGAGTCCGCCGAAAAAATAGGGGATGGCATCGGCAAGCACCACGCGGTTTGCCGGCTCCCAATGCGTGAGGCAGTTCCGGGCGCCATGAACGCCCCGTCTGCGGACGGCGGTCACAAGAACGATGAGCTGGAGGAAGACGCCAAGGTTTGTGCCCATCACCAGCGTCTGCACCGAAGCCCCGCCTCCTGCGAACACGAGGCACAGGATGATCATCAACGGCGGCAGCATCGGCGCGGTGGCGGCGAGGGCGAATGACTTCTCCGCCCGCAGCCAAGTGGACAGATGGAACGTGAGTCCGTAGAAGACGAGGAAGGGCAGAAGCGCACGGAGCGCATCAATCGCCAAGGCTTGCTTCCCGGGCGAGAAGCCGCGGCCCGTGAATCCAATGATCGCCGGTGCTGCAAAATAAATCACGCCTGCGATGAGGGTGAGGCCGATCACATTCCACAGTGCCGCCTGCACGCCGAGGCGGTGCGCCCGGCGCGGCCCGCGTGCGTGGCGCAGGCGCGCGTAAGCCGGAAGGAATGCCTCCGGCAGACCGCCACCCACGACCGCCGCCAGAAACGAGAGGAGCGAGAACGAAAGAAGAAACGCATCCAGTGAATCCGCCGTGCCAAAGCGGTGCGCGACGGCCGCATCCTTGAAAAAGGACGCCGCCTTTGCAACGAGGGTCAGCGCCGCGACAGTAGCGATGCCGGAAAGCATGACCCGCACCACGCCCTTCCCTGCCAAAAGGCGGGAAAGGCGTTGGCGAAATCCACTCTCGCTGCCGACGACGGTCTCCATGTTATTTTTTGCGCCGGTAAATGTCAGCCCCGGCGGAACGCGGGCAACTGCATTGACCGATGACGGGCACATTTCTTGTCTCACAACCTAGACTCGCGGCTGCAATCCCCCTCGCTTCTGCCGTGCCGGACCCGGGCGCGGGACGTGGGAGGTCAGTATGCATTCTCCCGGCGGATGAGGGTGAGGATCATGATCTGAAGATCGAGAATGATGCTCCAGTTTTCGAGATACCAGAGGTCACACTTGATGCGCTCGGAGAGGTCCGTGTCACCCCTCCACCCCTTCACCTGAGCCCATCCTGTCATGCCAGGCTTCGCATTGTGCCGCGCCTGATAATGGGGGATCTCGTGCTTGAAGTTCTTGATGAGTTCGGGGCGCTCCGGACGCGGGCCAACGAGACTCATCTCACCCATCAGCACGTTCCAGAACTGCGGCAATTCGTCGATGTTCCACTTGCGCATGAAAGCGCCGACCCGGAGACGGCGCGGATCGTCCTTCACACACCACCTTGCCCCGGTGCCCGCTTCAGCGTTGAGCTTCATCGAGCGGATCTTGATGATGTCGAATGTGCGGCCATCCATGCCGGTGCGGCGCTGGCGATAGAAGATCGCCCCCGGAGACTCCATGCGGACCATGAGGCCGAAAAACGCGATGACGGGTGAAAAGACAAAGAGGCCGATCAACGCGCCCACGATGTCGAGCGCGCGTTTCAGGGCCACGTTCAGGCTGCTGTCGAGAGGAAGGCGGTCAATGCCGAGGATGGGAGTGCCAGCGACCGTCTCCAGGTGCAGGCCCGAAACGAAGATGCGGAAGCAAGACGGTATCACCTTGAAGTTCACCAGTTCGCGCTCGCACAGATTTGAGAGTTCCACGATCTGGTCACGCGGGCCGCTGAGATCAGCGAGGACCACCATGTCCGCCTGTTTCCGCACCAGGATGCTCTCCATCTCCGACAGCGTGCCGAGCCGTGGCACATCCGATGTCGGGACGCTGGCTCCGGCCTCATGGCAACGCGTGTCCACCCACCCGAGGACATCGAACGCGGAGGCCTCATCTTTTTTCAGCGACCGCGAGAAATGATCCGCGTCCTCGTTCCATCCGACGAAAATCGTGCGCTGCCTCAGCGCCGTGATGCGTTGGCCGCTGCGCAGGAAGACGTCATACGCGCGGCGCCACACGATCAGGAAAATCAGGGCGCACGCACCATTGAGCGCCATGTAGATGCGTGAGATGGGGGGATTGATTTTGAATGCGAGCGTGACGGCCAGAAATCCTGCGGTCCAGATCAACACCGCGATGGTGATCCTGTCCGCCACCCAGCGGGAGCGCAACAGAGCGGCGCGGTTGTAGATCCCCTGCTTCGCCAGCACAGCGATCAGGGAGATGCTGCCGAGGGCGACATGGCCGCCGTATTGCTCGATGGACTGGCTTTCAAACACACCGACCTCACGCAAGTTTGTGTGAAAGCGGACCCAAAAAGCAGCCACTGCGGCGAGCACCGCCATGACCCAATCCCCAGCGATTGCCGCATAGACCCAAGTGTGGGGCGGGCGCTTTGCGGTCGTCCGCAGGGGAACCTTCGGCAGATCCCGAATGAGCGGGGCAATGGCGATGTCAGAGACGGGCGGGCGGTCAAAAGTCACGCCTTCCTCCGATTGGGTGCCTCCCTTGTTGACCGCATCGAGCAGGTGGGACCTTGCCTTTGTGGCGGGGAAGACAGTTTTGAGCCGAAGTGTTCGAAAGTGCATTGGGTTCTCCTATGTCTGCAAATTATATCAAATATGATTCTCGTTGCAATATAAATTATGGAAAACACAATTCATTGTGGCTTTGCCGGATATGGCTCCCGTTTGGCTAAGCTCGTGGAGCCCGCTGTGTCATCGAATGGACGCCCCCCCATCCAAATGCATCACTTGAATGCATGCGTTGCGCCTCCCCCGCGCTCCCATCGCAAAACATATCGTAGCATTGGAAGATTAAGCTTTGCGCGGTGCCCCTCCATGATAAGATTCGCGCTCTTTTAAGGTCCGTGCCGGCCATTTTTCCTCATCTTCAAGCCTTAAGCGCGGTCGCCGAGCGACCAATGGCGGCAGCGTGCCTGTTCGCTTGGCGTCGTGACTTTAGCGCCCCAAAAAGCCCATGATTGTCCTCGGCATCAATGCCTATCACGGTGACTCGTCCGCCGCCATCGTCCGCGACGGAAAGCTCGTCGCCGCAGTGGAAGAAGAGCGATTCCGGCGCATCAAGCATTGGGCTGGGCTCCCCACCCAATCGATGGAGTATTGCCTCAAGGAGGCGGGCCTAAAGTTTGGCGATCTGGAGCACATCGCCATCAATCTCAATCCGAAGGTGAACAACCTCCGCCGCCTGCTTTTCATCCTGCGCAGGCGTCCCGATCTCAAATTGGTGTTTGAGCGGCTGAGGAAACGGGCGCAGACGAAGTCCGTGCGCGACTCCATCGCCGAAGCCTTCCCGGGTCAGACGATGAAAGCCGAGGTGCATCACATCGAACACCACCTGACCCACTTGGCCTCTTCGTATCTGTGCAGCCCTTTCAAGGACGCCATCAATGTTTCAGTGGATGGAATGGGCGACTTTGCCTCCGCCGCCTGGGGCAAAGGAACGGGCGGCAAGATCGACATCGAGGGCCGTGTCTATTTTCCCCACTCGCTTGGCATCTTTTACTCCGCGCTCACGCAGTGGCTCGGCTTTCCGCACTACGGCGATGAGTACAAGGTGATGGGCCTCGCGCCGTACGGCGAGCCAAAGCACCTCGACCTCATGCGCAAAATTGTGCGCCTGAAAAGTGACGGCGGTTTCGAGTTGGAGCTCAAGTACTTTCGTCATCATCGGGAAAGCGTGAACTACACCTGGGACAACGGGTCGCCTGACTGCGGCATCATGTTCTCACCGGAGTTGGAGGTGCTGCTCGGCCCGACGCGCAAGAAGGATGAGCCGCTCACCCAGCGTCACAAGGATCTGGCCCGCAGCGTGCAGGCCATGTATGAGGAGGCCTTCTTCCACCTCTGCAACACGCTGCATGAAAAGCATGGCGGCGAGAACCTGACCATCTCCGGAGGCTGTGGCATGAATTCCGTGGCCAATGGAAAAGTGTACCGCCACACCCCATTCAAGCACGTGTACATTCAGAGCGCCGCAGGCGATGCGGGCGGCGCCATCGGCGCAGCGCTGATCGCCGCACAACAACTCGGCGAAACCTCGCCGCGCTTTCACATGAGCCATGCGTATTACGGCCCGGAATCTACCGACGCGGAAAACAAGGCTCTGCTCGACGCCCAGGCTGATTCAATCCGCGCGGCAGGTTGCACGGTGACGGAATTCCGCGACCCCGATCACCTCTGCAAGGCCACCGCCCAGGCGATCAGCGAGGGCAAGGTCATCGGCTGGTTTCAAGGACGGCTGGAGTGGGGGCCCCGTGCGCTCGGGAACCGCTCCATCCTCGGCGATCCACGGCGGGCCGACATGAAGGACATCCTCAATCTCAAGATCAAGCGACGCGAGTCCTTCCGCCCATTCGCACCGTCGATCCTTCGCGAGGAGACTGCGGCGTGGTTCGAGACTGAGGATGACGTCCCCTTCATGATGCAGGTGTTTCAGGTTCGCGAGGAGAAGCGGGCCCTGGTCCCCTGCACCACGCATGTGGACGGATCCGGCCGGTTGCAAACGGTGCACCGCGAGACCAACCCCCTCTATCACCGCCTCATCAGCGCCTTCCGCGACCTCACCGGAGTGCCCATGGTGCTGAATACCAGCTTCAACGAAAACGAGCCTGTGGTCTGCCGCCCGCAGGAAGCGCTCGACTGCTTCCTGCGCACGAAGATGGACGTTCTGGTGCTCGGCACGTGGATGGTGCGCCGCTAGAACCAAGTGGTCCGTCCCACCCGATCAACGTTGATGAACGAAAGCGCCTCCGTCCCCTTGCCCGCAGTGAGACCTGTGGCCGACGCCTTGAAGGCGGCTTGGTGGGGCGTTGCAGGCGAGGCGGCCACGCGGCGCACCGCAAAGCTTTTGTTGTGGTTCGGCGTGGTGTGGTTTGTCCTCGCCGGAGGAATCAAGGAAGGCCTCGGCGGCTTGGCCTTTGCCCTGCTTGTCCTGCTTCCCGCAGCACTGCTCATCCAACACTGTCTGCTGGCGCTGAAAGTGTCGAAGACTCTGGCGCAGCCGATTTCCGGTGCTCTCACTTTGTGCGTCATCCCGTTTCTGTTCCTCCTGCGTAAATCACTCCAATTGCCGCCGCTCGTTGCGGACTCCGTCATCTGTCTGTGCGTCGCGGGCGCGGCGGCGGGCTTCGCGCATTACGACGGCGTGTTTCGGCCGCGTTTGCCATCACTCACGCGAGGGGAGGCGCTGTGGCTGGCGTTTGTGATACCTGCCGTCTT